>DATIIZ010000053.1:0-22304 GCA_035479215.1 Candidatus Babeliales bacterium | reverse complement strand
CGCTGGAATGATACTTTGAATCGGCCAAAAGCACCTCGTAATACCTCATCAGCCTATTCTAACCCTATATTAATAATTGACGAACGCCATGCGCGGCTTTAGCGCATGGCGCGAAGGCAGGGACCGAGTGGCCCCTGCCGGAGGCAGACTTGCATCGGGGCTTGTTTACAAGATCTTGGTCTACGAAGTCCTTTCAGCTGCTCTTCTGCGGGTGTGACTTGTCGTAAAGGTACTTTCGAAGCTGGTTCGGGTTCCAGCGCTCGAATTTCCCGTCTTCCCGACGGGAGCCGTATTTGTAGTTGCCACTCAGACCGGCTTGCTTGAGGTCGACAGGAATCAGGCCACCGAAGAATCTCAAGTTGATCCTTGTGTCATCGTTTTCGAAGGTGTACTGGCTAACGGACACGCCAGCTTCTGCGGCAATTGCCCCGACTTCCCGGATGATTCGCTGTCTTGGGGTGTCTGGCAAACTATTTCTACGGGGTCCCATTCCGCCTCCTTAAGGATCGAGTGGTACGGTTTTTGCCTAAGATGCATTCCTAAACTGCGTACACTTCAAAGTATACTTTACAACATTTAATAACCATTGTCCACGTAAAAAACGTTGCAGGCATTGCATCAAATGTTCTATACTATCCGTTGTAAGGGAAACAATAAACGAGCTTATGTTAGATACGTTCATTACTAGTCGTGTGCGCCGAAAAATCATCGTGGTATATGCTAAGTATCCGGATTTCAAAACCCATGTCAGGGGACTGGCCAAGCTAATCAAAGAGGATGCCGGCAATATCCAGCGCGAATTAAAGCGCCTGGAAAAAATCGGGTTCCTGATTTCTGAACGCCAAAGCAATACCAAGATTTATTACACTAACAAGCAGTTTCCGATATTCAAAGAACTCCAAAGTATCGTATTAAAATCACAACGCGTGGCTGCCAATCGCCGCCAAAATATCCAGCAGCGCCCTTAAAGCAGCTTTGGAAAATCTGCCCAATAAAGTACAATTACACCTATGATTCAAGTCACACGTAAAGATTCTAAAGAATCTGTAGAAAACCTTTTGCGCCGTTTTACGCGCAAAGTCCAACAGTCGGGAGTTTTGGCGACTGCTAAGTCCACCCAGTATTTTGAAAAGCCCATGAGCAAACGCGACCGTCGGGCTAAAGCCATCGTGCGCCGCCAGCGCAAAGCCGATAAGATTAAGAAACTCAAACTCGGGAGATAAGACGAAATGCAAGAGAAGATAGAGCAGGACCTCAAAGCTGCTCTCCTTGCTGGTGATAAGCCCAAAGTTGAGACCCTGCGCAACGTCAAAAGCGCGTTATTAAATGAGGCCATCAGTGCCGGAGCCCGCGAAACCGGCTTAAGTGACGAACAAATCCAAAAAGTCCTGGCCCGAGAATCCAAGAAGCGCGCCGAGGCTGCTGAACTTTATCACCAAGGCGGCGCCGATGAGCGAGCCGAAGCCGAGCTGTCCGAAAAAAACATCATAGATTCCTACTTGCCGGAGCAGCTGAGCGAGGAACAAGTATCACAAATAGTCGATGAAGAAATCTCCAAAGCTGGCTCGCCAACTATGCAGGACATGGGCCGGATCATCGGCACAGTCCGGGCCCGTGCGGGCAGCACCGCCGACGGCGCGCTGATTGCTAAACTTGTCAAAGAGAAACTTGGCTAATAATGATTGCCATCATCGGCATTGCCGGTTCCGGTAAAAGCACCCAGCGCGACTTACTTGCCCAACAACTTAATTGCCCCTGGGTCTACAGCGGAGAGCTACTTAGAAAGAACTTAGCCGGTGATCAAAAAAAGGATTTGGCGGCGGGTAAGCCAATTGACGATCGGATAACAATCGCTCTTTTAGAGCGGGATTTTAAAGAAAAAGGCGCGAAGCACCAAGAATGTATATTAGACGGGTCGCCGCGGTATATAGAACAAGCCCAGTGGTTTGTCGGCTTGGTTAAGTCTGGACAAATCAAACTGACTGGTGTCATACACTTGGTAATGACACCAGAAGAAGCAGCAAAGCGCTTAAGTGGCCGGGGGCGCCATGATGACAGCCAACAGGCGATAGACCAGCGTTTTAAAGTTTATGAAACATATACCAAACCGGTCCTTGAGTACTTAAAGGCGCAAGGGATCAAAGTACATAATGTAGATGCGACTGCTTCAATCGAAGAAATTAATGAGCAGATAAGACAAGAGCTCGGACTAAAAATCCTCGTAGAAAGCCGTAGCCGATGATTATCCTCTTTGGCGTCGTCGGTTCGGGCAAGAGCGAGCAGGCCAGGCGTCTGGTTGATAAGCTCAAATGCCCCTATATTTCGACCAGCGATTTACTGCGGGAAAACCTGACGCCCCAAATTGAAGAAACCATGCTGGCCGGCCGGCTGATCAGTGATAACTATATTCTGTCATTGCTGGAGCCCGCCCTCAAATCCGCCGGCGCTGGCACCCAAGAGTGCATCTTAGACGGCGCGCCACGAACTTTAGCCCAAGCCGATTGGTTAATAGATAAGATAAAGTCCAAAGAAGTTATGCTGACCAGCATCATCCATCTTAGAGTGACCAAAGAAGTCGTCTTACAACGCTTAAGACAGCGCAGTCGCCAGGATGATAAAGAAGAAGTGATCGCCCAGCGCCTAAAAGATTATGAGCAGATAACAACGCCTGTCTTAGACCATCTACGCCAGGCTGGTTTTACGGTTAATGAAGTTGATGGCAAACGAACTCCCGAACAGATACAAAACGACATTGCAAAATTATTAAAACTGAAACCATGAGAGCTAAGACACCAGCCGATCTTGAAAATATGCGAGCGGGCGGCAAGCTACTGGCCCAAATTCTACAGGACCTTAAATCCATGGTGGCACCCGGTGTTAAACCCAAAGAAATCTCGGCAGTGGCTGCTGAAAAAATCAAACTACACAAGATGCAGCCGGTGGTCTTGGGCTACGAGGGCTTCCCGGACGTGGTCTGTATATCTGTTAACAATGCTATCGTGCACGGTGTCCCGCAAAACGACCCAATCAAAGGCGGTGACGTAGTCAAAGTCGACCTGACACTCGGCTATAAAGGTATGATTAACGATTCGGCCTTGAGCGTCATTGCGGGGCAGTCCAAAGACGCCGATGCCAGAAGGCTGGTAGAGGGCACCCAAAGAGCACTGCAGGCCGGAATCGCCGCTATAAAAGGTGAAGGCACTCGGGTAGGGGATATTTCTTCAGCTGTTCAAGAAGTATTAGAAAAGAAATACCGCCTCGGAGTCATCCGCGAGCTAGTCGGTCATGGTGTCGGCTACCAGATCCACGAAGCTCCGAATATCCCGAACTATGGGGTTGCCGGTACTGGTCCGGTATTGCACCAGGGTATGACAATCGCTATCGAGCCGATGGCCGCTTTGGGCGATTGGCACATTGCATTTAACAAAGATAAGAGCGCTATCATTATGAAAGACGGCTCACTTGGTGCCCACTTCGAACACACTGTACTGATTACCGAAGACTCTGCCGAAATCCTCACACAGGCATGATTAGGCAAAAATCCTTTGATAAAGACCGCCGGCTTTATGAGTACGATATTCTGGATGTATCAGGTACTGTGGTTGGGATGGCCCAACTAAGGTTAGTTCCGTCAAAAAGTGCTGAAATGCCCGCCGGTTTTGAAAGCAATGTTTATTACGAGGTAAAACCGGCGTATCGTAACCACGGCTATGCCACCACCGCACTGAGACTTGTAAAGAAAGAAGCTAAGAAGCACGGGCTAACCCAACTCTCCCTAACGGCCGATGAAGATAATATCGCGTCCCGAAAAGTCATAGAAAAAGACGGCGGCCGCCAGATTGACATCGGCAAAACCAGCTCAGAAAAAGTCGTTATCAAATATTTGATAACACTTTAAGCTTTGTTCTTCGTTATGACAGCGCCGGGATTCTAGACACAATTCGGTGATAATATTAAGCCATGAAACATAAGCGCGCTGAAAGAGGTTTTGCGCACTACTTATTGTTAACATTCATAATCGCCCTGGTTGTAACTGGCGGTATTGGCTGGATTGTTTACCAGCGCAGCCACGATGCAACGTCGGATTCAACACTTTCTGAAAATGACTACGTTCCACGAGAGCTTTCCGTTATATTCAAGGACGGGGTAACCGCCCAGCAGGCGCTGGCCGTGGCGGCTTCTTATAACCTTACAGTTGAGCACCCGGAACTTATTAGTGATGACTTTACGCCCAGGTCTTACAGGGCAATAAAAAGCGAGCAATTCTCAGTTATACAAAACAAACTCAGCAAATATCCGGAAGTCGATAAATTCTTTGATGACAGCGCGGACCCGGCTAATAACCGGGCAGGAACCGGAGAAAAATGGGTAGAAGTAATCTGGCACCAAGACGTTAAATACGACCGGATTAAAACAATATTGGTCGCTTCAGGACTGGGGCTTTCAAACCAACCTCAAAGCAGCCTCAGGCTGCTATATGTCACAGTTCCCAGCGGTAAGGAAAACTCTTATATCAAGAAGTTACAAAAGGCTCCAACCGTTAAAAGCGCCAATCGGGTAGGCAAGCCCGTACTACTTAACAATTGAGCAAAGTACCTATTAAAAATGAGAGTCTGAACATTGTGCAATCGGATAATTTGTTAAGCGAAGCCAAACCTTTCTGGAATATGAGCAGCGAGCCTGAAGCCGTTGATGTAAATCAGTCTAACCTTGGGTGCGAGGAGATGTCTGAAGTTTGCCTAATTGGCAAACGAGTCCTCCGAGTCAAAGGCTGGCTTTACAACTATAGGTATCAAGTGAGCGGAGTATTCCAGAAAGCTTTGGACGAGCGATGGTTGACTTTTTAACATAAGTGTGATACAATGATAACAAGTTCATAAAAATAAAAATGACAGAACAATTAGAAACTCGACCAACACAAACTATCGAAAAACATGTAGGTGAAAGCCCTATTACTCTCGAACACGCGCCGGGATCCTCGGCAGAAGCTAGAGGTTCGAAGCTTTTGGCTTACCAGGCTTGGAAAGAGCAACTGCAAAGTGAAAAAACCCGGCAGGACGAGGCCCGTAAAGCTGTGTATGAGGCCTGGCGGAGAGACAACCCAGCTCCGGATCCAGAAACCCAAAATCGGCGGGCGGAAGCTGCAAAACTGACTGCCCAGAGACACCGTGAAGTTGCTCATCAAGACGACCTTCAAACAGAGACCGCAGACCTACATACCCGACTTGGTAAGAAGGGACTTAGAAGGCTATTGTATCCATTACGAAATGCCAGAATAATCACTACCGTGTTTGACCGCGCCCGAAAAGGACAATATGATGCACGGTTGCACAACCACGACCCATTCGACGACTAGATAATTCTTGACTTTTAAGCATAAGTGTGATAGTATAAAACCAAGTTCGCAAAAACAAAAAGGAACACAAAAATGAACGAAGTATTAACCAAATCTAACTTAGCCCAATCTCGTGATATTAAGAAAAACGGGACTAATGAAGAACGCGAACAGGCTCAATCAGACCAAATCATACGCATTGGTAATATGATAGTAGCTAGGGCTAGAAATAGTGGTGTTGATGATCCTAGGGTTAATAGAACTCATGCATCTGGCGGAAGAACAGACGAACTGGCAAACTCCGGTTATAAGGGAATGGGCCATGATAACTATTCATTAACTCATCGTTCAGATGTTGCTACCACTCAGGTAAAAGGGAACTTCTACTATCCAGAGCAGGGTCTTGATTTAAACAAACGCTTGAAAGTTAGTGGCTATAATCCGGATAAATCTTATGGGGATTCCATTGAGATTAACACTTTTGGCAGTACTCATCCTAATAAGCCTGAAGGATCACCTCTTCAAGGCAAGTTAAATGTATCTCCAGAGTATTCTAAGCGGGGAGTAGAACTCTCTCCAGATGAGACTGTACATGCTGCAGCCGGAATATTAAGTAACTTGCGAGGTGAAGTGGCCGATAGAGAGATCCAACTAGGTATGCCAACTGATGAAGCTAAACGAGCTGATGTGGATAGAATTCTTAAAACTTAAATCTAACAAGGAAAATAATGGCAACTTTTCATCCAGAAGGTCCTCCTAGAAAACCGCGCAAACCCCTGCGGATCCTTGGCCTCTTTAAAAACCGATATAAACCGCACGAGACTGATGAAGTTCAGAAAGCACATGCTGCTTTGGTAGGATCTATGCGCCGGCTAGTAGAGCTACCACCGCCCGAAAGTATAAGCACGGACTCTAAGTCGTTATCTTCAGAACCTCGTTCCGACAGTCCCGATTCACATCGTACATAACGTACACTTTTAAAGTTTACCAGGACTATTGCTTGTTTTTACCTCTAGCAGTATACTGCGAGGGTATTCTTATATAATAAAAACACAAAAATATGAGCGAACAACAATTGCAGTACTACGTAGGGCTGGATATCGGTACCACCGCTGTCCGCTGTGTGGTTGGTGAGCTATCAGCTGATTCGCCTATTCCAACCGTAATCGGATACTCTAAGGCCGAAAACACCGGTATGCGCAAAGGCAACGTCGCCCATATAGAAGAAGTCGCCCAAGCCATCGCCAATGCTGTACAGGAAGCCGAACGGATGAGTGGCCGCGAAGTCCACCGAGCTACCGTCAATGTTAATGGCACCCATGTGGAAGGTGTTAATTCCAAGGGGGTAGTGGCCATCAGCTCGGCGGATAGGCAGATAAGCATAGAAGACCGGATGCGCGTAGAAGAAGCCGCCACAGTGGTCCAGCTGCCGGCTAACAAGGAAATCATCCAGGTGTTTGCCAAGAACTACCGTTTAGACGGCCAAGAGAATATCAAAGACCCGGTGGGCATGCACGGCGTGCGCCTGGAAGTAGACACTCATATAGTAGTAGCCAGTACACCGGCCTTAAAAAGCCTAGAACAGGCCCTGGAAAGGGCTGAACTGCGGGCTTCACACCGGACAATCAGCTCTTTGGCCGCTGGAGAAGCTGTTTTGGACCGCAAACAGAAGGAGTCCGGCGTCTGCGTGCTAGATATCGGTGCCGCTACGACTAATTTATTAGTCATAGAAGACGGCGAAGTCGAGCACGTAGCGGTAATCCCGATGGGCGGCACGCACGTCACCAATGACTTAGCTATCGGGCTCAAGACTGATTTGGACATAGCTGAGCTTATCAAACTAAAGCACGCCTCGCTAAGCAAGAAGTCTATCGGTGAGACCAGTTTTGTAGTCAAAGGTGAGGAGTTCCGCTTTGACCGCGAGATGATGCGTCTGATCGTCGAAGCTAGGGTAGAAGAAATCTTGGAGTTCGCCGACCATGAGCTTAAGAAAATTAAGCGCTCGCGCAAACTGCCGGGCGGTGTGGTTCTGACCGGCGGCACTTCGCACCTGCCGGGATTGGTTGATTTTGCTAAAGAAACGCTGGAACTGCCGGCCCGGACGGCCAGCTGGAAGCACATTAAGCGGGTAGTAGACGGCATGGATGAATACGAGTTCGCGCCGGCCGTCGGCCTGATGCTGTTGGATATGTACTTAGGGCCGTCTGCCGAAGTCAGTTTTGTAGAGCAAAATCACGGTATTCTGACCTCTGTTAATTCGTCAATGAACACAATTTTAGGTCGATTTCGTAAGCGCAGCTGAAATTAAATCCAGCTCCGCGTAAATTTTACTCACCCGAAAATCCACAAAAAATGTCTGAGTATTAATTGCATTCAGGCACTGCCTGCGGATATAATTGCTTAAGTAACATTGGAGTTTTAGATTTATGCCTAAAGTAGAGCCTGCGGTAGAAACCTTTGCCCGTATAAAAGTAATCGGTGTCGGTGGCGCTGGCGGAGCGGCCATCAACCGGATGGTCGATGCTGGGATTACCGGTGTTGATTTTGTGGCCATCAATACCGATGCCCAGGCTCTGCACCACTCTAAGGCTAACGACAAGGTCCACATAGGTAATAAAGCCACTCGCGGCCTGGGTGCGGGTGCTGACCCAACTCTGGGCCAGCAGGCCGCCGAAGAATCCAAAGACGAAGTCCAAAAGGCCGTAGCTGATGCCGACATGATATTCATCACCTTCGGTGGCGGCGGCGGCACTGGGTCTGGTGCCGGACCGATTGTCGCTAAGACGGCCAAAGACGCCGGGGCGCTGGTCATCGGTTTTGTCACTAAGCCTTTTGCCTTTGAAGGCGAAAAACGACGCCGTAACGCCGACGCTTCTATCGAGCGCCTGCGCGGTAACGTCGATACGCTTATTACTGTCCCAAACGACCGCCTGCTCCAGACCATAGACCGCCGGACACCGCTTTTAGAAGCCTTTAAAGTGGCTGATGATGTACTGCGCCAAGGTGTGCAGGGGATATCGGACCTGATTACGGTGCACGGCTTAGTAAACCTAGACTTCGCCGACGTTAAGACGGTGATGGCCAGTGCTGGATCAGCTCTGATGGGTATCGGCCGGGCCAGCGGTGAAAGCCGGGCCATGGAAGCCGCGACCCAGGCGATCAGCTCGCCGCTGTTGGAAGTTTCTATAGATGGCGCCCGCGGCATATTATTCAATGTCATCGGTGGACTGGACATGAGCATGCACGAGATCAACACCGTAGCCGAGACCATTACAGCCGCTGCCGACCCCGAAGCTAACATCATCTTCGGGGCGACCATCAATCCGGCGCTGGAAGGCGAGATTATCGTGACAGTGGTGGCTACCGGCTTTGATGACAGTTACTTTGCCACCCGTGATACTAAAGCTGCTGAACTAGTACGGATGGCCCGCGAAGAAAGCCCGGCCGACACCAAGATTGACGAGGCGGCGATGGCCGGCATCGATATGGAGTTAAAAGACGACTCCACACCGGCCGAAGACTTCCATTCCGAAGAAACACCTAACATCTGGGCCCTGCCGGACGAAGAGAACATGGCTAGTGAAGAAAATAAGGCCGATAAAGAGGAAGAGCTGGAAAAACCATCGTTCCTGAGGCGACTATCAAAGCGCGGCCAAAAACAGGACTTAGACAAATTCGGTGTAGACTCCGATAAGCCCAAAGTCACTACCGTCAGTGATGACGACGATACGAGCAAGGACGATTCTTCCGACGATGATACCAATGACCAAAAAGCAGATTCTGATGATAAAACAGAAGATGAAAAAAAGTCCGATTCCGATGGCGAGAAGGCCGAAAAAAAGTCAAAAAAGTAAACGCCAATCTGTAAAAAATCATGTTAAAACTACACCAAAAATCCACTTGCATATGCGCTATGTGTGGGGTTACTATTAGATTCACGTACACTACATCTAGTAGCGTCAGCACCTTAAACAGAAATTTGAAAGGGGTTAAATAAGTGAAGTGCCAAAAGTGTGGCTCACTGGACAATAAAGTGGTCGAATCACGTGATGTCGCCGATAACGACGCCATCCGCCGCCGCCGCGAATGTTTGAACTGCGGCTACCGCTTCACGACCTACGAACGCCTGGAACGGCCCAGCCTGGTGGTAGTCAAACGCGACGGCACCCGCGAGCTATTCAGCCGCGAAAAACTACTCAAAGGCTTACAGCAGGCCTGTGAGAAAACGGCGGTGACCAATCTCCAACAGGAAAGTTTCGTAGCCGGGATCGAACGTGAATTATATGGCCGCGGCGAGCCGGAAGTCAGTTCCGTAGACATCGGTGAATTAGTCATGGAAGGCCTGCCTAAGCTGAATGAAGTAGCTTACGTTCGTTTTGCCAGCGTTTACCGCAAATTCCGCGATATCTCATCGTTCGAACGCGAGCTTAACAAAATCCGCGAAAGCAAAGAGCCCAAAACCCCCAAGCGGCCTGCCACTAAGTAAGGGAAAAAGAGTAGCCCGAGTGTCGGATTCATTCCGCACCCGGCGCGATGAGGAAAAACCGTAGGTTTGTCCTCATAAGGCGGAGCGAAGCGGAGCCGCAAAAAACCTGCTGCGAAATAAAAAGCCTAAAAAAATCAAATGTCCATTTGTTGCCTTGAGCGTTTATTAGAACTATCATAATAAATGCCAAAGGGAGCAAAGGGTGGTGTTTTGCCGTCCAATAGGCGATTCACCCTAAAAAAGCTCAGCTAATAAAAACCTTTAAAAGCAAAAAAAGTAAAAAGAGAGGGGTTACACGACTATGGCGCAAGCAACTAAACAAAATGTCAGGCGGCTGTTTACCAAGCCGAAAGATAAGGCTTATGACAGCCTGAAGTGGGTCAAACGCGATAGCGCGATAGTTAACCCCATGACCGGTAAAGCCGTCTTTGAGCAAAAAGATGTGGAATTTCCAGACACCTGGAGCTTGAACTCCATTAATATCGTCGCCCAAAAATATTTCACCGGCACGCCCGGCACCAAAGGCCGCGAAGCCTCTTTGAAAACTCTGATTAACCGGGTAGCCGACACTATAACCCGCCAAGGCCTGCAGGAAAGTTATTTTGCTTCCGAAGCCGAGGCCGAGGATTTTCGCGAAGAATTAAAATATATACTGGCTACCCAGCGGGCGGCCTTCAACAGCCCTGTCTGGTTCAATATAGGTGTTGCCGAGCGGGCCCAGCAGGCCAGCGCCTGCTTTATCTTGGCCGTAGACGACACCATGCCGGCGATCTTAAACTGGTACGCCGAAGAAGGCATGATCTTTAAAGGCGGCTCGGGCAGCGGTATCAATGTCTCCAGTCTGCGCTCATCCAAAGAGCGGCTGGGTAAGAGCGCCGGTACGGCCAGCGGCCCGCTGAGCTTTATGCGCGGAGCTGATGCCAGCGCCGGAGCCATAAAATCCGGCGGCAAGACCCGCCGGGCGGCCAAGATGGTGATTATGAATGCCTCCCACCCGGATGTTGAAGAATTCATCTGGTGTAAAGCTATCGAGGAACGCAAAGCCCGGGTGCTGGAACAAGCCGGTTTTGACATGACCTTGGACGGCAAGGATTCTTATTCTGTCCAATACCAAAACGCTAATAACTCCGTTCGAGTAACCGACGATTTCATGCAGGCAGTCCAAGACGATGCCGATTATGATCTGGTAGCCGTGACCGACGGTCGCGTGATTGAGACCAAAAAAGCTCGCGAAATCTTCCGGCAGGTTGCCGAAGCTGCCTGGGAATGTGCTGACCCGGGTATGCAGTTTGATACCACAGTTAACCGCTGGCACACCACGCCCAATGCCGGGCGTATCAGCGCCTCCAACCCCTGCAGCGAGTACATGCACCTGGATAATTCGGCTTGTAATTTGTCATCGATCAACCTGTTGCACTATCTGAACGATGACTTCAGTTTCGATATCGAAGCTTTTAAGCACACCGTAGAAGTGATGTTTACCGCCCAGGAAATCCTGGTCGGCTACAGTGAATATCCAACAAAGAACATCGCCAAGACTGCCCGGGCCTACCGTGAGTTGGGACTTGGTTATGCTAACCTGGGTGCACTATTGATGGCCCAGGGCTTGCCATACGATTCCGACGAAGGCCGGGCCCAAGCTGCGGCTATTACTGCTTTGATGACCGGCCATGCTTATGCCACCAGCGCCAAGATTGCCAAGGTTGTCGGGCCGTTTGCCGGTTATCACAAAGACCAGGAAGGCGTGAATAAGGTTCTGCGTATGCACCGCGATGAGGTTAAGAAAATCGATCCCTCGATGGTTAGCGAAGAACTGCTGTTGGCCGCCGCCTCCTCATGGGATGAGGCTGTGGAGCTGGGTGAGCGTTACGGAGTACGTAACTCCCAGGCCACTTTGCTGGCACCGACCGGTACTATTGGACTGATGATGGACTGCGATACCACCGGCATCGAGCCGGACCTAGGCCTGACCAAGGTTAAAAAACTGGTCGGCGGCGGCACGATGTTCATCGTCAACCAGACTGTACCTCGGGCCCTAAAGGCTCTTGGCTACAACCGATCTCAGACCGAGGATATCATCAATTACATAGACGTCGAGAAGACCATTATCGGCGCGCCTCACCTCAAAGAAGAACATTTGCCGGTGTTCGCCTGCAGTATGGGCGATAACGCCATCCACTACATGGGCCATGTCAAAATGATGAGCGCCGTCCAGCCGTTCTTGTCCGGAGCGATTAGTAAGACCGTCAACATGCCCGAAGAAGTGACTATCGAAGAAGTCGAGCAGCTGCACCTGGAGTCCTGGAAACTCGGCTTAAAAGCCGTAGCCATCTACCGCGATAACTGCAAAGTTGCCCAGCCGCTGTCCATGGCCAAAAAAGAAGGCAGCAAAGAGGATACACCGGCTGTTGCCGCGCATACAGCCGTCAATGTCGAAGAAGCGGTAGCCGAAGCTGTGGCCGAAGCTGCTCATCAGGACACAACCATGGTACGTGGCGCGGTTCGTAAGAACTTGCCGCGGATCCGTGACTCCAAGATCTTTAAGTTCACGGTCGGCGGCGTCCGCGGCTATGCCATCGTCGGCGAATACGAAGACGGTTCGCCAGGTGAACTCTTCATCAGTGTCGCTCGGATGGGTTCCACCCTTCGCGGCGTGCTGGATTCCTTCGCTATCTCTGTTAGTTACGGCCTTCAGTTCGGCGTACCTCTCAAGAACTACGTACTGAACTTTACCAACACCAGTTTCGCGCCGGCTGGAATAACCGACGATCCGGAAATCCAGACTGCCAGTTCGATAATCGATTACATCTTCCGCCGTTTGGGCAAAACTTACCTGAGTTTTGATGACCAGCTGGAAGTCGGCCTAGCACATATAGACGATATGCCCGAAGGCCAGGCCAGCCTGCTGGACGAGACAGCCGTCGAGGCCGAGATCGCCCAGGCCGAGCAGGAGATTGCCGAAGAACCCAAGATTGCCGAGGCCAGTACGGCACCGGCACCGTCAATTTCAGCCAGCGCGTCTACCAGCCAGCCAGAGAAGAAAGTCGTGCGCCGAGACGAATCAGCACCGCTTTGCTATAACTGCGGAAACCAGACGATGAGGGCCGGGACATGCTACGTTTGCACCTCCTGTGGCTCAACCACTGGCTGTAGTTAAGGCAACGCTTAACAGATAAAAAAGAGCCCATTTGGGCTCTTTTTTATGTATACTGGGCTTAAAAGGAGAAAATATGAGTAATAAAATACCCGAAAGTATGATTAGGCTACAAGAACATTTTGCCAACCTTGACACAGAGGACGATGCAACTACGTATCAGGAGTTGATGGCTTTGCCTGTTGAGCAACGTAGGGAAATCGTAAGTCGGTTGATGGGTCAGGTTTCTTTCGAGGCAGTGGCCACTGAAGCACTAGCAGCGCCAGATTTAGAGGATGATACAACCGCGGGGCTGGCATTGTCCAATAGTTCCTAGAGTAGTACTTTTGCAAAGTACCAAACCTCCTACTTTTGGCCGACAAAAGTAGCAAAACCGGCCGGGCATTGGCTCAACATAGCTAATTTTTTAATACGCAAGTTAGCAAGCATGAGCGGAAAGAGCAAAGCTTAAATATACGCTGGAGTAGCAAGGAGTGACCGACATGAATTGCATTAATCAATTATTATGATTAAATATAGTAAAATCAGCTCATGACAGTTATTAAGCCTGAAATACTAACTCAAGTTAATGAATTTAAAGATCCAGATATTTTGGATATTTTTGGATTTGAGGAAATATACGACAGAAACGGATTTCCGTATTTAGCCTTTTCACCAAATGATTATCATCCAGCTGGCCCCAAAATGATATTGGGACCTTTCCCTCATATGGATGCCACGGGCAGAAGGACCAATGAAGGGACAGTTAACTTAACTGAACAGGAAAATTCTGTCAAATATTTTGCAGAAGCCATGACTCTACTTGATGAGTTGAAGACTGCATATTTGGATGAAACTGGACAGGAGCAAATATCTTATTCCGATGCTCTAAAAATTGCCCATATGGGCATTGAGTTACCCCGATTTCTTCTTTGGACTGATAATTCTGCCTATAGAAATGGTGAGCTTCCACCACCGGCAATACTTTTAAGCCGCGCTCTAAGAGGTTTTCACCCACTTGTGTCTGGTTTGTCGTTTGGCGACCCCCCAAGCATTGAAAACCGGGGAGAGTTTTTACGAAGAGAATTCAATGCTGAGGAAGTGCTCGACCCAATTTTAAATAAAAGAGCATTAGAAAATGTGCTGGTCTGTGCAGCACATATAAATATGATTAATTTAATGCTCAGAGTTTTTGATGGTACAAAATCATTCACAAACTCTGCTAGTGCCGGCATCCGATACGAGAGCTCTGAGTTACTCGATTTTTCTAAATCACTTAGAGTTATTTGGGATTTAGTTTACCCTCATATTGAAGCTGGACGTAAAAAAGTCAGAGAGTCTATCTATTTAGAGCTGTCAGATCCAGTTCCCTCTGAGTTGGTTAACCTGCCAGAGTTTAATAATGCTGTTGTTTATGCCAATATGGCTAATTTCGTGATAGGTAAGGTAGTCAATTTCCCAGTCCGTGAACTTAGTTATAGCGATGTAGAAACCGCCTATATGCTATATGGCTTCACTATTAGTCAGAGAGAACGAGAACTTAGAGAATTAGTTGATGAAGGCAGGCCTAGAGATCCCGCATAAAAAAATGAGTGAAATTATATTTTTGGGGAGGGGGAAGGCGGTAGCACCCGGCTATTATCGTGACTCGAAGAACTCCGCAGGCCGATTGAATTGTGCTGGATCACGAACATTGCAAGGATATATTTCAATTTTTTTCCAAACTTCGGCCACTACATAGGGTTCATCTTTTAGCCACTGGTCCAGGGATTTTCGATCAGGAAAGTCAACTAATATCATCGAGCCGTTCATATTACCATTATCGTCCAAAAGAGCGGCACCGTACCACATATTTCCACCTAGCCTTAGCTTCTCGCCAAGATCTATATGAGCTTGCCTGGCAGCTTGTCTTCTTTTCTTTGCTTCGGCATCTTTGCCGTCATGACCAAGAATAATAAATTGCATAACTCAAATTATACGCCTGGGGGCGGGGAAGGCAGTAGCGCACATGGGGATTGGTATATAATTCTACCAATATGGATGACCTGCATAAGACCTGGCAGCATCGCTGGGTAAACCCTAAGGCCAAGGAAGGAGCTTCTGATATCGACAGAAACGGACTGATTGCAGTAGATGATATCCCAGAAAACGAAACCGTAATTGTCTACGGCGGAGTTATAATTCCGAAAAAGGACATTTCTAAGTACCGGCAATTGTTTGGCGATTACGACCTTCCGCTTGACGATGAGTTCTTTATTGCGCCAACCTCAAAAGAGGAGTTAATCCAAACCGGCGCTGTTAATCATTCTTGTGAGCCAACATTAGGCTGGAAAAATGCACTGACACTTGTAACTATTAGAAATGTTAAAAAAGGGGAAGAATTAGCTCCAGATTACGCAATGCATGGTGGTTATCCGGATGAAATGAGTTGTAATTGCGGCACAAAAACTTGCCGCAAAAACATTAGATCGGATGACTGGAAAAGCCCCGAAATTCGGGCTAAATATGGCCAATGGTTTATCCCGTCTCTAAAAGAGAAGTTCTAGCCTAGGATTATACGCTTGGGGGCGGGGATGCGGTAACACTCACTATCTGTTCCCCGTGATTTCTTAATTGTCTCGATTTTGCAAATGCGACCGTCAAATTCGCAAATCTTATAAATGTAAATCTGTTGTCTATTTCAAGCTCTCGGTCTGGAACCCAGACGCCTGTGTCAGACTTACTAAAGCTTACATTATCAACAGGATTTCTAAGGCCCGGATGGCCGTTATTTCTGCGCATTTGTAACGACTCTCCATCTTCGCGGCTGATTGAAATCAAGTCGGGCGGAGCCTCCGAGCCCCCATCTATATGAACGAGCAGTCCCTTCATTTCATAAGTGTCACTTTCCCGGTCTAAGTATATTTGGACAGAGGCATTAAATATCGGAACTCTTAAAGAAACATCACCCGGAGCTAGGGCATTAAAATCGCTAAAGTTATATTCAGGAATCCCCTTAGGCATGGCTCAAATTATAGAGCTTCGCTCCGATAATTGTGCCGCAGATTTTCCAATATCAAATAGTTCTTGTGAAAAATTAGCCATATCAACTCCTTCAACTTAACTATGGATACAGAAATGTAAAATTGCAAGCATTAGAGGGAAGGAAATAGTGCTATGAAGACGCCCCCGCAGGAACGTCTTGCATGAAGACTTGCAGGGGCGACCTAGGTTCGGCCATCGGTTTTTTGCGGTGGTGTTATGCCGCGCAGAGCCCTTAGTCCAACCGCTTGGTAACGCACTATTGGCTGGAGCTTGGTATTTGCTGGGATGAGCAGACCTGCTCTTAGGTAATCGAGCAGCAGAAACCACACGATTACCGAGATGCTGATTGCCACCCACTTCGCGCCATCATCCCTTGTGAAGAGGACGACAGAATAAAGCACGGCGTAGCTAAACACCCCAGCTCGATGAAACATCCCGGCTGTGATAATTGACCTCTTCCAGAAGAACACCGAGATGCTCCAAAGGATAAGGACAATATCCCGCAAAACCACAGGAAACGTCAGCCAGAATGTCCCCGGTATACACCAGATTGTAATCGCCATAACGCTGTGGATAGAAATTCTGTCCACCACAACGTCAGCGATCCTCCGGTTCACATTGTCAATCCCCATCCGCCGGGCGATTACACCGTCCATCTGGTCAGCTAATAGAATTGCAGCCAACCACATTACGGACTGGTAAGCTGGCTTACCAACCCAGACAGAGACGCAAAGCCCGGCAGCCAGGGAAAGCCTGGCTACCGTGAGGAACAACACCAAGGCCTCGCGGCCAGGCGTTTTTACGCGCATGACCGCCTCCTAGTTGGGCCGATTTACTTCGGCATCTATAAAGTATCTTTAGTTCTGAAATTAAGTGCAAGCATGAGGGGAAAGAAGGTGTTAGCCCCAATGGCTGAGGAGGGTGGAGAGGTCTAGGGCGTCGACTTTACCGTCGTGGTTGAAATCGCACGAAGCTGTAGATGTGCCCCAATTGGTCAAGAGCGTCGATAAGTCTAGGGCGTCGACTTTGTTATCCCCATTAGTGTCTCCAGGTATCGGTGTCTTTGTAGCAGCCTGTAAAGTGGCCGCTGCAGAGGTGTTGCCGGCAGCATCCAGAGCTACGATTGTGTAGGTGTAAGTAGTGCCAGAAGCCAAATTAGTATCGCTGTAAGTCAATGCATTAGCGGCAGTTGTCGTAATGACTGTCCCGTTACGAGTAATACGATAACCGGTTACAGAATTGTTATCGGAGCTGGCAACCCAGGACAAAACCATGCTAGTCAGGGTGTTTGATGTCTGGATGAAGCTAGTGGGCGTAGTTGGCGGGCTGTTATCGACAGTCACAGTTACGCCAGCGCTCGTAGTGACATTGGCTGGTGAGCCATTATCGTAGGCTTTAATTGTCAGGCTGTGTGAGCCATTAGTAGTGGCTATGGTATTCCAGCTAGCAGTGTAGGGCGATGTCGTATCTGTACCGATTAAGGTAGCGCCATCATAGAATTCTACCTTAGAAATACCGGTGCCACCTGGGTTATCAGCGGCATTGGCGCTGATTGTCTGTGTACCGTTTAAGAATGAGCTCGCAGACGGTGAAGTAACTACAGCCGTGGTCGGCGGCGTTTGGTCGACTACGTTGACTGTAATCACCGACGAACTGCCGAGGTTTCCACTGGGGTCAGTAGCTTTAGCCTGCAAGGTGTGAGGCCCCAAAGCTAATCCGGCAGTATTCCAGGTATATGTATACGGAGCAGTTGTTAGCGTTGTAAGCTTTGTGGTTCCGTCCAGATAAAGATCTACCGATGTCACTCTATCGGCATCGGTGGCAGAGATACTTACGCTGATATTAGCACCAGCCCCGGCTGTGGCGTTGTTGACTGGATTGGTTATAGAAACCGTCGGGGCAGTCGTATCGACGTTTACCGTAAAGCCGCCAGTAGCGCCTAGCCCGCCCAATATATCGGTGTTGGTTGTACTGCTGACTAGAAGTGTCCCGCTGGTGAAAGCAGCCGTTGCCGCGCCGCCGACAGCGTTAGTTCTAAAGTTCAGCGTAGCAATCAACTGGTCGCCGGTCAGGGCTGCGCAGCCACCGCAGGTACCCCGAGCCATGGCGACTGTTCCGCCGCCGCTGGTATTTTGGGCCTCGACGGAAAAAGCTGTACCGGTTGTATCAACACTGACAAGGCTTAGTAGACTGGCAGGGTAAGATATGTTGGCCTGGACAGCATTAACTAATGTAGTGGCGCTATTTTCACGTATCTGCACACTGAAGTTAGTATTTATCGGCATAAAGCTGGAAGGAGTTGTCAGATAAACTGTTGGCGGAGGCGGCGGCAGGGCTTTACTTTGCAGGAGCAGGTAAGTTCCAATCGAAGCGAAGACTATTACGAATACAATCAGCACTGTTTTAGAAAAATGCATCGTCCGAAGTTCTTTTTTTGGCTGGCTTTTTGTCTGGGGCTTTTTTTGTTTAGTGTCCATTCTCGACTCCATTTCTATGCTTTTTTAGGAAGATTGGGGGTTAGCGACCCGTTTGATCTACTAATTGGTTTTATAATTTTTTCTGAATAAATCGCAGTTGTGGGGGTCGGCTGAGCCGGAATTGAAGCACCGGGCTGGATGGGCGGAGCTACGGGGGTCTTTGGCGCAGACGGGAAAGTGGTATAGGGAATGTCTAATTTTTGTTCATGCCGTTTGGCGGCCCTTATTTTTATTATTTCCAAGAATAGACCGGCGGCTATAGCTACACCCAAAGCGCCGGCACCGACTTGCAAAATCTTTCTGTAGCCGGCAGACAACCTGAAAGTAGAAGTAGTCTGAGTTGGGGTAACCACAGGAACTACAGGTTCTTGGCTACTGGCAGCCGGAGTTGATGGCTGTGGCACCCGAGTAGTTGCGACCGGAGCTGGTGAAGCTGTTTTAGGCGTTGCATTTGTCACGGTGGCGGCTTTAGGTTTAGTTGTAGTCCCGCCGGTAGCCGGTGGAGGCGGCGCCGTTGTCGAAGTTGTACCTTGTATTGTGTAAGTTCCGCCAGCCTGGTTCAAATTCGGTTCCGGCAGGTTGTCAGTGGACCGTACAATGCGGGTACCGGTATCAAAGTTGATTGGTGCACTGCCGCCAACTAGCCCTTTAAAAGTGACACTGATAACTAATTGAGCTCCGGTTTGGGGCGAACAACCGCCGCATATACCCCTTACAAAATGGACTGAACCATTGTCGCCAGAGGGGTCAACTGCGACCAGCGGAAAAGACGCGGAATTAGTATAACTTACATAAGAAACCAGGTTTGTCGGGTACTTTAGATATAAATCAGCCACATTAACCGTATCTGTCCCGCTATTCTCATAGACATTGACGGTGAATTTATCGCCGGCATTCAAAGTGCTTGAATCTGGTGTCAGATAAACACTCGGCGTCGCCGGGGGTGTAGCGGCTTGGCTATGCAGTAAAATATAACCACCAACAGCTGCAAACACCAGTACGAAAACAATAAGAATATATTTTGAGAAGTTATCTGATCTGATATTTTTGGTTCGCTTAGCGCTTTTTTTAACGCTTTTGGACATAGTTTTTATTTTTAGATATTACCTAGGGCTAATAATCCGTTAATATGTATTTTTAGTCAACCTCTATATTCATTATATGTGGATAACTCTAGACAGGTTTAGCCTGTTTGAATAAATTTCTGATACTATTTATCTAAGACAGACCTCGCATAAGAGGTAACAAAAATGTCTAAAACAAAAAATAGGAAAAAAAACTCATTTGAACCCCTCCTAAAACGGGCGGCTTTTTCAAACCGCAGCTTAGTCATATTCCTGATAATCTTTTCACTGATAGGTGGCTACGTAGTATTACGCACGTTTGCTGCCCCTACTGCCAATTGTGTACGTTTGAGCGGTGAGAGTTGTTTTGACGGATCGAGTACATTTGCTTGTAATACCCAGTCGAAGATCGGGCCTGTAAATGGCGACACATATAGCAAAACCCCTACATTTGCGATAGACACAGCTGGCAAAGTATCAGACTTTCAGTATTTCATCGATGGCGCTCCAACGCAGATGCAAAGTACAGACAGTAGGCCAGGAGGTATTTGTGTTTTTCCGGCGTCAGATCTTTCAGACGGTCAGCATACCTTTGTCGCAAGAGACGCTACCAATTCAAACATAACTACATTGCCAAACCCCTATAATTTCTTGGTAGACTCGACTCCACCTGATGCCAATATCAGTGTACCTGCGACTATTCACAATTCGGCTCTTTTGCAAGTTAAAGATACAAACGGCAATTCTATTACAGACAATTTATCCGGCATCTGGAAGGTTACTTATCTTCGCAGTGTGAGCGGCGGCTTTAGCGTTATTGGCACAGTACCTTCTGCACCTTATGCCTTCAGCTGGAGCACTTCAGCTGTACCCAATGGCACATATACCATTATGGCTGATGCTTACAATAACGCCGGCGGCTTTAAGGAGACAACCCAACAAGTAACGATAATAAATGGCAATAGTACTACGCCTGTCGTAGGCATTACAGACCCAGCCGACAGTGATTTAATTAATGGAACCAAAACCGTATCGGCCTCAGCGGGAACTATTGTTCAAGGAGCGTCTATTTCAAAGGTCGAATTTTATGTTGATGGGACGCTTAAGTCCACTGACATTTCCTCTCCGTATAGCTTTAATTGGAACACTACAACCTCTACCAACGCTCAACACAGTCTTACAGCCAAGGCCTACGATAACGCTGCCATCCCTAATGTCGGTACAAGCTCTGCGGTTTCAGTTACCGTCGATAACCAGGCTCCCTCAAAACCAACAATTTTGGTGGCCAAACCGGCACCGTTCAGCTCCATATACGTTACTTGGACACAGGCCACCGATAATAACGCTTTACAAAGCTACGAAATTTGGGTGAACAATCAGTTGTATTCCGCTAACGAGCCAGCGGCTTATTGCCCGGCGGCCGATTCCACCTGCTCCATCGAGGTTGATATGTCGGATGCCAGCCCATCAACGGTGGTAAGCATCTTCGTTAAAGCCATTGACCAGGCGGGCAATTCAAATTCCAGTACGGCCGTTAGTACCGTAGTCAGGGACGATATCAATACGGCCTATCTAGACGACGGAACTTGCGTTAAAGATGCCCGGAAAAATGGCGACCCGTATACAACTTACCTAGCCAACCCGTCGTTTTATGTCATTGGCGACGGCAACAGCGCCAGCTACAGTATCCAAGTAGATCACTGGAACGGCACGGGCTATGAGACCATTTTTTCCGGCGGATTATCAACCAGCCAGGGTAATGGTAAATATTGTATTAGCTTGCCGGCTAATGTGCAGTTGCCCAACGACGATTTTTACCTCATGACGGCTAGCGAGGTGTCACCGACACCGGATTTTTCGGCGGCTATAGTTGATTTTTCGGTCAGCACATTATCGGTTCCCGGTGACGCCAACGGCGACGGCCACGTCGACGCCCTAGACTTATCAAAGTTACTTAGCAATTGGGGCAGCGCCAATAGTTCGTGTGACTTCAACCATGACGGCCACGTCGACGCCCTCGACCTATCTGTCCTACTCAGCCATTGGGGCCTCTAACGATCCCTAAAAATGTTAGAATTCCTAACATGGTAATTCTTGGTAATTTTCGATAATGACGCATGAGCGCCTGCACGCACTGACTGACGGAATCTTTGCAATTGTAATGACACTGCTGGTTTTGGAACTGAAAGTTCCAGTGCTGGATAAACCCACCAATAATTCACTTTGGCAGGCTTTGGCAGAGAATAAAGCCATCTTCGCCAGCTATTTAATCAGTTTCCTGTTGTTGTTTTTATATTGGCGAGCCCATAATTTTATCGTTTCAACGATGGCCAAAAACGTCGATATCAACCTGGTAAATATCAATATTCTATTCTTGATACTGATAGGCATAGTACCTTTTACAACGCATTTGCTTGGTATGTATCCACAAACTCAGACGGCAATTATCATATATGCCTTAAACATAATACTTATCGGTTTAGCGTTAATGATAATGCGCGGCTATGTTGAAAAATCAGATACTATCGAGTCTGATCGGCGTAGCCCCGAGCAAATCCTTAATGCCCGGATACGGGTGCTGACACCTATGGTCTGTGCCGGCCTGGCGATTCCGCTGTCTTTCATCAGCACCTGGCTGGCCTTTGGCTTGATGATGCTGGGGATCGGTTTTAATCTACTGAACAATGCTGCGGAGCTGTTCAGAAAAGTCTTTAGGATTCCTTAAGCTTTTGCTTAAAGTTGAACGGCCCCGCCGCGCGCTGTGAGGCGCGCGAAGAGGCCGTGG
>DATIIZ010000052.1:0-9325 GCA_035479215.1 Candidatus Babeliales bacterium | reverse complement strand
TCAATAAAAGTTAACAGCTCTTTTTGTTTTTTGGTCGGACGTACGGTTTTTGATTCGGTCTGGCTAATAGCTTGGTTCATGCATGTGCTCTATGGTAGGCTACATGCCCATGGGCCCGGTGAGCTACGACCCGGGCTGGTGTAACCACTGTTTTGTGTTTCTTCATGTGTTCTGGGAAGACCCAGAAGCGATACCATAGGTAGTTCCAGATTGTGAAAAAACCCGATGATATGAACTGGCCGAATTTTGGCGGTATACCCACCGAGTTTAAGCCAAGTAGTATAAAGTAGTTTAGTACGAAATCTACAAGTGTTATAAAAATATACCTGCCGGTGACTTGGGTCTTATGCTTATCCAAATTTTTGTTGTTAAAAACCCAGAAGCGCTGTAAAACATAATTGGTGGTCCAGCCGACTACATTGCTAAGGATTGTCGACCACCATAAACTCCAATGCAGACCGTTATATAGATAAAGTAGCAGCGCATAGCCGACCCAAAAATAGACGCCGCCGGAAACCATGTATTCAACGAACTGGATAATAAGTTTACGATTTTTTGATTTTTTGGTCATTTTTAACTGTTAATCTATTGGTAATTATAACAGGCGCCAGTGCAATTCCAGATAGGCCCCAAAAAATATAAGCAATAGTGTCATCTTGCCAGGCATGGGATAACAGATTAACAATGCTGAGTCCGATCAAACTCGCGAATAATGCCAATGCCAGCGGGTCGGTGCGGTTATCGTACAGCATTTTGCCGAGCACTGCACAAATAAGTATAAACAATGCTACTCCTATGATTCCTGCTTCCTGGCCAATCTGCAAATAATAATTCTCGGCGATCCGGGCCGGCTTGTTGTTATATACGGATTGCGGACCAGCGGTGCCAACTCCTCTGCCAAGCGGCTGGTGGATAATATCCTTGCTGGCCTGTTTAAAAGCAGCGGTATGGCCTTGATTAGAGCTTGTTGCCGCCTTGGACACTCTGTCAGTATGGAAAACATAATTCTCAAAATTCAGATTATTGCGAAGCGTCACTAGCAGTAGACTGGCCATTATTGCTAGCCCAGCGGCGACCCAGCCCAAAGTCTTTTTATGCGGCTGCGACTTCAAAGAAAACCAGGCGACAAGCATCACGGCGATTATCACGCCTATCCAAGCGCTGCGTGAGAAGCTGAAAAATAATGCCAAAAATAGGCCAAATCCAAACATAGTTATATTCGTTCTTTGTTTCTTCTCTTTGAATAATAAGGCGGCTAAAGCACAGATTGGCAAAATCAAGTAGGCACCGAGCGGGTTGGCTCCACGGAGTGTCGAGGCGACCCTAATATGATTTAGGCTGTGGTTAATTGTTTCATAAGGACTGATAGTTGTATCGCCATAGCCGAAGTGCTTTAAAAAGTCATAGGGTAAAATCAGGTATTGTAAGATAGCAAATGCCGCTACAAAAATCGCCGGTATAAATAATGCTTTCCGCCAATTCCTATACAACAAATCGGAGCAAGAAGCTATGACCATAACCGCCATAAAGAAAATCAAGAGCCGGCTATCAACAAGCAATCCATACCACACAGCCTTAGGCGCCGTGTGCCCATTCCAGGATATAAGACTGAAAATCACCAGCATCACTAGATAAAGACCTATGAATTTTGTTAGCCACAGATTAAGAAATTTTTTGCGCAGCTTTGGTTTAATAAATAAAAGATAAACCGCGCCGATTACTATCGGCACAAGTAGAAATTCTTTCCATAACCGCAACAGTGTGTAATGGCCAAACAGACTGGAAAGCCAGACTGTTAAAAAAGCGTGGAATGGAATTATAAATAATATTAATACGATAAACCAAGACAGTAGGTTAACGAGTTTATTAACAGAGGCCGATTGCTTCATAAGTGCTAAACTATAGTATAGATGAAATCTAACGCTTCGCTCATATATGGCTTTTTTCTTGTGGTGGGCGACTCTTTAGCATTGGTCGCTGCTTTTGTTCTCGCCTATATTTTACGCGGTGAATTCAGTAACATTCCGGTTGCCCATCCGGTCCAGGGAACGACATATTTAAGAATTTTTCTACTCTTACTCCCCTTTTGGATACTGATTTTTGCTTTGATGGGTCTTTATAGCAATAACATCCAGGAGAAGCGTTTCGTCGAACTAGGTCGCCTTATGGTTGGTTCGTTCATCGGTTTATTTTTTGTAACCAGCTACGCCTACTTTTCCAACCGGGTCGTTTTCCCGTCGAAGATGGTGCCGATTTATGGCTTTGCGCTGGCGTTTGTCTTTTTGGTGATTTTTCGTAATTTGGCGCGGGCTTTTCGCGGCTGGCTATTCTCATACGGTTTTGGCATCACGAATATTTTACTAATAGGCAATACTAAGATAACCGTTGAGCTGATTGAACTGCTCAGAGACTACAAGGTTTCTGGATATCGGATTGTTGGGGTGGTTGCTGATAAACAGCAAGCCAGCCAGCGTTATCCTAGGCTAAAAGTTTTTGACAGCTTTGAAGAAGCAATAAGGCACATAAGTACTAGTCGTATTCATGGCATAGTCCAAACTGAACTTTATGCCGCAGGAGGAATGAATAATGACATTCTAGAATATGCCCAGACACACCATATAGCCTACCGTTTTGTACCTGGTAACAGCGAACTGTTTATCGGCAATATCGCCGTAGAGCTATTCCGCTCCTCAATTCCTGTCATAGCTGTCCACCAGACTGCTTTGATAGGCTGGGGCCGGATAGTGAAGCGTTTTTGTGACCTGGTATTTAGCGGGCTGCTGCTGGTGATTGGGATTCCTCTGATGATGATTATCGGCATATTTATCAAAATATTCGATTTTAGAGGACCTGTAATCTATAAGGATCCAAGGCTGACAAGATGGGGGAATATTGTCAACATTTATAAATTCCGGACCATGAAAAAGGCCTTCAATGGTATAACCCCAGAAGAAGCCTTTACTAAGATGGGTAAACCCGAACTGGCCCTCACCTATCGCAAGAATGGAGACTTTCTTCCAGCCGACCCCAGAGTCAGTAGCATAGGGCGTATATTGCGACGAGCTAGCCTAGATGAGCTACCCCAATTAGTTAACATTCTTAAGGGGGACATAAGTTTTGTCGGTCCGCGGGCTCTTCAACCACAGGAACTTAATGAATTTGCCAAGAAATCAATGATTCTAGCCGTCAAGTCAGGTTTGACTGGCCTAGCCCAAATATCTGGACGCCGCGATTTACCAGTTAATGAACGGCGTAAACTCGATCTTTATTATGTGCAGAACTGGAGCCTGTGGATGGATTTAACCATCTTAATTAAAACAGTGAGGGTCGTACTGCGTCGCAGCGGAGCCCAATAAATGAAAGTTGCGATTGTCTGTGATTGGCTTACGGGTATCGGCGGCGCCGAACGCGTGGTCCTAGAACTCCACAAACTCAATCCAGACGCTCCGATTTACACATCGCAATACAATCCGGCTAAGATTGATTGGTTTAAGAATGCCGATGTGCGTACTGGCTGGCTGCAACAACTCCCGAGCAGCTGGAAGAAATTTTTGCCGATATTTCGAGCATGGTATTTCAGTCACCTCGATTTAAGTGAATATGATCTTGTTGTTTCTATTACCGGCGCCGAGGCCAAGGGAACAATAACTAAGTCTTCGACTAGACATATCTGCTACATGAACGCTGCCACACATTATTACTGGAGCCGCTATGATGAATATTTAAAGCACCCGGGTTTTGGCTTGCTTGATCCTATTGCCCGCTTGGCACTCAGAGTACTTGTTGGCCCAATGCGCCGCTGGGATTTAAAAGCAGCCCAGCGGCCGGATTATATTATCGCTAATTCCAACTTTACTAAACAACAGATTAAAAAGTACTATGGTCGGGATTCAGCAGTGATTCATCCGCCGGTAGAAATTTACCGCTTTAAACCTAAAGAAAGTTTGGCTCGTCAAGGATTTCTGGTGGCCGGCCGCCAAACACCTTATAAGCGAATTGATTTAGCAGTAGCCGCCTGTACCAAATTAGGCTTGCCGTTGACTGTCGTCGGCAGCGGTCCAGACCACGAAAGATTAGTTAAATTGGCCGGCCCTTCAATAAATTTCGTTGGCAGTCCTTCAGATAAAGAAATTGTTAAATACTTTCAATCAGCTGAGGCTTTCATATTTCCGGGCATTGATGACTTCGGTATAGTAGCCGTAGAGGCCCTAGCTGCCGGCACACCTGTAATTGCTTACAGGGCCGGAGGCGCTCTAGACTATGTAGATGAACAGGAAAACGGCCTTTTCTTTGATAAACAGACAGTCCCATCCTTAATGGCTGCATTAAAACAATTCGACTTTAAACGATATAATAATTCAGTTATCGCAAGTTCGTCGGAGAAATTTTCACCTTCCGCTTTTGACAGTAAAATGCGTCAATACATTAGTAATTGCTTAAAAAAATAGAAAGGCGAGTCATGAAAGTAAACCCCCATATTTTTCGTGGTTATGATTTACGCGGTCTAGTTGGCAAGGACTTAAGTCCAGAGCTTGCTTTGCACATAGGCAAGGCTCACGGGACTTATCTAGCTAAACTCGGTCAAACTAAAGCTGTGGTGGGATATGATTGCCGCGAAACCAGCCCAAGCTATGCCAAGGCTATAATGGAAGGTCTCAGTTGGGCAGGACTTGATGTCACTGACATTGGAATGCAGATGGTGGGGACATTTTATTGGTCTCAACATCATTTTAAGATACCTGGGGGAATATTTGTCACAGCTTCACATAACCCTAAAGAATTCAACGGTTTTAAAATTGCCAATGATTATTCGGAAACGCTCGTTTCTGAAGGGATACAAGAAATCCGCAAAATGGTTGAACAGGAAAACTACATTGAAGGTAAAGCTGTGGGCATTATAAAACACGAGGAAGTTCTGGAGGATTACTATCAGGATCTCCTTGGCAGGTTACACCCAGAAAGAAAATTAAAAGTCGTTGTCGATCCTAGCAATACAACAGCCGGTGTGGTAATTCCTGATTTGCTACGCCGTGCAGGCTGCGAGGTTATAGAGTTTAATACCAAAGTCGATTCTAGTTTTCCATTAGGTGTAGCAGATCCTACAGAAATTCATATCATGGAGCGTCTGGGGCGAGAAGTTGTAGAGTCTAAAGCAGATATTGGATTCACTTATGATGCTGACGGAGATCGAATCGGTATAGTAGATGAAAAGGGCCAACCAATTTTTAATGATGTGCTTCTGGCTTTGTTCGCTATTGATGTACTGTCTGATCACCCTGGGGCGACAATTATGTTTAATCTACTCTGCTCGAAAGTAGTTAAGGAAACTATAGAATCACACGGGGGCGAGCCATTTATGTGGCGGACTGGACACTCATTCCTAAAGAAAAAGAACCAAGAGGTAAAAGCTGCCTTTATCGGAGAGTTGTCAGGACATTTTTTCTTCTCAGAAGATTTTTATAATCATGATGATGGGGCTTATTCAACGCTGCGGCTCATCCAGGCTATCAGCCGAACAGATAAGTCTCTATCGCAGATAGTTACAGAGTTACCTTTTTATAAATCCAGCCCTCAGATTAATGTTTCCTGCGATGATGATAAGAAAGTAGCATTGATACATAAACTTGCTTCAAAACTGCGAGCTGACTATCCGGATGCCGAAGTAGTTGATGACGAGAGGGCCGGCGACGGGCTTCGTTTAGAGCGTAAAGATTCTATGTTCGTTGTCCGTTATTCGCAAAATGGTCCATATATAGTTATAAAGTTCGAGGCTCGAACTGACGCCGAATATGAAGAACTGCGAAAATATATCCTTAAAACTTTAAAAGACTACTCTGAACTGAATTGGGACCCAACTAATAAAATTAATGTAAACATTAACGAACTTGCTCGTTAAGAAATACTTAACTTGTTAAGTATTTAACGAAGTCTGTCAACTAGCTCTTTGTAACCTTTAAGGTCTTTAACTTGGACCCATAAGCCATGAGTTAAAAATGCCGACCACAATTTTTCCTCCTTAGCTAACGCAGGAAATAATAGCTGCTCAAAATCAGTTTTTTTCGTTAGATCAAAGATCTTCTTGAATCTTGGGTAGAGTTTCGGTGAAAAAATACTTATACCTACGTGAGATGGTATTGGGACAAATGGGAATTTTTGGGCATCAATCACCCGATTATCCTGCACGAGCATCCCGGTCGCTGGAATCGGAATCCCGCGAGTCAGGATTGCCGTTGCCAGCATCCCCTGATTCTCACCTTCGATGTGAGATTCACAGTATCGCCTTACGAAATTATCTGGTCGGTCAAAGAAAATATCACATGGATTGGAAACAATTAGATTAGAGGACTTAGGTATTGATCCATTCTCTAAGGCATTCCTTATAGCACCGCCTGTACCTGCAGCTTGCTCAGGATCCTGACTGTATGTAACCTCTACGCCGAGATTAGAACCGTTCCCCACTCTATCCTGCACGCTGTGAGCATTGTGGAAGACTAGCGCTACAAACTTCTTAATCCCGGCATCACGATACATTCTGATTGTCATTTCAATCATAGTGTCACCATTAGGAAGTTCGTGCGCATTTTTGTTCACATCCTGGCCTTTTAAGGCTGCTGAGTAACGGCTGCTTTCGCCCCCTGCCGTCAAAGCAACAATTGTATTTGAAGTAAATTTTTCCCACTCAGTATCGCTCACACTAGCTGGCTCATGGAAACTTGCTATTTTATGGGCAAGATCATTTAAGTTTGACTGTAAGTCCTTCACTATTTACCAACTTTGCTGCTTAGGAACTTTCTAAAATCTTCACTCAGGTCATCATGCATTAATGCAAAATCTACTGCAGTCTTCATGTAATCAAGTTTATTGCCCGTATCGTGGAATCTGCCATTTTGAATCTGACAGCCATAAACCTTATGCCCATCTTCCAGCATTCTTTGAACAGCCGGCTGAAAAACGAATTCTTTATTATCCTTTAAAACTTCCCGCTCCCTCTTGAGATAGTCAAACAATGTGGGTTCAAATAGGTATCCCCCTACGCTGATAATGTTGGACTTGGCCCTTTCCTTTCCCGGCTTTTCGATTATTTGATCGATATCTATGATACTCTCGCTTATTTCCCTGCCCCGCACAAAGGCGTAGCGGTTATAGTCTTCATCTGTCTGAGCCGGGAAACAGGTAATGACTGAGCCGCCTAACTGAGAATGAGTATTAATAAGTTGCTTAAATCTGCTCGGTCTAGATATTACGAAATCATCTCCCCAAGTGTAAATAAAAGGTTCGTTGCCGACTATGTCTTCGGCATTGAGCAGCGGAGTCGCATTGCCGTAAGGCCCTTTTTGTCTTATGTAGATGAAGTTAGCTAGTTCAGATATCTTTTTGGTCTGGTTTAGAAGTTCGGTCTTACCGGCATTTTTTAAGTTAGCTTCCAGGTCAGCACTGATACTATCAAAGTGGTCTTCTATACTGCGTTTGCTATAGCCGGTAATAATAATGATATCTTCTATACCAGCTTCAACAAGTTCCTCGACGACATATTGGATAATGGGCTTGTCGACTATCGGTAACATCTCCTTGGGCATAGCCTTGGTCTGGGGTAAAAATCTTGTACCGAAGCCGGCAGCGGCAATAACTGCCTTTCTCACAGGTATAGTTTTGACTTTCCCATTCACGTCACTATGATACCATCTGCAGTTATGCCCTGATATACTATCTGTTATATGAGGATCCTAGTTACTGGCGGGGCGGGTTTTATCGGCTCAAACTTCGTCCGTTTCATTTATAGCGAGCGGGCCGATTGGCATATCACAGTCCTAGATTTACTAACTTATGCTGGAAATAGCAAAAATCTAGAGGGTCTTGACCAAAATCGAGTAAGTTTTATAAAAGGCGACATTTGTGATGAGAATGTTATTAATCAAGCTGTAGGTGACTGTGATGCCGTAATACACTTTGCAGCCGAGACTCATGTTGATAATTCGGTTCATAATCCTCGTCCTTTTCTGGATTCTAATATTATCGGTACATATCAGGTTTTGGAAGCCGTTCGTAAGCACAAGAAGCGCCTGCACCACATTTCCACAGATGAAGTATACGGTGATTTAGAGCCAGCCGATCCCAAATTTAACGAACAAACACCGTATAACCCCTCTAGCCCCTACTCGGCAACCAAAGCCGGGTCAGATCATTTAGTTCAAGCTTGGATTAGAAGTTTTGGAGTAGAGGCAACAATATCTAATTGTTGTAATAACTACGGTCCCTACCAGCATGTGGAAAAATTCATACCTCGCCAAATTACAGAAATTTTGGAAGGGCGACGGCCAAAATTGTATGGCGGCGGGCAAAACATTCGTGACTGGATTCATGCCGAGGACCATAGCTCAGGTGTTTTAGCGATTCTAGAAAAAGGCAAGTTGGGCGAAACATACTTAATCGGCGCTAACGGCGAAAAAACCAACAAAGAAGTCGTGGAGACAATTTTAGAGCTGATGGGTAAGGATAAATCTGATTACGACCATGTTAACGACCGTCCTGGCCATGATTTACGCTATGCCATAGATTCAAACAAGCTCCGCTCCGAACTTGGCTGGCGGCCGAAGTATACCGATTTTCAAGACGGATTATCCCAAACGATTAACTGGTATAAGTCCAATGAGGACTGGTGGAAGCCCCACAAAGCTGGGACAGAAGCTAAATACAAGGAAATCGGTAGATAATGGCTGTCCCGACTACCCAGTTTTCTGCTCGCAAAACATCGATTCCTGGTCTTATTATCTTTGATGTAACTAGCATCGGCGACGCACGCGGTTGGTTTCAGGAGAAATATCAAAAAGCAAAGCTTACTGAGGCCGGTATGCCCGTCGATTTTGAGGTAGTTCAGACAAATGTTTCCTACAATAAAGACCCGGGTGTCATCAGAGGCTTCCACGCTGAGCCTTGGGATAAATATATTTCTGTGGTGAGCGGCAAGGTATTTTCGGCCTATGTAGACCTGCGGCCAGGCGAGTCATTCGGCAAAGTTGCAACTGTGGAGCTTGATAACAACACTTCTGTTTTTCTACCAAGGGGGATTGCCAATGGATTTCAGACTTTAACTGAAGCATATTATGTTTATAGCGTAAATGATCATTGGTCTCAGGAAAATTACGATAAATATACCTTCGTTAATCTTGCAGATCCGAAAATTGGAGTGGATTGGCCTATTCCGCTGGAAAAATCCATTATGTCAGAGCGTGACCGCGTCCACCCAATGCTCAAAGACGTAATGCCTATGGAGTCATAGACTTGGATCAATCAAAAATTCTAATAACCGGGGCGACTGGCCAGCTTG
>DATIIZ010000051.1:0-8172 GCA_035479215.1 Candidatus Babeliales bacterium | reverse complement strand
TGAGCAATAACCAAAGCCGTCCGTCCTTCCATCAGCTTCCACAAGGCGGCTTGAATCAATTTTTCACTCTCAGAATCTAGGGCGCTGGTGGCCTCGTCTAATACCAAAATCGGGGCATCTTTAAGCATTGCTCTGGCAATGGCAATACGCTGTCGCTGGCCGCCGGAAAGTTTGATACCGCGTTCTCCGACCAGGGTCTCGTAGCCATTGGGTAGATCTTTGATGAAATCATCGGCATGGGCCATTTTTGCGGCACTGATAACCTCACTTTGGTGAGCCTTGGGCTTACCATAAGCGATATTTTCTGCTAATGAGCGGTGGAACAACAAGGGGTCTTGGGGCACATAAGCTATGGCCTGGCGTAAATCATCTTGGGTTACATGGGCGATATTCTGACCATCAATACTAATCTCTCCACCAGCGATATCCATAAACCGCAATATAAGTTTTGTCAGGGTTGTTTTTCCACCGCCTGAGTGACCGACCAGGCCAATTTTTTCCCCGGGAGGAATATCTAAATTAAAATCGCGGAACAACATCCTTGAACGGGCTTGGCCATTGTTATCATGGTCAAATTCAACAGCCTTGAACTCTACATGCCCCAGCTTAAACTCCGGTTTTTCCGGATCTACCGGATCTTGAACTGCTGGATATTTCGATAATGTCTCGACCATATCAAAGGCATCACCGACACTGCGGTTGTAATTCCGTAGGCCGTTGTTACTGAAACCAAACAATTGGTCAGCAATCGAAGCGGTGTAGCTGAAAATCAGGAAAACGGTTGCGATGTCGATACTAAAGACCATCACGCTGACTATGGCCCTTACTAAAGCCCAAGCATTCATTGAGCGGCTCAAAAAACCCAAGTAATTCATCTGTTTTTTGTGGGCAGTAGCTAGCTTCCAAAGAGCGATGCGTGTTTCGGTTGTCGCCCGGGCGAATCGCTGGCGCTCGTATTCACCCCTGACAAAGCTTTTGACGGCTATTACATTGGTGATGGCATCGGCCAAGTAACCTGTTTGGCGGCTTTCGGCGCCAGCGGCTATAGCATTCAGGTCCCTAACAGGCTTAGATACTTTAAAGGCCACCAAAATAAAGACAGCCGAAAGAGCAATCAGCAATAAAGCGAACAGCGGCGCCCGCGGTAATAAAATCAGTGTACTGAAAAGTATGCCCGACAACAGCTGAATAGCATTAAAAATCGTAGTATCGGCTATCCGGACATAGCCGGATAGTAATTTGTTAGTTTGGGATACCAAAGAACCGCTGAAGTTATTAGCATGAAAATCGGCACTCTCATCCAATAAATGGTCAAGAACTTCTTCAGCAATATCCTTTTGGATATTTCCTTCGAGCTTCCAGGCAAAATTGTCAACAACCCTCCAGAGCACTAAGCCGGCCATTATGGTAACAAAGTAGAGTACTATGCTAAGTCCAAAACTTGACCATATTTGGTGCGGTTGATAATCATTGGTACTTAGCCTACTTAATACCTGAGCCAAAATCAGTGTTGGCAGGTAGCTATTCATTAAAACAGTAACCGGCACAACTACCAGTAAGCCCGCTACGCTTAGCGGGTAAGCCTTAACTTTTTTCCAGTAGTAGCCAAAAACTCTTCTGGCTTTAGTACGATTATCCATGGCGACAGCCTCCTAGCTGCGCGTTTAATTTAGAATGATTTGGACTTTTTTTGTATGAGTTACAGGCTACAAGGAGCAGCCTGGCTTATCGCTAACTTGTTAAGATCTATCATTTACTGCTCCTTTCTGCCCGTTAATTAATATTCACAACATTGTAACAGGTTAGATATAATCTGACAAATGATAGTCGGTTTGATAGTCTATTATGTGCCGATGAACAAGGTGACTGACAAACTCACGAAATTACCCACGACACCCGGAGTTTATTTTTATAAAGATACTAAGGGTGAAATTATTTATATCGGCAAAGCCGCCAACCTGCGGAACCGGGTGCGACAGTATTTCCAGAAGAAACGGGCCTTTGACCCGAAGACAGACGTTTTAGTATCAGAAATCGCTGATGTTGACTGGACAGAGGTAGAGACCGAGGCGGATGCCTTATTTTTAGAAGCTGAACTAGTCCGACGCTACCAGCCGCGGTTCAATATTATGCTACGTGATGATAAAAGCCTGCAGTATGTACGCATTACCTATAAAAGCGATTATCCGACTGTAACCTTAGTCCGTCGGCCTTTAGACGACGGGGCTGAATACTTCGGACCATATTTAAACGGACTGGCGGTCAAAAAGGCTCTGCGCTATCTTCGACGGGCTTTTCCTTACGCTATCAGCCAACCGGTCGGCCAAAAAAGAACTAATTTGTATTATCACCTGGGTCTTGACCCGGGGTTGGAAGAGGGCAGGACAAGCCTTAAAGATTATCGGGCGAATCTACGGAAGCTGATGCAGTATCTGCACGGCAACCGTGTGCCATTGATGAGGGATATTGAAAAAGACATGAAACGGGCCGCCAAGGCCAAGGATTTCGAACAAGCCGCCAAACTGCGAAACCAGCTGCAGTGCCTACAAGCGCTCAGTCGCCAGATATTATTTTCAGACCGCGAACTGCAAGAAGTTTCCAAAGACCAAGCATTAGTGGATTTAGCCGATTTACTCGGTCTTTCCAAACCTCCACGGCGAATCGAGGGTTTTGATATATCCCACATGCAGGGTAGTGACAATGTTGCCAGCATGGTGGTTTTTGCCAGCGGCCTGCCGGATAAGGCCTCGTACCGCAAATTCAAAATGCGGCTGGGCGGCAACGACGATTTTGCCCACATGGCCGAAACAATCAAAAGACGCCTACGGGAAGATAACGTTAAGAAGTGGGGGACCGCTAATTTGATGCTGATTGACGGCGGCAAGGGCCAGCTTACTTCGGCGATAAAATCCAGGGACGAGAGTGGCCGTTCAATCCCAATGATCGGATTGGCAAAAAAACAAGAGGAAATTATCATCCATAAGACCAAAAGCCTGGCTGGAACCGATATCGTCAAGGTCATGGAAAAATCGACCAAGTCAGGCGCCTATATATCCGAATCCGATGAATTTATAATTATTGAATTATCTAAAAACTCCCACATCATTAAACTGCTACAGCGGATAAGGGATGAGTCTCACCGTTTTGCCGTCAGCTACCACAGTACGCTTAAGCGGAAGCGCCAAACCTCCAGTATCCTAGACGAGGTACCGGGCATTGGACCACTGACGCGTAAGAAACTTATCAGGCACTTTGGTTCGGCTAAAGCCGCCATTAATGCCAATCAATTTGAGTTGCAGCAATTACTGGGCACTAAAAAAGGCCAACAAACGGCCAAATTCTTCTCTCAACTGCGTTAACAACTTTGGAGTTGCGATTTTAGCAGGTATTATAATAGGGTTGGTTAATTTCATAGTGACAAAGGTATTGGAGGACATTTAGGTGACAATTTGGAGCTACATAACCATTGTGAGTGTGATTATTGTGACTATCCTGATTCTAATCCAAACCCGTGGCGCCAGCCTTGGTGCCGGACTGGGCGGTGGCGGCGAAGTAAACACGGTTCGCCGCGGGTCAGACAAGACCCTACACCAGCTGACAATCATCATGGTATTCATTTTTGCCGCCAGCATTATAATCAGCATCGTCGCTAAATAAGGTAGACAATCAACGAATAAACGATGGCTGGGATCGATGATGCAACTAAGAAGCGACTTTCTCGTAAACTTCACCGGCGGCGGCGCAGTGCTGTCGCCCTAGGCCAGCAGGCCGACGAAAAAATTGAGCGGCTGCTAATCCATCGGTTTGACCGGCTGCTGAGCGTCAGAAGATTCGTATTCCTTTGGATTCTGCTTTTTGTAGTCCTGATCATGGCCGGTATTATGCAGACACGTAGCCTATCTAAGTACTACCAAGCCCTTAAACCTGTCCCTGGCGGGCTTTATACAGAAGGCTTAGTTGGTAATTTTACCAATAGCAACCCGTTATATGCTTCCGGCATAGCTGATACCGCGGTCAGCCGGTTAGTCTTTTCTGGCCTATTCAAATACGATACAGAAAATAGACTGGTCGGCGACCTGGCTCAAGATTATAAACTTAGCGACAACCAAAGGATATATAAAGTACATCTTAAACACGGGCTGAAATGGCACGACGGCAAGCCATTTACCGCCGATGATGTGGAATATACCTATAAAACCATTCAGAATATCGAAGCTCAATCACCCCTTTACTCCAGTTGGCAGGGAATTAATGTGACAAAAAAAGATGACTATACGGTAGAATTTGATTTGCCAAACGCCCTTAGCGCCTTTCCCTACTCACTAACCAATGGGATAGTCCCGGCTCACTTACTTAGGAGAATACCGCCTGAACAGTTGCGCAGCGCGGGGTTTAATACTAACCCTGTTGGTACCGGTCCGTTTGAATGGAAGTTCATTGAAGTCACTGGCAACCGCACAGATACCCGTCAGCAGCGCATCAGCCTTTCTGCCTTTGAGAACTATCAAGATGGCCAACCTAAACTAGATGGCTTTAATTTAATAACATTCACCGATGAACAGCATATGCTGGGTGCCTTCAACTCTAAGCAGATAAATGCTATGAGTGGATTAGAGTCTATCCCCAGTGGTTTATCAGATGATAAAGTCGCTGTGGTGTATTCGACACCGCTGACAACTGCTGTAATGGCTTTCTTTAACAATTCCAACCCCGTTCTTAATGATGCCAATGTCCGTCGGGCGCTAGTAGTTAGCACGGACCGCAGCCAATTAAACGGCCTTTTCGACCGGCCGGTCAGCCTAGTCAACGGCCCGCTGCTGAAAAACCAGTTAGGTTACGACCCGAAGGTTGTTGAGCCCAAGTTCAATATCGATGAGGCCAATAAGACTTTAGAAGACGCTGGTTGGGTGAAGGACTCTAGCGGTATCAGAAAGAAAAATGGACAAGCGCTGGCTTTTACATTAAGTGCGCCAGATACTGTCAATTACTCTAAAACCGCCCACTTTTTGCAGTCCGAATGGACCAAGCTGGGGATTAAACTGCAGGTTAGGTATTACGATAACGATGAACTTCAATCATCGGTGGTCGGTAACCACGATTATGATGTCCTGCTGGATGGTATTAACATCGGTGTTGATCCAGACATTTATGCTTACTGGGATAGCTCACAGGCTTCTATAACATCCCAGGGTCACCTTAATCTGAGCGAATATAAATCAAAGCCTGCCGACCAGGCGATTGAAAGCGGACGTACCCGGGCCGATCCCTCTGTCAGAACAGTTAAATATCAGGCTTTCTTAAACCAGTGGGTCAAAGATCTACCGGCTGTCGGGCTATATCAGCCGAATTATCTCTACATAACCAGGGGTCAGGTATTTAATTACGAGCGTAAATCGGCTAATTCGGCCGCCGATAGGTTCTATAACGTCAACAATTGGATGGTCCGCCAAAAACGCCAGACCGTTAATTAACCGACAGGTATAGGGGATAGTGCGAATGAAAAGTATAATTATTCTTGCGGCGCGTTGGCCGAGGAGTTAGGCACAGGTCTGCAAAACCTTTTACACGAGTGCGAATCTCGTACGCGCCTCCAAAATGGGCAGATGGCGGAATTGGTATACGCTGCGGACTTAAAATCCGTTGCCGATAAGGCTTGAGGGTTCGAGTCCCTCTCTGCCCACCACCATCCTTGTAAAACAAGTGCAATAGCGCTATTGTTTAGTTACATTACCTAACCGCGGTGGGTAGAGGGAGAAGCTAATAAGAGAACTTTCACTTATCCAGCCAGCGGCTTTTAGTCGCTCATACAACCAACGTCGCTAATTTGAAAAAATAAAAACTCCACCTGAAAACCCCGCCAAAAGCCGCGGGGTTTTAAAATATCTATGGACCATGGAGTAAGCGGTCAATCAGTGCTATTGTTAAGTCAGAGAGTTATCGGGATTTGATGAAGAAAAAAGCCAAAGCCAGAAGTTCCAGATTAAGGAAATACCTCAATTCATTTAATTTTCTTGGCATTATTACCGGTCTGGTTTTAGTATTTTTGGGAGCGCTACCTAGCCTTTTACCCCGAGGCTGGGTCTTACAAGGTGTACTGAGCAGTGTTTTGTTTTGTATCGGATATGGCATAGGCCTTGTACTAAGTCATTTTATTAGGAAGTTTAATCCCCCAGAACCTCGTGCTGGCAAAAAACATAGCATTAAAAAGTATACCTACTGGTTATTAGCAGTTATATATATTCTTACATTGATTGCTGGTTTTCATTGGCAGCAGGAGGTTCGTCGCCTGGTTGGTCAGCCGCCAGAATATTCATTCTCTATAATCGGCACCACCATAGTAGGGCTCTTGCTGACCATGTTCATTATTCTGATATGCAGACTGATCCGCAGCCTTTATCTTTGGCTTACAAGGTTAATCAATAAACATATCCCTAAAGCTATCGCCTATACTGCCGCCTGGGTAATATCTGTGCTTTTGGTCATCGGTATCCTCAACGGCATAGTGCTATCCGGTGCCTATAACGTCGTTAACCAGGCTTTCAGTATCAAAAACGGCACAACAGAGGAAGGCATCGTCCAGCCGACTTCTCCCCAGCTTAGCGGTAGCAGCCAATCCATGATACCCTGGGACTCTTTGGGCCGGCAGGGCAGGAACTTCGTCGGGCGGGCCAAAACAATAGAACAGTTGACTAAGTTCAATCAGCAGCCGGCCACCCAGCCGATTAGGATATACTCAGGTCTTGATTCGGCGTCCAACACCAAAGACCGCGCCAATCTGGCTGTAGCCGATCTAAAACGGGCTGGCGGCTTTGATAGGAAAATTATAGAGGTAGTAACAACCACGGGTACTGGTTGGGTCGATGAGGAAGGTGTTGCACCTGTGGAATATATGTATAATGGCAATTCCGCCATTGTTTCAATGCAGTACTCATATCTACCTAGCGCCTTATCTTTCCTAGTAGACCAAACCAAAGCCAAAGATGCCGGCCGTGAACTATATAACGCGGTCTATAACGAGGCTCTGAATATGCCGGCCGACAAGCGGCCTAAGATTGTAGCTTTCGGCGAAAGCCTAGGCAGCTTCGGTGGTGAAACAGCCTTTTCCAACCTGGCCTCATTCCGGGCAACATCTGATGGCGCCGTCTGGGCTGGTCCGCCGAACTTTAACATCCTAAGAAAAACTGCTACTGCAGACCGCGACTCCGGCTCACCCGAGATTTTGCCAGTCTTCCAGCAGGGCCAAAACGTCAGGTTCGCAGTCAAATCATCTGATTTTAATAATCCGCATAAACCGTGGGGCGAGCCCAAAGCCGCCTATTTGGAGAATTCATCCGACCCCATAGTCTGGTGGTCACCGGCTTTACTGTTTAGCAAACCCGATTGGCTAAGTGAACCACGGGGTGCTGACGTCAGCAAGAATACCCATTGGATTCCAATAGTCACTTTCTGGACTGTGTCAGGGGACATGGTCTTTTCTACTGGAGTCCCTGATGGCCATGGCCATAAATATGGGAAGATGCCTACCGACGCTTGGAGTTATGTGGCGCCTCCCAATGGCTGGAACCAGCAAAAAACCGAAGCTCTAAAGGCCGAACTTAGTAAATAACACACCTTTAGACTGTCTAGGATAGGTACTTATGCTATTAGATATTAAAAAAACTTTAAAAAATCGTAATTTCCAAGCCCTATCATTATTCGCACTCTCTTTATTGATCTTTAACATCGCTTTCATTTCTTCCCACGGCTGGGCCAGGGTATTTTGGAGTTCACTGGGATACCTGACTTTATATGTTATCTGCCGGGTTGAGGGTCTTAGCTTAAGTTCAATCGGCTTGTCCAGAAGCCGAGTAAAAAGCGGCCTAAAGTACGGTTTCTACGTAATAGCGGCCATATTACTGCTCATGCTTTTGGCATTCTTTATCGATAAGACTATATTTCAGGACCCTCGGTATCATCACAACTTATCTACCGCCCTAGCAGCAGCATTAGAACTGGTACCTCTAAAGACCGTTATATTCGAAGAGGTTGCATTCCGAGGAATTTTACCGGCTATCGCTCTAAGAATAAAAAATCAGCAAAGATTCGCCACCATTGTATCCTCGGTGGCTTTTGGTTTATGGCACGTTTTTTCGGCGTCCAAAATCGGTAACTACGATCTGGCGGGTTCTATCA
>DATIIZ010000050.1:0-28102 GCA_035479215.1 Candidatus Babeliales bacterium | reverse complement strand
CATTATTTCTTCTCCATCTTTACTTTGACCATGGCGTGGCGGATGACTTCGTCGCCGATGGTGTAGCCCGGTTGAAGTTCCTCGCAAACAACTTCAACCGTGCCTTCGCCCTCTTCCATATGGACGGCTTCGTGCAGTCTGGGGTCAAAAACCTCACCAACGGTTTTGATACGTTTAACCCCAAGCTGCTCAAAACTTTGCTCGAACTGCTTGATTACACCTTTGACGCCTTTGACATAATCATGGTCCTTTAGGTCTTTTGGCGTATGCTTCAAAGCCCTTTCCAGGTTATCCAAGGCCGGCAGGAGTTCTTGGACCACCATGGCCTTATAGAATTCGCCCAGCCGGGCCTTCTCTTCATCTGCCCGACGCTTTAGATTTGTGGCATCGGCCCGCTCGCGCAGGAGAGCATCTGTCAGCTCAGCGACTTTTTGCTCTAGTTCTTTAATAGTCGGTTTCTTAGACATACAGGGTTTCCTCCAAAGCTTTGCCGGCGCGGCCAACCAATCCCATTACATCTCGATAACTCTGCCGCGTCGGACCTAACACACCGATATAACTTTGATCACTAAAAGGGCTTCGGAAACGGCTGATTATTAAACTGGCGCCGGCGCTACGGCCGATGGGATTCTCGCGACCAATGTAGACACTCAAAGGTTTATTGGGTGCAGCTTCTGATAACCAGGGTTGTAGATTATCCAGAAGTCTGGCGACTTCTTGGACTTGTCCAGGGTGCATAAATTCCGGCTGGCCGAACAGGTTAGATAACCCACTCATGTATAGCTGGTTGCCGATTGTAGCCATCCCCAGGTTATGGGTCAGCTCTACCAGTGTATCTACGGTACTGCGAATAGTTTGCTCGGGTAAGCCGCCGCTCTGGACACGAGCTGTCAGTGCCCTCTGGCCGCGGTGTTCTGGGTGAACTTCATGTGCTTCGTTTAACTGGTTTACGTAGTAGCGATAACCCTTATCAGTAGGAATACGGCCGGCGCTGGTATGAGGATGCATAATGTAGCCCAGACGCTCCAACTCGGCCATCTCCGCCCGAACTGTAGCACTAGATACACCAAAAGCCTTGGCCAGCAAATTTGAGCCAACAGGACTGGCCACTTCAGCATATTGCTCAACTATCGCTTGTAGGATTTTTTGTTGTCTCTCGGTCATATTACCTCTTAAATAGCACTCAAAAGTACCTAGTGCTAGTTTACTGAAGTTAGCACTCCTATGTCAAGAGTGCCAACTAGACTTTTTCGAGAGAATCTAGTTTCTCTAGGAGCCGTTCTTCGATATGCCGAATGATTCCAGTAGCCCTGCCTTGATGTGGGTCAGATCTGCCAGCGATAATAGCATCGATAATCTGGGCTGATTGTTCTACATTTTCATTAACAATAAAATGGTAATAATCCTGCTTATGGGCATCTTGCAGTATTCTTTGCGCCGTTTGGAATCGATTTTTTTGCTCCTGAATGGTCATTTGGCCTCTATTTGACAATCTTTTCTGCCACTCCTCAAAACTAGGAGGCACAACCATTATCGCTACCGTGTCAGGCTTGACCCTCATGACATTATGCATGCCTTCAAGCTCTATGTCCTTAATAGCTATTTTTTGCTCTTTTTCAGCCTTTTCTAACTCACGTAAGCTGATACCAGAAACCTGTTGGTTGTGGATTATCTCCGCTTCCAGATATTCACCGGCTTTCAAATCCGCTAATACCTCTTCTTCTGGGCGGAACCAGTATATTTTGCCATTTTGTTCTTCGACCCCATCATTTATCCTGGGTGGCCTGGTGGTATCCGAAACTATGAAATAGTAACGCCCGGTTTTCACCATGTGGTCAATGATTGTATTGCGTCCGCCAGAGGTTGGCGCAAGCAAGAGCACTAATCTTAAATTCTGGAGTATCTTCTTGGCATGGTCTGAAACGTGATATGTCGATAGTATCTCTTGAAATTCCTGATAGTGCTGAAGCCCTGTCATTTGTAAATTATAGCTTAAACGAAGGACAGTTCTTTGTAGATCTGCTCAGCTGCTGTACGGGCTTTTTCCTCACGCCCGGTATCGGAGCTGCCGCCTAACAGTGCTTTAGTCTGGCTGACCGCAAGATTTATATCATCGTTGAGTATAAAGTGGGTTTGCGGGTCGTTTAGCGCAAACTTAAATGAGCGTTTAGCTTCCTCTAACCGTCCTGCTAGTTGGTCTTTTTCGACGTTATGCCTGTCCATGCGGTCCATCCATTCTATGAACGTCGGCGGGACAATAAAAGCACTGTAGGTTTCATTGAAACCAAGTTGCCTGAATTCCTGGGTCTTATCAGCTACCACAGCATAGACAGCGAAGCCGAGCTCAGGATACGCGCTAGCTCGAGTTCCGTAAAAGTCATCATTAGCAAAGATATTAACTTGGACAAAGCTACGCTGTTCTATCTCTTTGATAAGCTGCTCATAATCGGTTCTGAAGAAGTAATCAGAACCGTTTATCTCATCTGGTCGGATTGGCCGGGTGGTGTCGGCTATTACATAAGGAATCCCAAGGCGTTTTATGACTGAGGTCTTACCAACCCCACTGGCCCCGATTATCATCAAAAGGTCCACATTACTGATTCCCTGTAGGACGTCTGGCAGGGCTGTATAGTTTTTGACCAAGTCGGGGAGAATTTTTTTAAATTCTTCGTGTGTCATCACTCTCTCCTTAGCATATCAAAAATAAGACACCCCTTCGGGGTTTCTTATCGCGCCAGGAAAATGGAATACATTTTCTTGAGCTATCTTCCCGAGGTTAGTCTCTCCTTAGCATAACAGCAAATGCATCGGCTGGGATATCAACTTTGCCAAAACGCTTCATCCGCTCCTTGCCTTTCTTTTGTTTGGCTAAAACTTTCTTTTTACGGGTTACGTCACCGCCATAAAGTCCGGTGGTGACATCTTTTCTGTAAGCACTTATATCTTCTCGGGCAATGAACTTTCCACCAATTGCAGCTTGCAAGGCTACTTTGAACTGTTGGCGCGGTATTACCTCTTTAAGTTTAGCCACAGCCGTCCGGGCAACCCGCTCCGCCTCTGTCCTGTGGACCATTATCGATAAAGCATCAATCTTATCCCCAGCTACATAAAAATCCAACCTGACCAAATCTTCTACCCTGTAGTCTGCCAGCTCGTAGTTAAAAGAGCCATAACCACTAGTGATACTCTTAAGATGGTCATAAAAATCAGTCAGTAAATTGGCCAGCGGTGCTTCAAAATCTATGACTGCCAGCTGGGCATCGACATAACCGATATGCTTTTGTTGCCCGCGAGAGCTTACTATCATCTGAAGAACACTGCCCACATAAGCATTCGGACAGACCACCTCGCCCTTTACCCAAGGTTCTTGAATCTCCTCTACCTGGCTGACGTCCGGTAATTCGGCAGCCGATTTGATATCTTTCACCTCACCAGAAGTCAATCTGACCTTGTAATCTGTAGATGGATTGGTAACTATCAGTTCTAAGTTATATTCGCGCTCTAATCGCTCCCGAACGATGTCCATATGAAGTAGTCCTAAGAAACCAAGCCGGAAACCGAATCCCAGGACTGGCGAATTTTCTGGGGTGTATTGCAGCGCCGAATCACTTAAGCTCAGTCTCTCTATTGCATCCTTTAGAGTTTGATAATCCTCGTGGCTGGCCGGGAAAAAACCGGCATAAACGAACGGCCGGACATCCTTGTAGCCCGGTAAGGGTTGGGTTTGCGCGCCCGAAGCTGCCACGGTATCACCCACTCTCCCTGAACGGGTAGTTTTTAAATTTGTGACGATGTAGCCGATCTCACCAGTTTTCAAATTTGCTGATGGATTCATTTCCGGATTCAGCAAACCCACCTCAAGGGCTATAGCTTCGGCTTTAGTGCCCAGCATTCTGACAGCTTCATTTTTCGATATCTGCCCGTCAAATTGTCTGATATATAAAATAACGCCTCTATAGTCATCGTAGTAGGAGTCGAAGATAAGGGCCCTGGCCGACTCATCGGGTTTGCCAGTGGGTGGCGGTACACTTCGGACGATTCTTTCCAGCAGTCCAGATACACCTTCACCGGTTTTAGCACTAACCAGCAGGATCTCCTCCTTTTTACAGCCCAGTAAATTCATTACTTCTGCGCTAACCCTTTCGACATCTGCAGCTGGCAGGTCTATCTTATTCAGAACCGGTATAACCGTAAGGTCGGCGGCCAGGGCGAGGTAAACATTGGCCAGCGTCTGGGCCTGAATTCCCTGACTAGCGTCAACGACTAAAATCGCACCCTCAACGGCCTCAAGCGATCGGCTAACCTCGTAGCTAAAGTCTACGTGGCCCGGTGTATCTATTAAATTCAGTTCGAAATCCTTATATTTCATCCGGACCGGCGCCAGTTTGATAGTGATGCCCCGCTCCTGCTCCAGTTCCATCTTGTCCAGCAATTGGGCTTTCATATTCCGTTTTTCAACGGTGCCGGTCATTTCTAAAAGCCTGTCGGCTAAAGTCGATTTGCCGTGGTCGATATGGGCAATGATGCAAAAATTCCTAATATGTCCCTGGTCCATATCTTACAGATTATAACAGAGGTGGCTATTGGATGCGGACGGGTTTAAGCACTATTTTGCGTAATTTATCCGTGACCGGCCGGGCTTCTTCGAGCCCGAAAACCGACGACAGCCAGATGTGCAGAGCCAATGTCGGGATAATTATCGCCAGTAATTTGGATGACAGCTTAATAAATCCGCGGTCAGTCGCGGCCAGTGGAACAATTGAGACCATAATATACGCTCCCAAAATCGTGAACCCGGTCACTGACAAAATCCTAGTGATACCACCCCAGAATTCGGCGTCAAAAAGCTTACTATCACGCCAAAGCATGATAGCCACCAATATAAGTACTTCTACTGCGGCCACTATGGATTGGGCGATTGCCAGGCTAGCCACATCTCCGGATTCCCTGACTAATGTGAAAGCCAGATAAATATTGAGTAAGATCGCAAAAAGTGAAGTAAATAACGGTGTCCAGGTATCTTTTTGGGAATAAAACCAGCGGCTGATAAGTGAATAGATTGTCCGGAAAAATATAGCACCAGTCAAGAAACCAAGAGTGATAGCTATTTCCGGCTGGGGATTCTTAAATATTAGGCGGGCTAAATACCCTCGCGTAAAGAAAGTTACGACAACCACCGGCAGAATAATCCAGATCATAGCCCGTAGTACCATCAAAAAGTCTCGGCGGAACAGGTCTGGGCGGCCTTGGGCCAGCCGGCTGTTCAGCCTAGGGAAAGCAGCCGTAGAAATAGCCGTACCGACCAGCAAAATCGGGGCCAGGTGCAGGGTATAAGCGTTTTCGTAGATGGTTATCGAACCGGATTTCAAAGTGCTAGCCCGGTTAGTCTCGACGATACTGTTTATCGAGTCCAGTCCCTGGTCTATGGAACGGGGCGGCAGATTACGCAAAACCTGCCGGAAGTCGGCACTTTTGAAGTTCATAGATGGAATATATTTGAACTTTAAGCCATACAAACCCAGTAATACTATTAACAGCTGTAAGATTGCCCCGGCCAGCGCCCCGATACCTAGCCCGACCAAGCCGATATTGTCTTTAAATATATAGACACTGGCGATAATGCAGCCGTTATAAAGGATTGGAGCTATAGCGTAGAAAAAGAACCGGCCGAATGTTTGCTGCAGGCTGGTCAGGATTCCGGATAATGTAAACAACAAGGGGTTAAAGGCTACCAGGCGCATGATGACCACGGCATCATGGGTTTCGTGTGGACTTAAATTATGACCCACGACTATCCTAAGTAAGGGTTCGGTGAATATCAGCAGTATCAGACCGACGATAAACATCAGCAGACCTAAGAAATTGATCAAGCCTGAAGTCAGCCGCCAAACAGATTGGCGATCTCCTCTTTGGAGCTTATCGGCCAAAAAAGGCATAAAGGCAACACCAAGCGCGCCCGCAGCAATCGTATAAAAGAAGAAGTCCGGTATTTTAAAAGCGGCAAAATAAGCATCGGTGGTAATATGGCCGGTCGTATTGAAATTGCCATTTACAACCTGGGTCCGGACAAAGCCTAGAAGCTGGCCGAATAAACTGGCTCCTACCAGAAGTGCGGCGGCATTGACCAAGGATACTCGCTGGTTGGCACGGTTAAGCCATTTGTTCATGCCGTGCCTACTCTCAACCATTCAAATACAGAGAGGGCGGCAATAAATCGATTGGCTTTTTGCATGCTTTAACCAGTATATATCGTAGGTGTTAGTGGTTAAAGTTAAAAATACTTAACAAGTTAAGTATTTTCTATCATAAAAGCCTGCTAAATCTTTCGGTAGTCAAAGATGTTTATTCCCAGCGGAATACCCGGAAGGCGATGGCATAAATTATTACCGTCCAAATGGCGATCAGCCCGATCTGTGGGCCGATCTCTGTAAGATGCTTGCCCTCTGTGGCTATCATCCTAATTCCATCTATAATCGGCGTCAGTGGCAGAAAGGCCGTGACCTGCTGCAGCCATTCTGGCATGCCAAATCGGGGGAAAAACGTACCGGATAAGAACAGCATGGGAAATACTATTATGTTGGCTAGTGGTGCCGCTTGGTTCTCGTTCTTAGCCCAGCCGCCAATGGCTAAGCCTATTCCAAAAATGGCCAAAATCCCAAAGACAATAAATATCGCCAGCTCAATATAACTGCCGACGATATTGAAATTGAACAGAGGCGTTGAAGCTACCGCTATCATTATGCCTATAGAGAACAGGCCGATTACGGAATTGCTTAATACGCTCGAGACAAAGAACTGCCAGACCCGGATGGGCGTTATGTGCAGACGGCGCAACACTCCTTCTTTTTTCATTTGCGGGAAGTAGTTGACCGGCCCGAAGATCCCCAGGCCGATAATCGAAAACCCGATTAAACCCGACACGGTATAGTCCAACCTGGACAGCCCCTGGGTATTGGTCGATTTGCTGGCTACGGTAAATGGTGGTGGAATTTTAATCAGCTTGGCATTAATCTCTTCAAATTGCCCTTGAATTATCGATTGCAGGGTCTGGGCAGCGGATATATTATTCTCGTCGTAATAAATAACCGCTTCCCCTGTGGGAGTACCGGATTGATTGACTTCTCCGAAACTCGGCGGCAACACGACCGTGGCGTCAATCTCGCTGCGGCTCATCTTGGATTTGGCGATTGATAAATCAGTAACTTCGTTATCAATTTTGAACATATCGTTGCTCTCGGCTTTTTGGACGAACTGCTGGGCCGCTTGGCTATGGCTTTGATTAATCAGGCCGATATGGAATGATACGTCATTATTTTTGCTGAAACTGCCAAAGACAAATAGAAAAATCAGCGGGAATAGGACAGTGAAGAAGATAGCTACCCGGTCGCGGAAATAGCGCCGGATACTGATTTTGGCAAAAACCAGGATGGTGAATAACCACTGCGGCATAGGCTAGGCCCTTAACTCCTTACCTGTCAGATTAAGGAAGACGTCTTCCAGATTAGCCTGTTCAACCCGGCGTTCCTTTTTAAAGCCCTTCTTGAGCAGTTTCTTGACCAGGTTTTGCGGAGTATCCAAAGCCACAATCACACCTTCATCCATAATCGCCACCCTGTCACAGAGCATTTCGGCCTCTTCCATATAGTGGGTAGTTAGTATGACGGTCATACCTTCGGATTTAACTTTTTTTATCAGGTCCCAAAGGCGGCGGCGGGCCTGGGGGTCCAATCCGGTAGTCGGCTCGTCCAAAAAGAAAACTTTGGGCTTATGGACGAGCGCCGCGGCAATGCTGAAACGCTGTTTCTGGCCACCCGATAGATTTTCAATATAACTGTTGGCCTTATCTTCTAAGTTGACTTGCTTCAGAAGTTCTAGAGGTTTGATTTTTTCACCGTAGGCGGCTGCCTGCTGTTCTAGTAATTCTGTTAACTTAACTTTATCCATAAAGGCCGTAGATTGGGTCTGCACCCCAATCATATATTTGATCTTTTGGGCGTCTTCGGACACATCCGTTCCATTAACAATTACACTGCCCCCGTCAATCGGGCGAAGGGTTTCAATCATCTCTAGAGTAGTAGTCTTGCCAGCGCCGTTAGGGCCCAGGATCCCGAATGTCTCGCCCGTCTTAACTTCAAAGCTGATGCCTTTGACGACCTTTTTGCCGCTATAGCTTTTTTGTAAGTTGTTAACTTTGACAATCGATTCGTTCATTATTCTGATTATAACAATGGAATAAAGAAACACCCGGCAAAAAGCCGGGCATTCTTAAGTTTTGTATCAGATTTTAGTCTACTATTTGCGCTTCAGGGTAAGAAAACCGTTCCGTGGGTTCTCGTTGACTGTGCGGTCGTCTGGTAGATCTACGGCAGTTTCTGCCCGCTCGTCCTTAGAAAAGTAGTAGATAGTTTGGGACTTTCCCCCGCGCAGTGTTACTTTCTTAGCATTAAGATAGTACGTAACACCCTTGCTGTTAGTGTGCTTGTAGGCCATTTACTTCCCTCTCTCCGTTAATTAGTAATGGTACCCCTAAAATACTCTGCGGGCTTTTCTCTTGTCAACTGGATTTACGAAGCTACCCCTGTTATAAGGAGTTAATTTAGCAACAGATTTTCGAATAATCGCCTAAGAAATCAGGCCGCTTTTTGTTATAGATAGCGCACAGGGCTTGCACACCAAAACGCTTATGAGTTAGTATAGTGGGGTATAAAAAATAATAAAGGTGGTTACAAACATGGAATATGCACCTCGCGGAGATCAAAGGCCAATGGCGAACACGCCACCAGGCCCACATCACCGTAAGCACGTAGACTGGCAGGGTCGGGCCGTTCGTATTGAATGGTTCGTGTTCACAGCTTTGGCAGCTCTAGTATTACTTGTCGCCATAGGCTGGCTGATTTTCAGTAACAGCTCTACGTCTGGCGAATCAGATCAAATTAATGAGAGCAAGTACCAAGCTGTTTTCCTCAATGGAGGGGCAACCAGCGGCTCGGTGGCTTACACGACTTACTTTGGACACATTACAAAACTTAACAACAGCTACTTCATTTTGAAGGATGTCTATTACCTGACTACTGCGAATACGACCGATCAATCGCAGCAGGCGAACCCCCAGCTTACCAAGCTAGGTTGTCAGCAGCTTCATTCGCCGTATGACCAGATGGTCATCAATCGCAACCAAGTGGCGTTCTGGGAGAACCTGCAGGATAACGGTAAGGTCGTCCAAGCTATCAAGACCTTCCAGCAGCAAAATCCAAACGGTCCGAATTGTAGCGCTAATACTTCGTCGTCAACTAACAGCACGACAAATACCCAAAGTACTACACCGACCAAAACCAATCCTTAGTTAGCTAAAAAGGATACGGATAGAGCCCCGAGTAAGGGGCTCTATTTTTGTACCCGGATTTTGCTGGAACCAAGTTTGAGCAAAAGCAATATGAATGAAACCAGGCTAACCAGCAAGCTCCAGCCAGCCAAATCAGGCGACCACCTGGGGCTGACAAAATCAAACTCATATAGACCCGGCGGGATAGTTATATTAGCCTGTTTTACGCCGTGATTAACCACATAATTTTGGACACACGGCACTCTGGTCGTACCAAAGAACGCATTATTTACCGACTGGCAGTAGGTCTGGGCATCTGTATATATCTTTTGGTTAGCCTGCTGGACAGCATCAAACTGGTTATCATAAAGCCGCTGATAGGTGTACTTTAGCTGTATCGGCGGCTTAATGTTGTTATTGCCGCTAGAGAGATTGGTGTTCATGTGGGCATATACATAACTGCGTAAATTATTGAGGGCTTTGTTGATGTCTGTGTTGTTCTTATCGGCCTGATAAACCGCTTCGCGCAGCTTTATCATCTGCTGGTTATTGTGGCGGAGCCCAAAAACACAGACCAAGCTACTGGCGATAAATAGATATAAGACAGTCCGGGTGGAAACCGAGTTCATCCATCTAATTATTGTTTTCATTAGCTTAATGATATCAGTGGTTAGGAGGTCTGTGATAGCTTTAACCTGGGCTATCCAGTCTAGACCCTGGTGTCCTTCCCCTATATCCTATACTCATGCATGTTTTCTTTTCCGGCATCGGCGGAACGGCTATTAGCTCGCTCGCGCTAATCGCCCACCAGGCCGGCCATGAAGTTAGCGGCTCCGATGCCCGCCCCAGCGGCTATTTAGATTATCTGGCTAAGCACGGGGTTACTAATACGCATGTCGGTGTAAATGATGAGTTTATCTCTGGAGTCCATGCCAGAAGCCCGATTGATTGGTTCGTCTACGGCTCAGCCCAGCCGATGGATTTCCCAGAGCACCCGGAGTTTAAATTTTGCAAACAAAACAATATTAAAATGTCCAAACGGGATGAATTCCTTAGCCAACTGATTAAAGAAAAGGGGTTCAAGCTGATTGCCATAGCCGGAACCCACGGCAAGACGACCACTACAGCTATGGCTACCTGGGTTTTCAAAAGTTTTAATTTGCCAATCAGCTATTCTGGCGGCGCAAAATTGAGTTTTGGGGACGTAGCCCAGTTTGATCCGAAGAGTGAATACTTTGTCTACGAAGCCGATGAATATGATCGCAATTTTTTGAGTTTTTATCCGGAGTTATCTTTGATCTCTGGAGTCGACTATGACCATCCGGATATTTACCCTACCAGGGAAAGTTATGAAGCAGCTTTCTTGGAATTCCTAGTACAGAGCAGCTATAGCTTCTTGTGGCATGATGACGCCGAGAAACTCGGGCTTGATGCATCTAAGGATCTGACAATTCTCGATGAAAAAGACCCCCAAATCGATATTCTGGTTAAGCTGGCCGGACGGGTAAACCGCTTGGACGCTTGGCTGGTCGCTAAAGGCCTGCAAAACATTGTTAATAAGCCTTTCGAAGACATTCTGAAGGCCTTGAATAATTTTCCGGGTGTATCGCGGCGATTTGAAATGATAGCCCCAAACATCTACAGCGATTCGGCCCATACCCCGCCAAAGATCCGCGGCTCGCTCCAGCTAGCCCGCGAAGTTGCCGGGAATAATGTAGTTGTTGTCTATGAGGGCCTACACAATACCCGTCAGCATTTTATTAAAGATGAGCTTGATGGTTTGTTCGCTGATGTGAAAAGATTGTATATCGTTCCTAGTTATTTAGCCCGCGAAGATAAAAATCTGGAACTACTTACTACAGATAAATTACTTAACATGTTAAGTAATTCCACCAGGTCGCATTCTAAAATAGCGGAACTAGATAACGAATTGAAAACTAAAATAAAAAAACATGCCGAAAACGGAGACCTAGTTCTTTGCCTGAGCGCCGGCGGCAGCGGTTCTTTAGATGAATGGGTCCGCCAGGAATTTGCTGGATGAGACTTATTCAACTGAACATTTGGGGCGGAAAATTACAATATCAAATCCTAGATCTTATTAAAAAACAGCAGCCTGACATTATCTGCATGCAAGAGGTTCATGATTTACAAGGCCCGTCCGGAGCCGTGTTCGTCACCCTGGAGGAGATTAAAAATAATTGTGACTTCAATTTTAGTTATATGTCTCCGATATATTCATCTCAGTATCAGCAACGCCCGAATTCTTTCGGCAACGCAACATTGTCTAAAATTAAAATTAATGAAGAACATACAATATTTACTTATGGAGAATATAAAACTAACTTCGACCTAACTGTTGATGATTTTAATTCTCGTAATTTTCAGCATGTAGTTTTAGACTCCCAACCGAATTTACATGTACTGAATCACCATGGTTATTTATTAGGAGATACAAAAGACGGTAATCAGGAAACTCACCGCCAGATGAAAAAAATATCGGACTATATAAAGTCATTAAAGGGTCCAGTGATTTTCGCAGGCGACCTCAATCTCACTCCGACTAGCAATTCCATCAAAGAAATTGAATCGGTACTCACAAATCTGCCTGTTAAGTTCGGAATAGATTCAACCTACAGTATTTTCAATAATAATAACGTGGTCTGCGATTATATTTTTGTGAATAGTGAAGTTAAAGTTCAAGATTTTCAGATGTCAGAAGAACTTGTCTCTGATCACAAAGCGTTAATTTTAGAATTCGATGTCTAGCCTATTTATAAGCTGAGATTGCGGCAGCAATCAAGCCGCCCGTAACGGCAACAGTAACAAGAATAGCTAGGATGGGCTTTTTGGAGCTTTGCTTAGGCGGTTTGGCTTTAACAACATTTTTTTGAACACCATGAGGAGCTTTTATAGGCTGTGTCTGTGGAACAGGATGGGTTTGGGAGGCTGGCACCGGTGGAGCCGGAGCAGGCTGCTGTAAGGGTTGGGTATGGACTTCCATTACTGGCTGGGGCTGGGCTGAGAATTTGGCTTCGGCCTTGGCTTTCTTGTTTCTTCCGAAGAGATTGCGCTTAGCCGGTTTTTTATCATCCTTTTTTAACTCATGGCCGACATCCTGCATAATCTTGTCCAGATCAGCATCATCATGTTGATGGGAGTCAGGCATTCCTACCTGATTGTGTATGGGTATATTATCTACCACTGAGGGTGAGTTAGAGTTCGCGACATTACTTTGTTGGGGATTCATTTTTCTTTTCTCGCTATTTGAGCCCTATTGTAGCATATTAACAGTAGTATGAGTTTTGAACAGCAGCTGCTTAGTGCCCAGAAGCATATCGCCCAAAACGATAAGAAATTAGCGGAGGTAATTAAATCTTCCGGTCCTTGCGGGCTTAAGCCGCACACTGACTATTATGGTGAGTTGGTTGGCAGTATCGTCGGCCAGCAGTTAAGCGCTAAAGCGGCCGGAGCTATCTGGCGGCGGGTTTTGGATTTATTCGACGGCCAGATGCCGACCCCAAAAGAACTTATTAAAATTCAAGACCAGAAACTCCGGGACGTCGGTCTCAGCTGGGCAAAAGTCCGTTACGTTAAAGACTTGGCCCAGCATGTTCTTGATAAGCGGCTGGATTTAGAACATGTTTCAACCATGCCGAATGAACAATTGATAGAACAACTCACAGCGGTCAAGGGAATCGGCGAATGGAGTGCCCACATGTTCATGATGTTCGGATTGGGCCGGTTAGATATCTTGCCAACAGGTGATTTAGGCGTTCGTAAAGCTATTCAGAACCTCTATGCGCTTAAGGAGCTGCCAGACCCGGCTAAGCGCATAACGATAGCTAATAAATATAACTGGCACCCTTATGAATCTGTAGCAAGCTGGTATTTATGGCAGAGTTTGGATAACAGCCCTCAAAAACAGACCCGGCATGGAGCTTAATCAGAATTCATTGAAGTTAAAGCACTGGTAGCCAATATGGTGATAGTAAGCTTGAGTTACTCCTTTTGCACCAGGCTGGGGGTTATCAGAAGAGGTATCAGTTACAAAAGTTGCACAAAGTTGAAAATTATTTGTGCCCACCTTCTTATATGTATATTTAGAAATTCGAGACTTAACATTTTCTGTGCTGCTGTAACTATTACTGATATTTACTGCGTCTAGCATAGTGGGTGGTAATTGGTTTCTATCAAGTGCATACCCTTGAATATCTTGGCTCAACAGTTGAAAATCTCGGGAAATCTGATTATCGTCATGTGAATTACTAATAGGAGCAATTCGAAGTGATGAGAATTGTAAAGACAACTGGAGAACCACGAGACATAATATTCCTAAAATTGATATTAAAGTTGTAAATAGAGTTAGCCGTTTGTGTAATCCTGTGCGATACATCAAGAATGATGTAGCGGCAATCATAAAAGAGTATGCGGTTGGCGCTATTATATGCACAAAACTGCTGCTACCGAACGTAGAACCATAATTTACAAAATCAATGTAGCCGACAACTAGCGCAATTATAATGATTAGCCGTGTTAGACAAAAATACAGGGACAGTTTGTTAAAGCTCTTCCTTCTAACCCAGAAGTACAGGAAAGAAGAATCAAACAGCAAAATAGGAATTAATAATAACAAAAACATTTATATTTGGCTTATAGCAGTCATATACATAATAAGGATGCTAAGCGCCGCTATTAGTGATATCGAGGCACTTATATAAATTAAAATATTAATAGCTTTTGCATTTTTATCTTCAGGGGGTGGCATAAGCATATTATGAAGTTAGGGAATAAATAATACAATAATTTAGTATTAATAATTTACTTAACTTGTTAAGTATTTATCTGGCGTCGCCGGAGCCGGTAAGTTTTCCACGCTTTTGCCTATCGGCCAATTTTTTGACGTTATTTTTAGCTACTTCGTCCAGGCTATAGCCTAATGTCTCTGCTAAAGTGGCCACATACCAAAGCACATCCCCGAGTTCGGTCATCATGTCTTTCTTATCCAGCTTTTCCCAGTCGGCCTTATCATCTCGGATCCACTTTTTAACCTTGTCAGCCATCTCGCCAGACTCGCCGACCAAACCAAACATCCGGTCAAAAAAAATGTGTGTGTCTTGATTTACATCGGTACTCAGTGCTATTTTTTGATATTCATCCAGTGTCATTAAATACCTCCGTTTAGTTCCCTGCGATTAAAATTCAAATTTATAGTTTGCGGGGTCATTGCCCTTCACGGCAACAGATAGATTATTCTTATCCAGGTTAACAATTGTACGGGCTTCGGCAGCCTCGCCATCGTTATGGAAATTCTCAACTAATGAAGTTACTGTGATATATGGAATACCATCATGGACGAACATCCTGTTCCAGTGCTGATGGGCCGAGATCACCGCTTTGACTTTACCTGAATCCTCAAAAATTTTCCTAATCTTAGCTTTGCCACTAAGGACAGCTCTGTCAGGAATGTTTTCGAACCAGAAGTTCCCTGCCATATCATCATCGGCTAACCCATAATGGCTAAAGATGATAGTTGGCTTTTGGGTCTTAGCCAAATCGGCCTTGAGCCATTTGGTTTCCTCCTCTGTTAGATGAGTAGTCCCATAGCTTGGGCTCTTTTCATCCATGTCTCTTTCAAAACTCAGAGCTACAAAATGATAATCATCATAGTCCCATGAATAATACATTTTCTTATAGCCAAAAATCTGCGCCAATTCACCTGCACTGTTAGTCTTAACATCGTGATTGCCTATAAGGAAATAGATCTTTGGCTTCAGCCCGGACAGTAAACTAACAGTCTTCTTAAGATAGTACATATCTTTGTCTTTATCTCCGACATCCTCAATCAAATCACCTAAGTGGACCACGAAAGCTGGCTTCTCCGTCTCGTTCATCTCATGCACGAAATTCTGAATAAGCTTTTCCGATTTTCCAACTAATTTACGCTGGATTCCTTTTTCGTATCCAGTATCAGGCGAGCTGACATGAGTATCATTTATAATCGCAAACTTCACTTGAGCGTCAGTATAACATTAAATTGTCAGTTGCTAGATGCCGCCGTAGCCGCCGCCGTAGCCATAGAAGTTCTGCACCGGCTTATGGTAATCGCTTATTTTAACCGGGTTCTTAGAACCGCCTTTAGGCATTATATAAAGCTCGCTGGAGTTCTTTGAGACCAACAGGTAATCATCCGTAAACCACCCATAGGTGAAGTACTCACTCAGCGAAGCTATCTGTTTGCCCTTTTGTCCATCTTCATTGCCTATGAACAGAGTATTCTTACCGTCTCTGGGCTCCGCCCAAAATGTATCATTCGCCGAAGGCGATTGCAGATACGTCGGGTAATTCGAGCTATAAAATAGCTGGGGGTTCATATTCGCATCGTCTTTGACTTGGCCGTTGGTATAAACATAAAAATTGTCTTTAGAGCCATCATAGAATTTAAGCGAGGTGGAGTCTGGATTTTGGACTCTTTCTTCAACGGTTATATCTGCTGAGCTAGAACCGCTAGCCAGAGCAAAGGATTTGATAGCTTTTTTGCCGGTGCCATCTGATTTGACTGAATTGAAAGTCGCCTGCTTGGTTTGCAGCTGTGACATAGATGAGCCCCCGTAAGAAGCCGTCCAGTTTTTTATGTAAAAGACTTGTCCGTTGTAAGCATAGATACCACCGAATGTTTCACCCAGATAATCGAACTGTCCCGAGCCGGAGGCAGTTGTTTGATCCAAATTGGTAGTCTTTTTGCTTAGTGCGTTATAGCTTTTCATTATTTGACGACCGGGTTGCCAAATATTTACCGATCTGGAAGTCGCAGTGTATACGAAGTTACTGTCTACCCAGCCAGTCAGGCTCAGGTCTGTTGTGCCTTCATCTATAGTGCTGGCACTGTCGTTACTGGCATCTATTAAGTAAAGTATCGGATTGTTGCCAGCGCGGCGAGATAACAAGGCCAGATATTTCCAGTCCCGTGAAGCTAGAAGCACTGTATTTTGGTCGTCTTCCCTGCCCGTTCCGGCCATTACAGTGTGTCGCTCGGTCCCATCCAGGTTAGTCTTAACGACATCTATCTTACCGCTGAGTTTTGATAGGAAATAAACTTTGCCGGCTGGCGTGAGAGTAAATTGGTTATCTTGAATTTTGTCATTACTGACTTTTATATTCACCTCTGCCTCGTTATAACTATCCAGGCTCAAGATTGCTTTTTGCTCTGATGTGCCAACCGGTAAGACCAGGATAGCGCTACCATCAGAATCAGTCTTAGCCGTCGTGCCTGCCGCTTTGATGTTTACATTCTTGAGCGGAGTCTTATCTATTGTATTCCGGATAGTTACTTTAACTTGCCGGCCTGTGGCAATAAGTTGAGCCCGGGATATGTTCTTCTGGTTTAAGATCGGCGCCAGAATATATATCGTGCTAGTTTGGTAGTATTTTTTGCTGATTGTAGCCTTATGGTTACCGACTTTGACCCGGTGGAGTGTAGCTTTGCCGGTACTGTCGGCCTGGGCGCTGACTGAGCCAATCGTTACGGTCGCCCCGCTTACTGGTGTGTTGGCGGTAGAATCGACTACTGTAAGTGAGACATCCTTTTTCAGAGCCAGGCCGGCAACGTAATAGCGAGTGAATGGAACAACGGCAATGATTAATAAAAACAGAAGGACCGTAAGGGGGACAGTCCATTTTTTACGCTCCAGGTACCAATCTTTCAGGCGGTGCCAGCGCGAACCATGACTTACCGGCTTGCTCTTCTTGCCGGTGCTATTTTCGAAACTAGTGTCCGGTAGTTGTTGCTCCGGCTGCCCGTCGTCTATTTTTTCTGACATGATAATACTTAAGCTAAACTATAGGCTAAACACCTACGCTTTGCCAAGGTAATATGCTTTAAACTTTATTAATCAGGATGTCAGCCAGCTGTTTGGCTTCGTCCAGGGTTCTGTCTGCTGGAGTTATCGGCCCGTTGCTTAATATGTACCAATTATTATTTTTTAAGATGTTAAGCTGGCCATGCTCGACATCCCAAAAAGCCATATCGCCATAGCCACTGACATCTTGCGCGCCGGCCGGCTTCAAGGGACCAAATTGGCTCTGGTTACTAGCAATGCCTTTTGGCGTCCTCCCTATTCTGGCCAGCAGAGTCGCTGACTGATGGGTTGAGACCGGGGCATTGTTCCCCGAATCCTCAGTATAAGTGCAGGTGCTGACATCAACGTCATTGGACGATGTCGTTACGCTGCTTTGGCCGCCTTTGGCAGTATCGCCCAGCAGTTTTTTGGCATCGGATAGGGTAAATATTTTACAGGCTGTTTTTACTGAGACTGCCTTAGATTTATCTTGCGAAGATACATTAGAGGCTGTCGATTTCTTATCGGTATTTTTTTTACTATCTTTGGCGATAAAAATAGCCACAGCGGTCGCAGCCACCAGAACCAGTGCTATCAGAATCGCTAGCCATCTCCTCATTATGTTACTTCCTCATCTGCTAAGCAGATTGTAGCACTTGTTGGCGCTCTATTTCGATGAAAGTTTCGAAGGCCACCAGTTCCATTTGCCAAGCAAAACCACTACCGATGGTATTAACAGGGTTCTTACAAAGAATGTGTCTAACAAGATACCGAATGCTATGCCGAACCCTATTTGTTGTACTTGCTCATTACCGCCGACAAGCCCAAGTATGGTAAACGTCCCAGCTAGGATTAAGCCGGCCGAGGTCACTGTGGTTCCAGTTACGCCCATTGCTTTGGTAACGGCGCCAAAAAGGGACTTTGTGTGATGGGCTTCCTCGCGTATGCGGCTCATCACTAAGATGTTATAGTCCTCACCCAAGGCCATTACGAAAACAAACATCAAAAACGGCAACACAAAGTTAAGACCATCTTGACCAAGAATATGAACGAACAAAATCATAGAAAATCCCAAAGACGCCAAGTAGCTAAGAGCAACGCTGGCAATTAAATACCACGGCGCAACTAAACTGCGTAATAGTATCGCCAGCAGTATGGCGATAACTAGAAGGACAATTGGAATAATCTTTTTGAGGTCGCTGTTGGTTGTCTGATTAATGTCATAGGCTACTGAATCAGCACTGTAAACTGTGTCCTGGCTAGCGCCGACTGTCTTGGCAATACCGTGCAGCTCAGTTCTAAGTGAAGGGATGGCCTCCATAGCTGCCACCGTACCAGTTTTGCCGGCTTTTAAGACTGCATAGAACTGGACTGTTTTGCCGTCGTTACTTATAAACTGGCTGACAGCTTGTTCCGCCGGGTCGCCACTACCATGCAGCTGCTGCAGCTGTTCTGGTGTCAGATGAAAACCGTTGGCATCCAACGGCCCGCTGACTGCCTTGAAAGTACCGGAAGATTGCAGTCTATCTTGAGTCTTAGCCACCAATTCTGGTTTATTCCAGACCGAAGAGTCAAAATGGAAAATTAATAGCTGGGGATTGTCGTTAGCCGCAGGATAATGGGCGTCGAGTATCTTTTGTCCGGCTGCCGAATCAGTGCCGGCAGGGGCTGACGCAGTTCCGAAACCAGCTGACTTATAGCCGATTAGCCCCAACGAAAGCCCGCCCAGAATAATCAGGCCGATGCCTATCATTAAAGCCGGTTTTTTAATAACCCTGTCGGCCATCTTTCCCCAAATGCCAATTTTCAACTCCTGCTTATGGACCTTAGTCGGCCAGAAAACGGCTCTACCCAGGATGGCCAACAGTGCCGGTAGGAATGTTAAAGCTATCAGTAACATAACTACCAGGCCGATAGCTAAAGCTGGACCGAGGCCTTTGTAAAGGCCGAAAACGGCAAACCCTAGGCTCAAAAGGGCAGCGATAACAGTAGCCGCCGAGAACGTTATAGATTCCCCGACTCGCGATAGAGCTACCACCACGGCTTCTTTTGCGTTTAAGCCTTTGCGCATTTCTTCACGGGTCCTAAATACCAAGAACAACCCGTAATCCGTGCCGGCGCCTAGCAGAAGGACAATCAGTAGTATTTGGGTTATAAAGCCTACCTGTATACCGGCTTTGGTAGCTTCGGCAATGACTGGTTGGGCTACTGCTAAAGCCAAACCGGCTGGCAACAAAGTGACAATTGGGGCCAACAGCGAACGAAATACTATCAAGAGTAAAATAAGGATTAGGACTACCGAATATAGCTCGGTCTTATTACGGCCAGAACTATTAGCATTCTCCTGGTCGACCTGGGCTGCAATGTCACCGGTCAGGTGAGCGTTCAAACCGGCCGGTAATTTGGTCTTGTGTATAGCATCCCTTACATCACCCACAATCACGGTGGCCCCGTTACCAAAAGCCGCGCCGCTTATACCTACAAAATATTGGTGAGCCTGGCCGTCAGAGCTAGGCCCAAGGTCTTTTACTTCTGTAATTTCTTTAACATTTTTAACATTGTTAACAAGTTGATCCAAAGCCGCTTGGTCGGCAGCGGTTATGGTGCCGTTGCGGCCGACTATTAATACCGAGTTGGTGGCTGTATCTTTTCTCTGGAAAGACTGTTCTAAATTAGCGCCTAGAGCTGTAGGGCTATCTTTAGGTAAGAAATCCGAGACGTTGTTTTTGGTAACGTCGTTAATATTCGGGAAATTCGAGCTGACAATGGGCACCAAAGCTATCCAGAAGATAACAATCGGCCAGCGGAACTTTACAGAAAATTTTCCTATTGCCCTGAACATTACTTTAATAATATCAGTTAATTTACTGTCCGTTTAGTGACATCTCTCACAACAGTTTGACGCCCGACGTATTTCAGATTACATTAGGCTTATGAATAAACTTAGGAACCAAATGGGCTTTGCAGCCCTGGAATTATTACTGTTCGCCGTTATCATCTTAGGTTTGGGAGGTATCAGTTGGTATGTCATTAATTCTACTCACAAGACTCAGACTCAATTGGATCAGCTAACCAAAACGTCAGACAACGCTTCAAAAAATACGGCATCAGCATCAAATAAGATCGTTTTTAAGGAACTAGGAGTTCAAATGACTCTCCCCAATACCCTAAAAGGACTGGCGTACAAGGAGGATAATGGATACTTGTACATAGTCGATGACAGCTTCATAAATGGACTTAAAAAGTGCTCTGACTACAAGGCAGGTGATACTGGTGGTGGGTTTACGGCAATCGGCAAAAAAGATGGGCAATATCCCACTAATCCTAATCCGATTGATGACGGAGCATTGTTAAAACAGTTTCCAGACTTTTATATAAACTACGGCGTCCCGAACGGCAATGCCTGTTCTGACTTATCACAATCTGAAAATCTCAAAAAAGTTAGCGACAATGAAAGAAATGTTTTCAATGATGCCTTTAAGAGCACCTCAACCGAAATTAAATAATACTTAACATGTTAAGTATTTAGAATTTTGTCCACTGCAGGCCTAACCAGCTCAAAAACTAATTCATGCCCATCATTATTTGGATGTAGTCCGTCAGCCAGCAGTTTCTCACCTGCATCAAGGTGTTTCTTAAATTCTGCATGAACAGGAATAAATGATATCTTTTGCTCCTCCGCCACTTTTGCCATAACCTCCTCATACCCCGCGATGTGTTTGTTCGTATAGTGGATGTCCCTCCAGAACACTGGTGTTGTCTGTTTCTCGTCACAAGCGACAAGGCCAACAAAAATAACCCTAGAAGAATATTTTTTGGCTTTCTCAGCCAGTTCTTGCAGGTTTGCCAAATAATCATTAGGCGAAGTTGAGTGAAGTCTTCCCTGTTTCTCAATGCATGAATCGTTTACTCCGGTCGAAATCATTATCGCTAAATTTTCACTGTTTTTACGGGCTGCGACTTCATTATTAAACAGCGCCAAAATTGTTTTACTATTGCCGCCAGAAATCCCAAGATTAAATACAGTTGGCTCGTCACGGTTCTTTAGATCCTGGATTTGTAATTTGTCGTAATGTTTTCTTAACCGAGCAACCCAACCACCTTCGGTGTCCCAAAAGCCCTGCGTTATACTATCGCCAAAAACCAAAACCCTCATTTTTTATATTCCGGATTAACTAGGTACTTATCTTGGCCTTTTTCTAGCAAATTAATTAACGAATCAACAGCTTCATCACTAGCTAACTTTAGTTCTGGAAAAGTATTAAAGGCATTATGCCCCAAATTTGTATAAAGCTTCTCTGGGCCATATTTATCTAGCAATTCTGGCCACGGGTCATCATTTGCGACGCGAACACCTCTAGCTAAAGCCTTGTCTAGGTCGTTAATATTTATTATCCCAAGGTGAGAGATACTAACAACCAATGCTGAGTTTTTTAGTTTGCTTAGTCTATCGTCATTAAAGTAGTTATGGCCAACTGCATCGGGCACGCAGATAAAAAGAATGTCAACTGTTGACAACACTGTATCTTCTGGCTGGAATCGAATTCCTAAATCTTTCTCAATTTCTGGGTGTTTTCTTGTGCTGTAATAAATAATATCCGAAGGTCTAAATGGCTTTATAAGCTTAATTATCTCAGTACCTATCCTACCCAAACCATAAATGCCTACTTTTGTTTTCTCAATACCCTGGAAGGTTTTGAATTGCTTAGTTCCTGTTCTGCCTATCTCGAAAAGGCCTCTTTGCATAGCCAATGCGGCCATCATGGACCACTCAGCAGCAGCATGAGTTGGCGCATCTGGAGTATTGCCGATGAGTATTCCTTTCTGCATAGCATACTGCCAAGCAGGGATAAGCCACTGGTAGCCTATACCCGGAAAACTAATTACTTTTAGCTCAGGGGCGGAGTCGATAACTTTTTTAGTAGCTCTCTCTACACCGCCCAAAACATACGCGACTTTATCTTTTATGGCTTCGCAGAGCTCATCTTCACTTGCATCAGGTTTATCTAGACGCTCAACTTCGTAGCCCGCGGCTTCAAGTTTTTTTATGTGCTCATCAAAAATAAACAAACTATCGGTAACTAATATTTTCCCTTTCATATTAATATTGTATCCCTAAAACTCCGGATTAATGATAGAGACCAGTAATTTACGTTTATAGACCTAGGACGTGGTAGACCAGGTAGGCCGGCCAGACAAGGGCTTTTAAAAGGGCCCCAACGCTGCCCCAAAGTCCGTAGCTAGTGTGCAGGTAATAAACCGCCGCGCCTATCATTCCTAATCCGTAACCTGGTGCGGCCACAGTGGCCGGATGTTGTGTTGTCTTTGTCATAGTTTCCTCCTGCTTTTATGTTACGCCGGTTTTGGCTTTCTGTCCGGTTATTTTATGCATGTTGTTACAAAAGTACTCAACAAGTTAAGCATTTTATTTTGGTTTGCCTGACGCACGAATTTAAAGTTTAAGCATTTTTAATCAGGTAAAAATAATCGTATAGTAGCTATGTCCGAAGATTTCTTTCTAGTACGGGAGGCCCTTTGTCAAAGCTTACTCCGGCAAAAGTTGTAGAACTGCTGCCACCAGACATGCAGTACACGCTCGGGTGCCTGGCCGATGAGAAGGATGAGTCGATGATCGGCTTCACCCTCGAAACGCTTTCCGACGGCATACGACACCTGCTTCATACAAAAGAGGTAGTCGAACCGTCGGGCAAGTCGGGCTACAACTTCCGGTTCACGGAATTCGGCCGCGAGGTCGCACAGGCCTGCTACAAGAAGCACGAGGGATACATCTGCTACAAGCGCAGCGAACTCGAGGCAACCAAGGCCCGCCGCGCGGCTAGAAGGCTGCCCGAGAAGCTTCAGCGGAGTCTCGCTGTCCTGTCAGGTTCATCCGAGCAGGATGCCGCGGTGACATTGATCCTCATGTCACGCACCGACAAGAGACGGCTCCAAGAAGTCGGCGCTGTCGAGCTCATCGAGCAGGGTGACGACATCTATGCGCGGTTCACGGCGAAAGGGCGCAGAATCATGAGCGCCTGCTCGTACCTGCAGGGTCCGGAGTGGGTAAAGCAGGCCTGTGACGAGTTCGCACGCGAGCGCCGCGAGTACTGGGAGACTCGCTTCCGGAACCCGACGAGGGTTCACGTCGTGTCCACAGAACAGAAGTAGATCGTCGGGCAAGCCGGCCCCATGCAAGACTGGGGCCGGCAAGTCCAAATTTATAGCTTCTCCACCCAGTTATTTTTGGGCGTATAATTCGACTATGCCTACAGTTAATATTTATCGTAATACAGAGGATTTCGATAGCAAACTTAGACTAATAACACCGAGTTTAAAGGACATCATCGCCAAGGAACTATCAGGCGCATCTATTAAATTAAATGTTGATGAAGTCAGTATTAGATTAATTGATGTTTTAGGCCACGGGATGTTAGCAAAGGTCGAAGTAGAAATTAGTGCAGCGGCTTTTGAAGAACGCATAAAAAAGCAAGATGAAATTTGTTTGAGGACTCGGCAGTATCTTATAGACGAGCTTAATACAGACGTAAAAGTATGGCTCATCTTAAGCGAATTAGGTCACAGCTGGGATAATACTTAACTTGTTAAGTATTTAAGGGTCGTTTTCGTGTCCAGGTTTTTCTAAATCATATCTAAAAAATTTTTCTCCGGAGCCGTCGGGAAACTCCGATACTTTTTGGAAACCAGTACTCTCCAGTAAAGCAATGCTGGCTAAATTGGACTCTGAAACGGTCGCGATTAGGTGATATATCCCTTTTCTTTCAAAAAATTCTTCAGTTAAAGCGGATAGTGCTCGTTTAGCGAGGCCTTGTTTACGAAAATTTTTACCCGTGTAATAGGACAGTTTTACTGTCTGTCTCGGTTCGGTGAGATAGGCCAACAAAACTGCTAGCGCTCCCTCAACCCGCAGTCCAAGGTAATGGTGCCTAGTTTCATTCTCCATACTCTCAACCAGTGACTCTGTAGAGGAAAATAGTTTTGCTGCCGATTCACCAAAAGAGCGCATCCCTTCCGGGTCATCTTTGACTAATTCTATAATTTCAGCGGCGTCGGCCGTTGTTAGCTCTTCTAGTCTTAGGTTATCTCCTAGGTCAATCTCTAGTTTTGTTGGACCTTGGGGTTTCTCGCCGATCATTAGATGTTATCTCCAGAGTTGGTAGGATTTAGTTAGCCCGTCAACTTTAGGTTTTGGACCAAAAATACCTATGCCCAGGTATTCGATTTCATCGTCTGACTTTTTGCTTAATATATCAGCTATCTCTCTGTCATCTGTTGTTTCTATCATTTCGCGGATGAAGCCGTGGTAGAGCAGGCCCGATTCACGGACTTTGGCCATAAGATTAGGCAGCTGCCCGGGTTTGGCTTTCAGCACGATTATGGCGTATTGGGTATTGCGCGGATGGTTAACTTTGTCTTTGCTGACGAAATTTTCGCCAGTATCGAATTTATCCTCTAATTTATGCCCTAGGTAGGCAGAAATATGAGCAACCGTATTCAAAACCTGCCATTGCTCAAGTTCTTTATTGACGACAACTACAACCTTCCGGGAAAAATCCTGCTCAGCCATATAAATATTGTACGTTAATATCTGTGCCAGTTGTTTTGAGCGTATAATCTTATCTGATGAAAACAATCCACGATAGCGAAACACCAGCGCACGGGCAGCAGGTATTCAGTGTCTGTGCCTTCGTACACCATAATTTTGACGGAGTTAATAAACTTTTCCTACCTCGCAGGGCAAAAACTAAAAAATTCTATCCAGATGTTTATGAGCTACCAGGCGGCCATGTAGATTGGGGAGAAACTTTTAGTAACGCTCTGATTCGTGAAATAAAAGAAGAGTTTGGCATGACTATTAATGTCGGGGACCCATTTTATGTTTTTACTTACGATAACCCGATTAAAGGCTCCCACTCGGTTGAAGTAATTTACTTTGCCACTTTCGCTGATTCGATTGAAAATATCAAATTAGACCCAGATGACCACTCCGAATACAAATGGCTTTCTGAGAAAGAACTACCGCAAATTTACGGTGTTGGTGGTAAAAATGAGTACGATAAAGAGATTCAAGCTATGGAACGCGGTTTCGAACTTCTAAACGAACACTCAAGTTTGAACTTCGGCTAAATACTTAACTTGTTAAGTATTTATCGCTAGTATTCGTCTCTTAAATCTACTCCAGCACGTGCGAGTAAATCTACCTCGCCCTGGTTAAGAGGATGACCTAATAGCCACCGCTCTTCAAGCTCGTGCACTTCATCTTCCTGTACGGCCTTAACGATGAAATGGCCGACTGGATATGGTTCGATTTCTCGGTTCCTATTACCTCCGTCGTCGCCCATAGCAAACCACGCTTCGAAGTCAGTTGGGTCAACTGGACCACTAGGAGGTGCTTCACCTAGCATTATGCTCATAGCGTTTAACTATAGTAGACAATCAAAAAAACTGTCAAATTTTTAGCGCTGTTTCGATAGTTCGGACATACTGTGGGTCAGTGGCATCGTGGCTCACGCCATCGACAATGAATAATCTACTGCTCGCGATGGCTTTGTTTGCTTGATTAGCGCGGTGTAGCATCTCAGGTCCTTCTTTAGAACCGCAATAAATATCCGTGGAGCACTTAATGTTTGAGGCGAGTTTACTAAAATTTATGGCTTTAAAGCTGGCAGCTCTTCGTTTGCCAATAGACTGGAGCCAAGATGTTTTGGGCTTATCGTCGTTGTAATAGCAAGATAATGAAAACAAATGTAACTTCTTAGGATTCTGGTATGTACCCGCTACGCTAAATGCAGTCATGGCCCCGAACGAAAAGCCACTTAGTAATGAATTTTGTATTTGGTTTTTAGAAAGTTTGTTTTTAATTTCTTCAACCCAATCTTCTATCGTTCTGTAGCTCCAGGTAATGGGTAAGAATTGCGGCTCATAGCCAGCCTGCTTATAAACATTCAGGATTGCCTCATAATTACGATCATTTAAATCTTCGCCCCACCCTGGAATCAGATAAGCTTTCATGACTTTATTATATTCTCTGCTCGGTTATTTTGAGCGTATTATTAGATTATGAAAATCATCTATAGCGGCGGTTATCAAAAAGAGAACGATAACAGTAACAAAAATTCCTGGTGGTATCGGCATGAAAATAACATAAGAGTCTTAGATAGAGCTGGTAAAAAGGTGGCTGTTGTAACATTGGCGAAGGCTGACGATCATTATCAAAAATATTTAGATATGCTGCCTGGTTCAGTTGAAATTATTAATAATTCCGTGCCTGAAGTAGATTGGGGGGAATACGATGCGATTTATATTGCTGGTGGTGATACTGATATCCTCAAGAACAAACTAAATAGTCGAGGGTTTTCTATGGACAAGCTTAAAAATCAAGTAATCCTACTTGGCGACAGTGCTGGTGCTTATGTACTATCCTCGTTTTTCTACACGGATATAGATGGAGCGCCAGGAACAGATGTGGAATTTCACGAGGCGTTTAACGCTGAGGCCAAAAATATATGTATTGCCCATTCTGATAACCCATACTATGTGAACGATGCGCTTATTAAAAAAGTTCGGTCGTTTGCTAAAGAAAACGATTTAAGTGTTGTGCTGCTTAAAGAGAATGTAGAAAAAGTCGTCGAACAAAATACTTAACAAGTAAAGTATTTTAGACATTTTTTTGTATTACGCGAACGTTAATTAATAGTTAATGATTCGAAGATACTTTTTAGTGGTCCGATAAAGTTGCTATCGTCCAGGCTTGAATCTAAAACCTCTATTGGGCCGCCCCACTTCATAAAACTAATTTTAATGACTGGATCAATTTTAGATATATCACTCGACGAAACTTTTTCTCCTTTTTTATAGCTATCTAATCCTGTAACGTAAATCGCGTCAAAACCTACTCGTGCATCGGGAAATTTTACATAAGTAAGATAAGTGTTAATCCGTTGATTCTTTGTGGGATGGGCATAAGCGATTTTTACCGAATCTCGCACTGTAGTTGCATTGCCCTTGTCGAATTCAGTCAACTTTTGTGACTTATCACGGATAGTAAGTACGACTTGGGATGTGATGGCCCCCACATACACATCCGGGGATTCGGCTATTATCTTCCCACTAGTTTCTTTAATTATCCAGTCAGAGGGGTAGGTAAAGCTAAGCCCAAAGTTAGGTGAAGTGTATGTTTTTTTAGTGTTAACATTAGTGATCCGGATTTTCGTATATTGTTGGTTATCTTCTTGGGCAGCATATGCAGCTGCTGCTTTTTTGGAATTATCGTCTTTATGCTTGTTGTAAAACCAGTAGGTCCCACTCAGAAGCAGCACAGCAACCAAGACCGTTATGGCCAAGGCTCGCCAACCGTGATTTTTTCTAATTTTTGACAGTCTATTTAGCCTTTTTTTCTTTTTTGTCGGCATAAACCTATTCTACTCTAAGATATTAGTCCCTGCCTTTGATTGTGACTTTTTCAGTTGTCATCAGGACTGTTTGCGATTGAGGAAGATTTCAGAGATTTCCATGTTTTTTGGTAAGTCCAATGTATACTTAAGAACTTTGGCGACATCTTCGGCTGACATCCAAGTACCTTCTCCGGTATTGTCATAACCCATGGCTTTTTCGAATAATTTAGTTTTAAATCCGCCCGGACAGAAACTTATGACCCGGCAAGGTGCGTTTTTTAACTCCAGCTGGAGGTTGGCGCTAAAACCCCGGACCGCCCATTTCGACGCGCCGTAAATCGCCTCACCTGGATAGGCCTTTAAGCCGACGGTTGATGCGACATTTAGGATATCTGCTCCGTCTTCTTTGATGCGTTCCATCAGCCCGGAGGTTAAAAGAACCGGGGCCTTAACGTTAGTATCCAAAGCCCGCTGAACCTCTTCGTCAGAAATTTTTCCAAGCTCTTCGTTGGTATAAACGCCGATGCAGTTGA
>DATIIZ010000049.1:0-3156 GCA_035479215.1 Candidatus Babeliales bacterium | reverse complement strand
GGCGCTTTAGAAAAGCTTAACCAGATCAACGAGAAGAAACTAGGCCGCTCAATTGTCAAAAGCATGACTTCGCTCAGCCGCAGCAAAACTGCGAATACCTAGGCTGTTGGGGCTTTGCTAAGTTTTTCGAGTTTAGCGAATTCTTCAGCGATTAACTGCCTAGCCCGCCGTTGCTGGAAGTCATTTTGGGCTGTTCTTTCTTTTTCTCGCAGTTTATTAATCTTGGTTTCGGAGCTGATTATACTGAACCCTGCCGCCAGACTATCGAAGAAACTTAGTGCTGGTACTTCTTGGCCTCTCAATCTGCCAAGTTCAGCCTTTGATACAGAGCCTCCCCCGAAACGGACGGCAGCATGGCAGTTATTGCACTCCAGGACCTTGGCCTTATAAATTTTTTCTTCAACATAATATTCCTTCTTACAATTCGGGCAAGTGCCGCATTGGCTGGGGTCTTTGTTAGGATTTATACGCAGGCTCTGGGCTAACGCCGCAGCCTCAGTGGCAGGAGCACCAGATGAGGAGGGGCAAGCGCCATCATAACGGACACCTTCTGTCCGGGCTTCTCCGCCATATTGCCCGGCTGAGGAGTAAGCTGCGGATTTATCCTGCTGCGCCGCCAATTGCTCTAGCTCTTCTGGTGAGGCTCTGTTAAAGGTGGCGACCACACTTTGTAGGCTGCGGTCCAGCAGTTCACGTGCTACCGCAAAAGATATCCAGTCACCAATAAGCATCTCGTCCTCACCCCCCAAACCATGATTAATCGTCGCTACTTCTGGAGTCACATAACCTTTGCTTTGGCCTAAAACTTTGACTGTATCTAGATAAACAGACCTAAGAGCACTCTGCCGTCGGATAACATCGATATCGTCAACTAGTTCCTCGTTTCCCTTTTTAGGTAGCCCGAAGCTAAATTCCTGCCCGGCATTCCGAGCTGCAAGTATGGAGTCATAGGTTTTAACATAAGTTTCAACGAAACTTTTAGCGTCTGGTCTGAGAGCGTACATATTATCTAAAAGCTCTAGTTTATTTTGGCTTTCGGCAACATCTATACCCAGCTGGCTGTGCAACTGATTGAATATATCTACCGTAGAATTGTGCAGAGTTACTACGTGTTCAACTAGCTCATCGGCGGCAGCCTTTTCATAAATTCTGACAATCGTATAACGCTCATTTTCATCCAAAGGCATTGATTCGGTTATAAATACATCGTGGATACCAGCACCCTGGAACCAATCGTTCAGGCGGTCAACCTCTTGGGCCTCGATTTTAGCCCGTTTATATTGCGATAAATTAGCGGTGTCGTCATTTGCGAACTTACTTTCGGTAATGCTGGTCATGCCTCGCATAGAGAATTTGTTTTCCCTGGATATAAAATCATTGCCAATTCTGTCGAAGTCAACGGAATTGACGAACTTAGGCTTGAGCTTCCGTTCAGCGATATCGGTTATCAAATCCTCGTCAATCGAAGTCAATGCCGCCTCTTTCCCGACAAGGTATTGTTCCAGGTGGGTCAATGGGTCATTGACTCCGAGCTCTGGTGTGAAAACACCAGCGCCCCATAGTGCTTGCTTGCCTATAGAGTTAAGCCGAGTCCCATATGTGGTTTCTGGCATTTCTGCCAATACTTCGCTCAAAAAAATACCCCTGCTCACGGATGCAGGGATAATTACTTAACTTGTTAAGTATTCCTCCTGCTCGGGAGCCTAATTTACTTTAGCTGTATCGGACTTTTACGCTTAAAGCGTTTTACCGTTGCGGCACAGTTCCGGACTTACACCGGATTCCAGCAATCTATTTGTTAATGGACTTTAATATTAACATGCCAGTTCTGGTTATGCACGTAGTACTTTTTGCATTGAGCTTAGTATTGATTTTTGATACAATTATGTCTTAAATGCCAAATATTACTCTTGAGTCACTACCATGGTTTTTTCAGCTTAGTCGTAAAGATCTCCCCGAGATAGAAGAGTTCTTTTCTGGTTATCTTGCTGACCTAGAAGGCCATAGTACGCCTCAGGACCTCAAAGCTTTGGAACTAGAGCTTCATGAAGGCCCAGAACCGAGAGACCCAGATAATCCGTTAGGTTTGCACGGTTGGTCGCTTAACCATCAGGGGCGCTTTGATGATTTTGACAGCCTGCCGTTTATGCCTACAAGGTACCGATGGCAACAACTAACGGTTAATACGCTAGAGGCGTCTTGGTTGCTAAACATTATCCCCAGAAAAATTCTTGCACCCAAAATGCGTCAGATGTTTATAAAAGGGATTGGCCCGCGGGCAGAGACCGCCTTACATCAATACGAAACTACGCCGGCTGATCCAAACATCCCTATAGAGGAGGGTGGTTTATCCAATTTTGAGATGATTGGAGAAATTCTGGCCAATGGCGAGTCGATTCTAATCGCTTTAGCTCACGCAGAAAGCCTGGACGATTTTGCTTTGGCAACTGGACCGGTGGCAATCGCGGCAGCGACCAGAAAACCGCGGCTAGTTCGAAGAGTTGGTAATGTGATAAGTAAAACATTGACTCGAGAAAGATACTTGGGCAAAGAGGTGCCAAAATATTTTAAATGGTTCAGTAAATTATTTTTTACTATCCCCGATACCCAAAGTTCAGAAGACCCCGAAATAACTAGTGTCGAATACTGGAAAATCCCAGAGGAAGCCAGAAATATTGTTGTATCCGGTGGTATGCGAGCTTTGTTTAGGGACATCGAGAAAGGCGCGGCTATTATTATGGCCCCGGCCGGTGGTGCCATGAAAGCTAAAAAACTGACAAAGGATGGTCCGGTAACTCAACTGGAAATGGGCAAATTTTCTGAAAACACAATTAGATCTATAGGTAAATTTACTTATTACCTGGTGGCCGTCGCGTCGGGGGAAGAAGTGAACATTGGGTCCATACATAGGCTGCCGGACTGGGATAAGTTAACCAAAGAAAAAGGAAAGGCTTTAGCCAAACAAGAGAAAGCCGACATATTAAATGAGCCCGTCAATAATATGAGAAGAGAAATTGCGCAGCGTACGGCTAATCTTGCTAAGGTCCCGGTGTCGTATACCGTCAAATCAGTCGCAGAGATTGAAGAAATTGCATTACCAGAAGCCGCTTAGCTAATTAGCTTTGACTGGTCAGATGTTTCTACCATATAATCAAT
>DATIIZ010000048.1:0-43677 GCA_035479215.1 Candidatus Babeliales bacterium | reverse complement strand
AAGACACCAAGATGGCCGGTCTAGGCCTATCTCGAAATAGCTATTTGCTTTCGACGATAACTTCAGTGCGGGGGATGGAACGGCCACTGAATTTCTTGACTCGGCGCTCTTTGAATTGGACCACACCGTCTTTAGCGGCGTGAATCGTAAAGTTGCGTGATAAAAAGGTACCAGCTCCAGAGCGCTTATTACCGCCGACTTGGCGGACAATAATATCGCCGGCCTTAACTTTTTGGCCGCCCCAAACTTTAACACCCAGGCGTTGGCCTTGGCTGTCCCGGTTGTTTTTGGCTGTGCCGCCAGCCTTTACATGACTCATTGCTTAATCTCTTACGCTTTCTTTAACCTTAATAATTGTCGCGCGACCACTTGGCCTTCTCTGAAATAGATTAGCTCCTCGCGCTGCACCCATTCTAAGTCCGAATAATTGTAACCCATATCTGTTAAATGGTCAATAAGCGGCAGCTTGATAATCTGGCCATTAAGCTTATGCCAAGCTGGCACTGCCAGGCAGATAGTTTGACTAGGCCTAAGCTGGGGAGCTAGGTTCGTAAGGAATTTCTTTATGATGGTGTTGGCATCGGCTACTACCTTTTTTAAAGTTACTTCATCTGGGAACCTGGCCAGAGGCCGCCCCAGAAATGCTTCGCTGGCGATGGCAGAGAATCCTGGCCATTGATAATCAGTTGCATCGGCTGCTTCGACCGTAACTTTTCCTTCGATAGCCGGGTATTTATCTACCAGCCACTGCAGGTTTTTCTTTGAATATTCCACTAGCCGCGGGTCTATATCGGTGCCGTAGACGCTATAGCCCATCAATAAAGATTCCTGTAAGATGACCCCTGTTCCGCAGAAAGGGTCCAGGACCAAGTATCTCCCAAACCCATCAGCTTCGTCCCAATTCTTCTGATCTGCTGGCTTAGGCGAGCCAGCGGCTAAATTTATGATTATCTGGGCCAGTTTTGGCGGCAGCATGCCGATACGGGCATCGCGGGCTGGCCGGGCTTGGTCACGGGCGGCATAAGCCTCGATATCTTGGACGAAGAAAGTCTGGGCCAAAAGTGTTTTTCGCCCGTTGGCTATAAAAATCAGCTCCCAACCACCTTTATTCGTCAGCTTATTGTGCAGGACCTGGGCGCTGTTCAGGGCGTGGGATTTATTAGGTACTATCCTAACACTGCGGCCGGTTTTTTTAATGACTTTTTTAAGCTCCAGGGCGCTACGGTTAATCCGCGAAGGGTTAACCTTTACTCCGTAAACACTCAGGCCCAGGGTAAATTTACTTTCTGGAACATATTCAAGATGCTCGGGAATCTTTTCCACTAGATACTTAACCAAATCATCCCATTTGAAGCTATCTAGTTCGGTTAAGACCCGTGCGACTTTAATTGTTCCGCCAAGTTTACGGAAGTCTATGTCCTCAGCTGGGATGTCTAGGATAGCCGCACCATGCAGAGGGCGGATGTGCTCGGCGCCGTATAAACTCTCCAGTTCGGCCAGCCCAAGCTTCGGCTGGCGGCCTAGGATGCACAGGCTGACGGTTTTAAACTCACTCATCAAAGACTATTGTAACTTCTTTTCATCGGGAAGATAGCTCAGAGCGATCGGATTCATTCCGCACCCGGTGCGATAAGAAACCCCGAAAGGGTGTCTTATATTGAATTCCAGTATAATCAAAATAAATGGAAACACACGAAGAGCCGCATAGGATCAAGCGCTCCAAATGGCGGCTGGCGCTGACCATCATTACCTTTGCGGCTCTGGCCATACTGATATATGCCACCAGAAAAGATATCGGTACGGTGATTGAAAACCTGGGGAAGGTCAATGCTGTAGCGCTGCTGTTCCTGATTCCGATAGAGGCCATTAACTACGATGCCTATGCCCGGCTTTACGTCAGCCTATTCAAAATCCTCGACAACGACGTCCCCTATAAAGGCATGTATAAGCTAAACCTGGAGCTTAACTTTGTAAACCACATACTTCCGAGCGGCGGGGTCAGCGGTATTTCGTATTTCGCGGTCCGGATGCGGGCCTTTAATGTCAGCGGCTCCAAAGCCACATTATCCCAGCTTATGAAACTGCTGCTTTTATTCGTTAGTTTTCAGCCGTTGCTGGTGATTGGGATTTTGCTGCTGGCAGCCCGTGGGCACGCTAACAACCTTATCCTGGTAGTCGCCACGGCGATCATTACGCTACTTATCGTTGGAACGTTCGGGTTTATTTATATGATAGAGAGCCGTAGCCGCATAAACTCATTCTTAACTGCTGTTACTAAGATACTCAATAAAATACTGAGTGTATTTCGGCGCAAACCGGAGACTATCAATATCGAAGGGGCCCAGGTGGCGTTTAACGAGCTGCATGATAACTACAAACTCTTTAAGGATAACTGGCGTCAGTTAAAGATGCCTTTCGTCTACATGACGATTGCCAATATTACCGAGATAGCGGCGATTTATACGGTTTATATTGCCTTTGGACAGTTAGTGAATGTCGGTGCGGTGATTTTGGCTTATGCGGTGGCTAATTTCGCCGGCCTCATTTCTGTTCTGCCGGCCGGGATCGGTATCTACGAAGGCCTGATGACAGCAGTCCTAGCGGCAACCGGTATTCCGCCCGCCCTGAGCATCCCGGTGACCATCATGTACCGGGTCTTGAATATGGTCCTGCAGTTAATCCCCGGCTACTACTTCTACCAAAAAGCCCTAAGGGCCGGACTGGATAAAGCCCGCTGATGCCAAACCAAGTATTATCACCATCTGATTTTGTAGCGATACTGAATCAGACATTAGAAGTAGCCTATCCGATGGTGATCATAGAAGGCGAACTGTCTAATTTTCGGGTATCGAAAAACCGCTGGGTTTACTTTGATTTACAGGACGATAATGCCAGCGTTAAGTTTTTCGGCACGGTTTATAACTTACCTGGTCCATTAGAAGACGGACTGAAGGTCCAAGTAATAGGTTATCCCCGGATGCACCCACGTTTTGGGTTCAGCATCAATATCCAGACAATCGCGCCGGTGGGGGCAGGATCTATCAAAAAAGCTGCCGACCTTTTAAGAGCAAAGCTAGAAGCCGAAGGCCTTTTCGACGTATCACGCAAACGGGTTTTGCCACGCTGGCCAAAAAATGTCGCGCTTATCACTGCTGCAAACTCTGCGGCTTATGCGGATTTCGTGAAGATTATGGATGAGCGTTGGGGCGGGGTAGATATTCATTTTAGTGATGTGTATGTCCAGGGCACGAAGGCTCCACTCCAGATAGTCAAAGCCATAGAACATTTCAACCGTCTGCCGGTTTTACCTGACGTCTTAGTCGTGACAAGGGGCGGTGGAAGTGCAGAAGACCTGGCTTGGTTTAATGATGAACGGGTAGTCAGGGCGGTGGCTGCCAGCCGGATTCCAACCTTGGTCGCAGTAGGGCATGAGGTAGACATTATTTTGGCAGAGCTGGCGGCCGATTTGCGGGCCAGCACCCCAAGCAATGCCGCCCAATTATTAGTTCCCGACCGGACAGAAATCATCGCTGAACTGGCCGCCACCCGCAGCAAACTGACCGACAGCCTGGTCCAAAGCTTTGAGTTGACTCTCCGCGACCTACAAGAGAGCAGGCGATACTTAACAAGTAAAGCATTATTATATCTGGATAACCTATCAGAGCAGCTCGAGTCCAGACGGAAAATATTTAGCATTTTTGATCCCAGGTCAGCGCTAAGACGAGGCTATGCAGTGATAAGGAGCCGGGGCAGGCACATTAACTCGGTAGCCGGACTTACACTGGGCGAACTCCTTCAGATCCAATTGGCCGACGGGACGATAACTGCAAAAACCGAGGAGATCAACACCTGATGGTAAAAAACCCAAAATCCAAAAACTACGAACAGATGGCTAATGAGCTAGCCAAACTGGTAGAGTGGTTTGAAAGCAGCCAGGTTAATCTGGATGAATCGGTGGTCAAATACCAGCAAGCTATGGAGCTACTGGAACAGATGGAAAATTACCTGAAAACAGCCCAGAACAAGGTTAAGAAGATCGCCGTAAAGTTGGAGGAATAATGACTTTATACGGATATTTTTGGATTCTATGGTCATTTGCCATGCTCTTAATATTTGCCTACGGGTTTGTCTTACTATTCGGCGCTCCTTATTTTCCCAGCCTAAAGCCGCATGTTAAAGCAGCACTGGACTTACTTGAGCTGAAAGAAGGTGAGATTGTCTATGATCTGGGCTGCGGGGACGGCCGGTTTCTAAAAGCCGCGGCTAACAAGGGTTTTAAGGCCGTCGGCTACGAGCTTAACCCTTTTATGTTCCTATATTCCTGGGTCACAACCCTTCGCTACGGCCGACGGGTCAAAGTACGCTTTGGAAATTTCTGGAAGGCCGACATATCGAAGGCCGATGCCATATTCGTCTTTCTTTTGGATAAATACATGAAAAAACTCGACGAAAAAATATTAGACAGTGGAAAACATCTGAAACTAGCCAGCCATACATTTAAGATTCCTGGCAAAAAACCAGTAGCTAAAAAATATGGCGTCTTTTTATACAAATACTAGATCGTCTCTTGTGTAGGGGGTATAACTGCTTTAACATAAGCGTAGTATGAATCCACAGTCACCACCACCTATGTCTTATGGGGACGGTGCTAATTCCAGGTCGAAGACAGCTATCATTGCAATCCTGGTCGTGTTATTGGTCGGTTCACTGGCTTTTGGAGCCTGGGCATACACCCAGATGCAGGATTATAAAACCAAGAGTGATAAAAAATCGGTGGCTGCCGTAGCCGCCGCTAAGAAAACCCAGACCAAGCAACTACTGTCTCAGTTTACCGAGCAAAGTAAGTCGCCTTACAAGCTCTTCAAAGGCTCAGCGACATATGGTTCGGTAAGCTTTAGCTATCCCAAAATCTGGAGTGCTTATATTGACACGTCCAATTCTTCCGAACCGATTAATGCCTACTTCTATCCCAATGAAGTACCCGGCACCCTAAGTAAGACTGCCTATGCACTGCGTGTCGAACTTTTAAACTCCGATTATTCACAGGTTCTCCAGCAGCTGAATTCTCAAATCACAACCGGAGTTCTTACTGCTAAAGCCTATGTGCCGCCCAAGCTTAACGGGATTCCTAACGTTACAGCAGGAACCTATTTGAGTGGCCAGGTTAATCCATCCGATCCGACACAGAACGGGAATATGTTGGTAATTAAAGTCCGTGACAAAACCCTGAAAGTGTATACCGAGTCACAGGAATTCCAGTCTGATTTTAATAACACAGTTTTGGCCAGTTTGACTTTCGCACCCTGATTTTCGGCATTTTACAACAGCCTTTTAACTATTCACGATGGTATAATTTTAGGCATAGAAGGGGTAGATTCTGAAGAAATCAGCATACGCTAGAAGGCATGATGAACTTGCGAAACAGCGGGCGTTGCTGATGACTTTAAGCGATGACTTAACGTTGCCGTTATTGCAGGTTAAGACTTCAGCCGAACTTTTGCAAAGCCAGAATTTTTCCAAAGTCGCTGCCCGGCAGCACGTTAGCGAGACATCTTTGAATATCGAGGTCGGCCTGCAGCTTATAGAAGCCTATCGTATTCTTTTGAGTTCTTCCGAAGTCGAGAATCTACCCGTGGAACCTCTGGCCATAGGCGCTTTACTGGAAGATATCGCCCACAAACTGACACCGTACGCATCAGAATATAAGACTAAACTGCAGGTCAGTGTCCAGCATCGGCTGACGCCGGTGCTAGTCCACGAACCGACCCTGCACTCGGCTATCGAGGTATTAGGCTCAAGTTTAATCAGGGCCCAGGCAGCCCAGTCTGACGAAAAGTCCTATAAAATCCTGCTTGGGGCGCACAGAATGGCGGATAACTCGATTGCCACAGGAGTATTTAGCAGTGTACACGGCCTGAGCGATAAGACTTTACGGGCGGCGCGTAACTTGATAGGTAAAGCCCGCCAGCCGCTGCCGGCCGTCCCGCCGGGAGCCGCAGCCGGAGTTCTGGTGGCTGACATGCTTTGTGCGTCGATGTGGCAGCCACTGCGGGCTGCTGCCCATAATAATTTAGCAGGTCTGGCCACGAACATACCGGCCAGTAAGCAGCTGCAGTTCGTATAAGGCTATGGCCGAAGTCTTAATACTCGATACCGATCGCCAATTTTCTAAAAACCTAGCCAAGTATTTAGGGGGTGAAGGGCATAGCGCTACTGCTTATGTCGAACCGCAACAAGCTATTTTGGGCGTAGATACAAAACACCCGCATATAATTATCCTGGATCTAATCTTGGCCGGTCGCTCTGGTATTGAGTTCCTGTACGAACTGCGCAGCTACCCAGAATGGCAAAACACTCCAGTATTGGTAGTCAGCCGCTTGAGCTCCGACGAAGTCTTTTCATTCCAGCCGGCCTTCCGCCAGCTGAATGTTTCAGACTATTTGAATAAAACCACAACTTCTCTTAGTGATTTAAGAGAAAAGATAGAACAGGTCTTGATGCCGGCCGCGGCATGATGCGACTTAAGACTAACGGAATAATCCTGGCTCGGACCAATTATGGTGAGGCCGACCGAATTATCACCTTTTTAACTCCGGACCATGGGAAAGTCAAAGTCATGGCCAAGGCTGTCCGAAAAAGTAAGAGTAAGCTGGCCGGTGGGATAGAGTTGTTTTCCATTAGCCAGCTAAGTTTTATTATCGGCCGTGGTGAAATCAATACGCTAGTATCAACCAGAATGGTCAAGCATTTCGGCAATATCGTTAAAAATTTGGACCGGACGAATACGGGTTATGATCTTATTAAACGGCTCGATAGGGCTACCGAATCCGCCGCCGAGTCTGCTTACTTTCAGCTATTGGAAGAAGCTTTTTCGGCACTAGATGAGTCTACAATCGCCCTTGATCTGATACAGCTGTGGTTTAATATGCAGCTTCTGCGGCTGGGTGGCCACTCTCCAAACTTACGGACTGACAGCAGAGGTCAGAAACTGCTGCAAGACAAAAAATATGATTTCGATTTAAGCTCGATGAGTCTTTCTCCAAAGGATGACGGGAACTTCAAGACCGAACATATTAAATTTCTACGGCTCGGCTTCAGTCATAACTCGGCTCAAACGCTTAGCAGAATCAACGAGACCGATGCGATTGTCAGATTCGTACAGCCAGTAATTCAATCTATGCTCCAAACCTATATTCGGATATAATCGCCTTATCAGAGAGCTGATGAGGAGAAAATTTAAGACATCCTATGATCGACCGCCATTTTATATTGGTGCCGGTGTTATAAAACATGAAATGGATATAGAAGCCATCGTCAGGGAAAGAAACCTTAGTGCCGTGATGCTCGGTACATATACCGACAATGAGAATGCCGGCAACAGCCAAGGAGGACAATTTAATGTAAAGCACCGACAGGAGGGGTCGGACGGCAAGTTGAGCAGCGCCTGGAACTCCGTGGCATTTGAAAACCCAGGTCGCGAAAAGGCATCCAGTTATTTACCAGATGCTATTAAACTGCTTCATTCAAAGGGCAAACTGGCATTTGTAAGTTCAACTGCACTGATTGGAGAGAACCCTATGTCAGTACTGCCACGGTTGGCACTTTGGGGGCTGGAAATGGGAGCCGACGCTGTCCAATTGGACGGAAGCTGTAAAAACCTTCATCCGGACCATCCACTGATATGCGAAGATGTAGAACAAACTCTAGAGCTGGGTGAAGCTGTCAGGCAAGAGATTGGTTACCAGGTACCACTGATATATAAAGTTTCTGCTATGCCGGAACACACCATAAAAAACCATGTCCACAGCGGTATCGGTGATTACTACGACATCATCGAGGCTGTAAACAGTATCGGCAACCAGCTCTCGCCAATCAATAATGAAACCAATCGGCCATATATTGAGGTGAATCAGGGGTTTGCTGGCCAAAGCGGGGCAGTTATCAGACATGTTGCGCGCAACAATTTAGCAATGTGGAGACTCCATGGCATGGATGTGATGTCAATCGGCGGAATTGATTCTACGGCTCCAGAAAACGGCTGGGAGATCTATACACGCTTGCATCATCTCGGGGCTCTCATGGTGGGTGGTGCTCAAGAATTAGTCTTCACCGATAATAAAGCAGCGGTTCTGGAACGGTGGGCTCAGCAGTATTATGAGACTCCACCAAACCGTGTCCTTGTAGATAGTACAAACCGTTCAAAAAATATATAATCTGTAACTAAGATGGAGCAAAAACCGACACTGGAGGAAATCGTCAGCCTGGCTAAACGCCGGGGTTTTATATACCAAGGCAGTGAGATTTACGGCGGCCTAGCCGGTACATACGACTACGGTCCGTTAGGCGCTTTGCTTAAGCGCAATATTGTCAATGAGTGGCTAAAGTTCTTTGTTGACGGCTGGCCGGATATGTATCAGATTGACAGTGCTATTCTGATGAACTCTAAAGTCTGGAAAGCCTCCGGCCACATTGATACGTTCACCGACCCTTTAGTGGAGTGCAGTAACTGTCACAGCCGCTTCCGGTCCGACAAGATAAATACCAGTAAGTGTCCGTCTTGCGGAAAAGAGCGCACTTTTGGCGAACCGGAGATGTTTAATACCATGTTCAAGACTCATGTGGGAATTGATGAGGATGAAGGCTCTGTAACATTTCTGCGTCCAGAGACAGCGCAGGGCATGTTCGTCAACTATAAAAATATCCTGGATAGTTTTTATCCGGATTTGCCTTTTGGAATAGCCCAGGTTGGCAAGGCATTCAGAAACGAGATCAGCCCCCGTGATTTCATATTCCGCGTCCGCGAACTTGAAATTATGGAGTTCGAATATTTTATTCAAGAGCAAGACTGGGAAAAGTACTTTGAAAAGTGGCGCAAGGATATGAATACTTGGTTTACTAAAATCCTGCAGCTGTCACCAGAAAGCATTACCGAGCACGAGCTGGCGGCAGAGGATAGGGCGCACTATAGTAAGCGTACAATTGATTTTTATTTTGACTTTCCGCATGGTCGGGATGAAATCGCAGGATTAGCCTACCGGACTGACTATGACTTAAAACAGCATCAGGAAACTTCCGGTAAAGACATGCGCTATCGTCCCAAGGATGGTAGCGAACCGTTTATCCCACATGTAGTAGAACCTGCGTTCGGTTTGGACCGTCATGTCATGGCGGTATTATCAAACGCTTATTCGCAGGATGAGCAGGGTGGGGAAAAACGGATTTTCTTAAAGTTACCGTCACACTTAGCCCCTGTTAAAGCCGCAGTTTTCCCGCTTTTGAAAAATAAGCCGGAATTGGTTGCCAAGGCAAGAGAAATTCATAAAATGCTTCGCAAACAAATCGACGGCGAAGTTATGTTTGACGATAACGGCAACATCGGTAAGCGCTACCGCCGCCAGGACGAAGTCGGTACACCTTATTGCGTGACTATCGATTTTGATACTTTGCAAGACGACACCGTAACCGTCCGTAACCGTGACACCACTGAACAACAGCGAGTTAAAATCGATGAGCTTGATTCGCAACTATAAAGACGAAGATTATGAACAAATTAAGAAGTTATATAGCCATTCTGATTGGTTTGGTGGTCAATTTGACGAGGCTCGGGATAGCCGAGAAAAGTTAGCAAAGGTCACCAGTTTAGATTCGGAGTCGGTATTGGTCTTTGAAGATGCCGGTGAGATTGCTGGATCAGTATCGTTAATAGAAGACGGGAGAGTGGCATGGCTATTCAGGTATGTAGTGAAGGATAATGATTTGGATGTTGCTCGGGAACTTTATGAAAAGGCAATCGATATCTTAAAAATTAGAGGCCATTCTCAGGTGCTAGTGTATTCGCCAATTGACGACATCAATCTCGAGAGAAGATACCTAGAACTTGGGATGAACAAGGGTAACTACTTTACAGCCTTTTGGAGAGACATATGAAAAAAGAACCATTTGAAATCGCAAACAGAGGCTACTGAATAAGCCAAACAATTCTTCTTATGCTTGCAAGTTTGTGAAATCAGCTCTAAATTATCCTAATAAGGAGAAAATATGTCTGAAACTCAACAGAGGAAGGCTTTTATTACCGGATCATCAAGAGGGATTGGTGCTGAAACTGCTTTAGTATTTGCGGAGGACGGCTGGGATGTTGCACTTGGCGCTACTAGAGAATCCAGCGACCTAAGGAAGACATTGCGTAAGTTTGACAAAATGGGTATGAGCCCCCCAGTGGTACTAGCAGATATTACAAGGCCTGAATCACGCCAACGCTTAACAGACAGTGTATTAGAGTGGGCAGACGGTGAGCTGAGTACGCTTATTCTAAATGCGGCCGGTGGTATGGAAGCACACAAAGACGCAAGCTATGGAGTGCTGATTAACCGCGATGCACAAGTTGCTCTAACGCAAAGTTTCTCGCCAGAAATGACACCGGGCGGCACCATAGTTTTTGTTACAAGCCATTGGGCCCATTGGTACGACCGGGGCTTAATAATGCCACCATTTGAAATGGGCGGCAAGACATATGACGTGGTTGCCGGCAGTAAGCATGCCGGCGAGATAGCTTTAAGGGAGTTAATTCCTGATTTGACAGAAAGAGATCAAAGATTACTGGTCACCGTAGCTGGGTATGTCCCTGATACATTGGTAGGCAGACTTGGTAAACGTGGTGACGCAGACTATGTAGAACAGCAGGCTGAAATTGACAATACTCCCGATATGCGAACCGTAGCAAAGACCATACTGTCGATGGTGAACAACTCCAATTTACAAAGCGGAGCCACAGAGATAATCGGAGCGAATGAAGAAACATTTCTTCGAATAGCAAAGGATGCGCAATAATGACATATGAGCATAATCCAAAATTCAAACACCCTAGAGAGGTTTTGCCTCACGGGAAAGAGATTCGCTATGTTGACGGAATAATTGATGCTGATAAAACCAGAGTAGTTGCATTTAGGAATATTCCTGAAACTTATCCCAGAAGAGTGGTAGATGAGGTTGAACACATCGAAACACTCGCCCAAGCTGGTGCCTACAGCATATTCGCTCACGAAAAAGGCCTGGCACCACTTTTCGGAGCAGTTGAGCGAGCAAATTTTGAACGTGAAGTATTGCCAGGGGAACAGGTTAAGTTAGATGTAAGCATACTTGATAGAGACAAAAAAAGATTCAAAGGCGCTGGTGTTGCTAGTGTAGCAGGAGATATTGCCTGTACATCAGTCTTTAGCGGATTTGTTTTCAATGAATTACTCTTTGAACGATCGATTTTAAGGCGTGATTTTGCTGACGGGGGAATTGATATGCCAAAATACAACCCCAATTTAGTTCGACCGTTTTCTCTACTTAGAGATGCCGACTTAAGTGATTGGCTTGATTATGCTACCGCATCTGGTTGGACTAATGCAGATGGCGTATGGTTCCCGGCTGATGATGCGTATGCAGGCCACAGATTTGTCGGTCAAGATGTTCTGCCAGGAATTAGGCAGCTAGGAGCGCTAAGAAATCTGGCCTACTACGGCAATCAAACAACCGGCCCGAAATCCGCCCAACCCCGCTTGAAAGAAGTAAGAGGTGTTAGCTTTTTTAGTCCAGTGCGTAATGGCGAAAGACTTGACCTTCATGTTCAAAAAGACCCTAGTGATCCTGATATCGTAACTTACATTGGCGTAGCATCTGTGGGGTCGACTATCACAACAGAAGCAACCTTGGAGTTTAGACTTCGTGAAGCTGCTTAGATTCTGAAAGAAAAGCGTAAAATAAAAATATGGATGCTCATAATGCAATAGCAAAAAGCTTAGAAAAAGTATGGGAAAATAAAGACTTTAATCTATTGGATAAAATACTTTCAAAGGAAGTACATTGGTATGAAGGCTCATTTGAGGACCCATTAACATCCCCTAAAGCTGTTATCAAGCAGTGGCAGGAGGATCTTTCTACACAGAACGAAATATCAGTAAAAATTGAAGTTATGATGATAAACGGGCACGAGGGAATTTATCATTGCAGGGCCACGTGGACGGAGGTCAGGGGTCGCGAACTAGATGGAGTATTCGATGTTAAGTTAGATACCGACGGACTTATTAATTATTTTAATTCATGGTGGACCGAAAAGTTGGCATAGAATTTAAATGAAAATGATTGTAGACAAAATGCTCTCAGAAATCGAGACAAATCTGGCAAAAGAGTGGGAAAGGGAATACTTAACAAGTTAAGTAATTATGCACATAGATAATCTAGTACCGATGAAACAGGAAGATGGCGTGACAATATACAAAACTGGGCCTGTTTATTTTGCGACAGCTTCAGCTGGCAAAGTCTTGGCAGACCATACCCACAAGGATGCCGAAACGTTATGGATAATATCTGGAGAAGGGAAGATTGAAATTGGTAGTAATACTACGGAGTTCAAGGGTCCTTGCGTGATAAATATTCCCAGCGATCAATATCACAAATTTCTAGCCAAGACAGAAGTCAAATTTATTTATAAATATGAATAAAAGCATTGATGCAAGAATAAGACTAAACCGGAGTAAAATATAGTTATGAAGGTGACCAGGTTTACACAGAGCTGTTTATTGATAGAAGAGCAGGGCAGTAAGATATTGATTGACCCAAGCGCAGACGAGAAGGACAGTCTTGATGCGTTCGGTCAGCTGGACGCCGTTTTATATACCCATGAGCACCATGACCATTTTGACGCAGAACTAGCCAAAACATTTGTTGAGCAGGCGATAGCGCCGGTCTATGCCAATGCCAGCACAGCCAAACTGATCGAGGCGTCTAAAACAGTGGTAGAAGACGGCCAGGAATTAAAAATCGGTAATTTTACAATCAAAGCTATAGGGCTCCCGCACTGCAAGATGCCAAACGGCAGTGCCGGCCCGCAAAACACCGGCTATCTGATAAATGGGAACTTATTCCACCCAGGGGACGGCGTAGAGCTGGATGGTCTGAAAGTAGACAACTTAGCTTTACCGATCACTGGGCCCGATGTGTCGATGAAGGATGCTTTCGCCTTTGCTAAAAAAGTGCAGGCCAAAGTGGCTATACCGATACATTACGATAAGCTTGGTGCCCACCCAGATGTTTATGCTAATTTCGCTGGTTTCTTCCCAGATGATTTCAAATTCTCTATAAAACCTCTCGCCCACGGCGAATCGTCGGAAATTATCTGACGTCTAAATGATAAATTAGATAGACTATGTCTAAAACCCGGCTCACAGGTGAGCGGTGGGTAGCGAGTGACGAAAAACGAGCACTCGATATTCTTCTGGCAAGTTCCTTGATTCCAGCAGCAGCCCCTATTGGCGGATTGGCCCTGGCTGCCAGCAGAATGATGGATGGGTCTAACCCTTTGGTATATCAACAAAGAATCGGGCGAGGCTTAGAACCATTCTTGATACGTAAAATAAGGTCTATGGAGCCGATTGAGCCAAGCCGCGAAATTCATCGTACCGATTCCGAATTAACTAAACTTGGCAGATTAATAAGACCTTTAGCAATTGATGAAATACCCCAGCTGTACAACATGATAGAAGGAAGCATGTCGATGTTCGGCCCCAGAGCTTATCCTCAAGAAACCATGGACGGTATGGAAGCACATTTACCGAGGGATATATACGAAGAATGGCTCTATGTTTATATGACATCCAGACCGGGCGGCCTTTCCAGCTATAACATCAGAGCAAGAGCAGTCATTGATTTAGAAAACACCGCCAAACTCAAAGCATTATTGGATATAGCAGACTTTAATAATGCCAGCCTATCTTATGACACCAAATTGCTGCGATCCGCTGCTCTCATGGGGCTATCCGTAATAAAAAACAAACTCAAGCAGTCGATATAGCTATAAACAGTTTAATTAAGTAGAATATAAACAGAGATGAGACGGAGAAAACCGGGCAACTACGCCTTTATAGACAGCCAAAACCTAAACGTCAGTGTCCAAAAATTCGGCTGGAAAATGGATTGGCGCAAATTCCATAAATTTTTGACAGAGAAATATCAAGTAAAAAAAGCCTATATGTTCATAGGTTATGTACCGGAATTTGAGGATATTTATGAAAAGATGCACGAAGCTGGCTATGCGGTGGTGTTAAAGCCGACTTATGATATGAGCCGGCCGCGGCCCGAGGACAACGGCCAGAAATCTGACAAGCCAGTCAAGGGAAATATAGATGCCGACATGGTGCTTTGGGCGATGAAAGAGATGAGGAATTACGATAAAGCTGTGATAGTATCTGGCGACGGTGACTTCTTTGGCCTAGTGGAATATCTTCTGCAAGAAGATAAATTACTAAAGATACTGACTCCGACAGGGCAGTATTCGAGTCTTTTTCGTCAGTTCGAACAATATATCGACCGGATAGATAACCACCGGCGGGACCTGGCTTACCGTGATAGGCATTTCGCCCGCAAACCCCGTACCCAACCATAATGGTTCTGCTAAAATAAGGCTAAATGCAAGAAGATACCCGCGGCGCCCAGCTAAAGTTCCCCAGGGATTTCTTATGGGGCGCCAGCACCTCCGGACACCAGACGGAGGGCGGTTTGCACGACCAGTGGACGGTCTGGGAATTGGGCCACGCCGCCGAGCTGGCTAAACATGCCGAAAAGAGATATGGGCATCTGCCAAACTGGCCACAAATTAAACACCAGGCTAAAGACCCGAACAACTATGTCAGCGGGAAGGGACTGGACCACCTAAACCGTTATCCTGAAGACTTTAAGCTGGTTAAAAAACTTAATTTGAATGCCTATCGCTTCGGTGTCGAATGGTCCAGGCTGGAGCCTGAAGAGGGTCAGTGGGATGAAGAGGCTGTTGAGCACTACCGTAAATATATAAAAACCTTGAAAGAAATGGACATCGAGCCAATTTTGAACCTTTGGCACTGGACTTTTCCAGTTTGGTTTGGCAATAAGGGCGGTTTTAAAAACCGGGCCAATATCAAATACTTTGAGCGGTTTGTGAAGAAAGTCAGCGATGAGTATGGCCATATGATCCGCTATGTAATCACTCTGAATGAGCCGAATAATTACGTGACATTTGGTTACCAGCTAGGGCTGTGGCCGCCAGGTGAGAAGAACTTCATTACTGGCGCGGTTGTCTACTGGAACTTGGTCCAGACCCACCGCCGCTCCTATAAGATACTGAAAAGACGGCATCCGGAAATGCAGGTCGGCATAGCTGCCCAGCTGGCCAATATCCAGGCCAAACGCCCACACAATTTCTTTGACGAGATTTCCACTAAAATTATGCGCTATCTGTGGAACTGGTGGTTCTTACGCAGGATTAGAAAACAGCAGGACTTCGTGGGCTTTAATTATTATTTCACCGATTACTACACCGGCGTTTTTAAGAGAGAGAACCCCAAGACCCCACTGAACGACTTGGGCTGGTATATGGAGCCCGAAGGGCTTTATCCGCTGCTTCTTAGAATCTGGGCGCGCTATAAAAAGCCGATCATCATTACCGAGAATGGCGTGGCCGATGCCAGTGACCAGTACCGGCGGTGGTGGATTGAAGAATCTATCGTGGCCATGCAAAGGGCGCTAAGTGAGGGTGTTAAGTTAAAGGGTTACTTCCACTGGAGCCTCTTAGACAACTTTGAGTGGGCTGATGGCTGGTGGCCGAAATTCGGACTGGTAGAGGTCGATAGGGATAAGGACATGGAGCGAAAAATCCGACCCAGTTCCAAATGGTTCGCCGAACGCATCAAAGACCTATCTGAAACCGAAAAATAAATAGCGCTCAATAACATCGCTCCTACGCTACATATTGTGTAATCAGTCTTATAAATGCAATCTGTGGACAAGTGGGCTAGCGGCCTAGCCCTTTTTATACAAAAAACTATTGCCAGTGGGTAGAAGTGGGTAGTATATTGAACTTAGTGGAAAAAAGTGGGTAGCCAAAATAGCTGCCACCACGAAAAAATAAAAAACCACTAAGCAGGTATTCAAATTTTATGGGAGACTACTTCGAACGCAGGCTCGACGACAAGCGTCGGTTAACACTACCGACTGAGCTTCGAGACGAGTTCGCCAGCGGAGCAGTCATCACCAGAGGTTTTAAAAATTACTTGCACCTATATCCAAAATCGGTCTGGGACGAGCAGGTTGAACCGGCGCTGAAAGGAGAAATTCTAGACGAGCATACGGCCGATCTTAACGTTCAGTTCAGGATGGGTAAGACCGAAAGCGTGATAGACGCCAAACAGGGGCGGGTCACACTGGAGCAGCACCTGATCGACTATGCTGGCATTGGCCGCGATGTCGTGGCAGTACGTGCAGGGCGCTATTGGCGCCTGCAGGCCAGGGGCTCATGAACAGGCTGTAGGTAGAAAAAGACGCAACTTAACAATTTGTAGCAAGAACAACTGGCAAAAAGCCAAGCTCGTAGAAAAATTATATTCGAGGTTAGCTATTTGGCAGTCAGCCGGTGGCCTTATAAGGTAACCACCGTTATCAAAACCTTCGCACCTTTTTCATTTGTAACACCTCCCAAAACTCCACCTCACAAAAGTCTCTCACAAAGAACTTTTACCTGAGCCTCGCAGTAAGAACTTTTAGTTCGCACTCGAAGCTCAATCAAAATCTCTGTCAACCTGGCAGAGAAAACAAAAACAAAAAAACCAAAAACACAAAAAGCTGGCTGCTGATTAGGTGACCTTGCAAAAACAAAAACAAAAAACGCCAAAACAAAAACAAAAATGTCGGAACTTAAAAACGAGCACATACCGGTACTGATCCAAGAGGTTTTAGATTGTCTAGCGCCAAAGCCTGGACAAAGCTATTTGGATCTGACTGCCGGCTATGGCGGGCACGCCACTTCAATACTTGAAGTGACCAAAAGCCCCGAAAAAACAGTCTTAGTCGACCGCGACGAGAATGCCACCAGGTTCCTGAAGGATAAATTTCAGGAGCTAGGTGTAAAAATCATCAGGTCGGATTTTTTGAGCACATTGGAAAAACTGGCAGGCGAGAGCCAGAAATTTGACATTATTTTGGCGGATCTAGGAGTAAGCTCACCACATCTTAGACAGGCAGAGCGTGGTTTTTCTTTCGGCCAGCCCGGACCGCTCGATATGAGGATGGACCAGACCCAAACGTTGGATGCTGATTACATCGTTAATCACTTAAGCGAAGCAGAACTAGCGGACATTCTCTATAAATATGGCGAAGAACAAAAAAGTCGATCCGTGGCTAAGGAAATCGTTAAACATCGGCCGATAAAAAACACCGAGCATCTTGCTACGACAATCGCTAACGCAATCGGTTTGCGGGGCCGTTTAGGAAAAATACACCCCGCGACCAAGAGCTTCCAAGCCATAAGGATAGCCGTCAATGACGAGCTGGCCCAATTAGAAAAGGGCCTGCCGTTAATGCTGGAACTTCTGACTCCTGACGGCAGGATGGCTCTCATTAGCTTCCATAGCCTGGAAGACCGGTTAGTTAAGCGCTTTTTTGCCCAGCGGGCTGGTCCTAGGTACGATTCCGAATTAACCCTTCTGACCAAACGACCGATAACTGCAGCCCCTAGTGAAATTGTTTCCAATCCGCGAGCCCGCAGTGCCAAACTGCGTGCCGCAGCAAAAAATAAACACCAATAGAAAGGATACATAGGGAATCCCGATGCCTATTAAGGTTAAGGATAGATCTCGTATGCAGAGAGTTGAAGTCCGAGTACTTCGCTAGCTGCTGAGATTAAATTGGCAGCACCTAGCTTAAGGTATTCCAAAAGCCAGGTGCTGTCTCCGTGAAAACAAAAAATGACATATTCTTCCTCTATAGCAGCCTCGCGGCGCGGTTATGTACGGAAAAACCAGAATTCAATCAGGTTTAACACGACATCCCGGGTCTTAGGGCCGGTCAGCAATACAATTATATTGATCGTACTGGCTTGTATGATAGGTTTGCTATACCTGACGCAGGTTACTAAGACTAACAGCTACGGCTACACAATAAATGGCCTTGAAGAGCAGCAATCTCAGCTTAAGGACCAAAAAGCCGGCTTAGAAGTAGAAGCTGCCAGGCTCCAGTCGCTCAAAAGAGTAGCCGATAGCGAGACATCTAAGAAGATGGTGTCGGTAGCGCCAAGCGGCGTCTTAAAGCAATAGTAAAATATCAAGGATGAATCAAAGTCCGCCGGCCGCAGGCCAGGGTAACATTAGCACTAACCGACGGCTATTTTTCTGGTATGCCGCCGTGATTTTCGTGATAGTCGTAATTATCGCTAGGCTTTTTTATTTACAGGTCATCCGACACGACTACTATCAGAAAGCAGCCATGAACGATCAGTTGAGGCAATACTCCATAGCTGCGGATAGGGGCTTAATCGAAGCACACCAGGGTAATTCGCTGGTACCGATAGTCTTAAACGAGAAACTCTATACTCTTTATGCAGATCCAACATTAGTGAAGAATGCACCGGCGGCTGCTGCCAAGCTCACTTCGGTAACCCAAGCTAACACCAGTCAATACACAGAGCTAATGAAAACCAAGAAGACGAGATATGTCATCTTATCAAAAAGGCTGTCTGAGGAGCAGAAACAGAAAATTACCAACCTAAAGCTGCCGGGTGTAGGCTTGCAAGCCCAGAACTACCGAACGTATCCCCAGGGAAGTCTGGCGGCCCAACTGCTCGGCTTTGTTAATAACGATGGAAAAGGTACCTATGGCCTAGAACAGGCCTTAAATAAGGAGCTTGCCGGCCGACCTGGGGTATTAAAAGCCATAACTGACGCCAGCGGCGTGCCGCTGGCCGCTAGCCGTGACAATATCCGGCAAAACCCGGTGGCCGGAAGCGACCTGGTGCTGACACTTAATCTCGCCATGCAGCAGGAACTGGAAAACTACTTGAAAAAAGGCGTTGAACGAGCCAAAAGCAGCTCGGCCAGCGCCTTGATAATGGATCCGAGCAGTGGCGCCATATTGGCAATGGCTAACTGGCCCAGCTATGATCCTGGCCAATATTACAAAGTAACTGACTCAAGTGTCTTCCAGAATGCGGCGGTCAGCCAACCATTGGAGGTTGGCTCGATAATGAAGGTCCTAACGGCTAGTGCCGCCTTAGACCAGGGGGTAATCACCCCGGATACTTCGTATGATGACCCTGGCCATTGGAATATAGATGGTAGTGTTGTAAAAAATGTTGAGGAAGACGGTGGTCCGGGCCGGCGGAATATTGCCCAGGTACTAAATTTGTCAATGAATACCGGTGCTACCTGGATGCTGATGCAGATGGGCGGCGGCCAGCTCAACCAGCAGGGCCGCGACCGCTGGCACGATTATTTGGTAAACCATTATAATTTAGGCCAACTGACAGGCATTGAACAGGGCTACGAGGCTTCAGGTTATGTGCCAAACCCAGACAATGGCTATGGTTTGAACTTAACTTATGCCAACACTGCTTTTGGACAGGCTATGACCGCTACACCATTACAGATGGCTGCCGCATTATCATCTGTTGTAAACGGTGGCAGCTACTATCAACCCCATCTTCTCGACAGCACCATAACCTCAGACGACAAATCTACTACCTATAAGGCCAAAGTCTTGCATAAAAATGTGGTCTCTCCAAAAGTTTCGCAACAGGTACAATCGCTGATGGAATATGTCGTGCAGGGGCACCTGCAGCAGGGATTTAATTACTTAAGATTCCCCTCTAACTACATGGTGGGCGGAAAAACCGGTACCGCCGAAATTGCCAATCCAGCCGGCGGCTACTATAGTGACCGCTTCAACGGCACTTATATGGGGTTTGTCGGCGGCGATACGCCTCAATACGTTATTGCTGTTAGAGTCAGCCAACCCCACATCGGTGGCTATGCCGGCAGCACAGCCGCTCAGCCATTATTCGCCGATCTTGCCCATATGCTGATTAATAATTTCAATGTCACCCCTAAGAGTGGCTCGTAATAATTGGGTATACTGTTATAATGTTCAATTGGAAGACTAAAAAATAAAAATGACCAGCTTGCAGATTGTAATTGATTCACAGACCATCGAACAGATTTTCCTGTTCAGTTTTTTCGGCTTTGCAGTCAGCATGCTACTGACTCCCTTATACACAACCGCAGCCTTTAACGGAAAATGGTGGAAGAGGGCCCGTACAACCTCAATCACTGGTGAGAAAGCCGTAGTGTACCAGAAACTACACGCTGCCAAGCATGAGCGTAATATTCCAACGATGGCCGGCATAATTTTCGTACTGGCGACAGTTATAGTCACATTGTCCGGCAATTTGAGCCGTTCCCAGACCTGGCTACCGTTGGCGGCGATGGCCGGCGCCGGTGCTATCGGGCTGATTGATGATTATATTAATATCCGGGGTGTCGGCGGTGGCATCGCTGGCATGCGGGCCAAGGTAAAGTCGCTGTTTCTGGTTCTTATCGCCCTGGTGGGCGGTTGGTGGTTTTATGAGAAGCTTGGGGTGCACGCCGTACACATCCCGTTTTTCAGTGATTGGCAACTTGGCTGGCTGATCATTCCGCTGTTTGTCTTGGTTATCTTCTCAACTGCTAACGCGGTTAACATAACAGATGGTTTGGACGGCTTGGCCGGTGGGCTTTCAGCTATCGCTTTCGGTGCCTATGCTGTTATAGCCTTGATTGAAAAAAAATACGGACTGGCTGGTTTTTGCATGACAGTCGCTGGTGCGGTTTTGTCATACACTTGGTTTAATATATATCCGGCCAGGTTCTTTATGGGGGACGTCGGCTCGTTTGCCTTGGGGACAGCACTTGGGGTCGTTGCCATGCTGACGGACACCGTGTTTATATTGCCTGTAATTGCGCTGGTTTTCGTAGTGGAAATCGGCTCTGTCGCACTGCAGCTTACCAGTAAGAAACTCCGAAACGGTAAAAAGATATTCCTCTCCAGCCCGATACACCACCACTTTGAGGCTATCGGCTGGCCGGAGACCAAGATCACTATGAGATTCTGGGTAATCGGTCAGGTAGCTGCCATTTTAGGCGTAGTACTGTTTATACTCGGAGGGCCTTAAAGCTTATGGAACGCCGCCCGAGACTGGGAGCGGCCCAACCGCGCTACAAAGATGGAGTTGCTAGGCGTCACAAAGCTGATTACTGGGTACTAATACTCTCAGCGTTACTTCTCACAATTGGCTTAGTGGTAGTTTATTCAATCAGTCCTGGGCTAAGCTCCAGCCAGCACATCAGCCAGAACTATTTTGTCCTAAAACAGATGATCGACGTAGCCTTAGGGGTTACAGCCTTCATATTCGCATCTTGTATGCCTGTCAGTTTTTGGTCCAAATCTGTCAAAGCCATCGCTTTAGCCGCATTAATTGGCTCTGCTGTCGTGATGGTGATGCCGACTGATGAGATTTATTCGGCCCATCGCTGGATCAGGTTAGGAGGATTCTCATTTCAGATAGCCGAATTGATAAAATTAGCCATTCTGCTCGGCCTAGCCCAATTCTTAGCCAGGCGCTATAAAGAAGGGAAAATATCAGATTTCAGCGCTACGCTTAAGCCTCTGGTGATTCTGTTATTAGCGATAGGTGTAGTTGTAGCCAAGCTACAGAGCGATCTGGGTTCAGCTGGGGTAATGATTGCAATAATGTTCGTTATGGCCTATGTCGCCGGTATACCCCTTAAAAAAGCCGCCGGGATTATCGTTTTGGTCCTAGCAATTATCGCATTCCTGGTAGTTTCAACGCCTTATAGGCGGGAGCGTTTGGCTACCTATCTTCACCCTCAACAAGACTGCCTCAACAGTGGTTACCAGGCTTGTCAGGCCTTGATTTCCGTAGGCTCCGGCGGAGCAGTGGGCCTGGGGCTGGGATACAGTGTTCAGGCCTACGGTTATTTGCCAGAAGCCAGTAATGACTCCATTTTTGCGATAATCGGCGAGAAATTCGGATTTATAGGCTCGGTTTCAATACTAGTTATTTACGGGGTTTTGATCAGCCGCTTAAAACGCATAGCCGAACGTACATCAGAGATGTTTCCCAGACTGGTAGTCGTTGGAGTGATGGCCTGGCTAGCTGTCCAAATGGTCATAAATGTCGGCGCTATGGTGGGCCTGCTGCCGCTAAAGGGCATCACGCTGCCGCTAATCAGCCAGGGCGGTACTAGCCTGATATTCTTAGCTGCCGCGCTAGGGATTGTTTTCCAGATTTCACGATATACTAGTTACAGCGTAACGGAACCCAAACCAGAGATTAATGAAACACCAAACACCAATTATAGTTTTGACGGGCGGCGGCTCCGGCGGCCACATAACCCCACTCTTGTCACTCGCCCGCGAACTTAAGAGCCAGCGGCCGGGCTGCGAGATCTTATATATAGGCCATAAAGGCGATGATTTAGACACTTTTAAAGAAAGCGGCCATGATTTTGACTTTATGGCCTTTATCAAGGCCGGCAAGTTCCGGCGGTACCATAATGTCAAATTCGCCTCAGGTGTTTTAGATCTTAAGACTCTGATTCTTAATATCCGCGATTTTTTCCGTTTACCGGGGAGCATCGTAGCGGCCTGGCGACTGCTAAGAAAATTCAATCCAGACGTAGTATTTAGCAAAGGAGGATTTGTAGCTGTACCGGTAGGTATAGCAGCCAAGATGCGCGGAATACCGATTGTCACCCATGATTCGGACAGCCTGCCGGGTTTAGCCAACCGGATTATCGGCCGGTGGGCCAAGATTCACGCGACAGGTATGCCTGCCCGTTACTACTTGTACCCGGAGCGGTCGATAAAGCACGTTGGCATCCCAATCGACGAAAGGATTAAAACAGTAACTCCAAAACTTCAGGCCGAAACTAAACAGAAGTTAAAATTACCCAAAGACAGCCGGGTCATTTTACTGTCAGGCGGGGGCAATGGATCCCAGCGCTTGAACGAACTTATGCTAAGTGTGGCCCCGGAATTGCTGCAGACTAACCTAGGCCTATACTTAATTCATTTAGCCGGTATCTCTAACGAAGAGGATGTGAAGAGCTCTTATGCACTGATGCCCGAGCCCCTGCATGATAGGGTGCGAGTTTTCGGTTTCAGCAGTGACTTTTATTCGTACTCAGCGGCGGCCGATCTAGTAATCGCCAGGGCCGGAGCGACCACAATGGCCGAGCTAGCCGCTGCCGCCAAGGCCTGCATTGTCATACCCAGCCCGTTTTTAGCCGGCGGCCATCAGATAAAGAATGCCGAAGAGTTGGCCGCTCACGATGCAATCGTGCAATTACCCGAGGAGACTACGCCTGACGAGCTGCTGGCGCTAATTAACAGTCTGTTGAGTAACGATTCCAGACGCTTTGAGCTGGCCAGCAACCTGCATGCTACCGCTAAGCCCGGTGCTTCAAAGAACTTAGCGGCTTTAATACTCAAAATTGCAGGATGAAACATTAATATGGCCCTAAGACGAAAACAAACAGATAACAAGGTTCGATCTCCTAAGCAAAGCACGCTGCGCCAGCCGCTGACCACCTATTACCGCTCAGAAAATAAGTCGGATGCCAGTCCGTTCGTTAAGAAGTCTGCACCCCATAAGTCCCGTAAATATTTTTTAGGGTTACTAGATGTTGTTCTGATCATTATCCTGGTTGCTGCCATAGGGTACAGTATGTTAGTCAGTCCTAAGCCCAGGGTCATAGCCAGCGACTTATCATACCGCAGCCAAGACGCCTACCAAAGTGCCATAGCCCAGCAATTAAGCAGCCTTAAGAACCGCAATAAGATATCCTTCAATGAAAACTCGATAGCCGACAATCTTCAGCGTAAATTCCCGGAAATCAGTGCTGTTAATGTCGAATTACCGTTTTTTAGCCAGCAACCGGTTTTCCGACTGAAAATATCACGCCCGAGTTTCGTGCTGAATAACCAGGGCCAGAACTACGTAATTAGTATGAAGGGAGTAGCAGTGGCTAAGAGCAGGGACTTTCCTGATGTTAAGGATCTTCAGACCGTGACCGACCAGAGTAGCTATAAGATATCACCGGGTACCAGAGTGCTCGATGCGGATTCAACAAACTTCATCAGCAACCTCATCAGCCAATATAAGTACCAAAAGATCGAAGCTCAATCCTTGGTGATGCCGCCTAAACCTCAAGAGTTGGATCTACGCGTCAAGGGTCAGCCATACTATGTTAAGTTCTACCTAAGGGGTGATGTTGCCAACCAAACAGGGCAATACCTAGCCGCTCGTAAACACTTTGCTGAATCAGGCCAATCGCCGAGCGAATATCTTGACGTGCGGGTTCCTGGAAAGATTTTTTATAGGTAATTGCCCAGAAATTAATCAGTGACTATCACGGTCCCCGACATGTTCGGGTGGATTGTGCAGCGGTACTGGAAAGAGCCAGTCTCACTAAAAGTAAACGTATAGCTTTGCCCCTGGTTCAACAGCTGCGAGCTTGGCCCGTTTTTACCATCATTCTCAGTGACAGTATGGGCAGTTGAATCTTTATTAGTCCAGGTCACGGCGGCGCCTTTTTTAACAGTGATGTTATCAGGTTTGAAGGCCATATCTTCAATTTCTACTTCATTGGTAGATGTTGCTTGATTGGCGGTATTGCTGTTGTTCTGAACTGGCTGGTTAGAAGTGTTAGAGTGGTTCGTGGTTGAGTTCGTGGTTGTATTATCTGAATTACGTCCGAAGACTATCCAACCCAGTAAAGCCAGGACTGTTACAGCAACAATAATAATGGTCACTCTACGCATGTATACCTCCTGGTTACCTAGTTATTATACAGCTTGGGACACCCTCAAAGAATCTAAGCTGGCATGGCTGATAGACTTTATATTCAGTCTGTGGGCTTTTTGAGTCATAAACGAACGCAAGATCTTATAGGTATCTAAATCGAACAGCCAATCATGAAAATTAACTATTGGTTCACAGTCTGGAGCCTCGTTTATATCGGCTACCACGCACCATTGATCAACGATGATAGCCTGGTTATTGTCACTGTCCGTACGTTCTGTAATTACCACCGGCGAGTCGTAGGGCCATTGCTGCAGGCGGCTTTTTTCAAAAGCTACCGCCAACCGTGCGTTATAGACCTCTTTGGGCTCTTGATTGACACACGCTCCTTTGCAGCGTTTGAGCTGATAAGAAAAACAGGATCTTTTTGACTTTTCCAGGCCCAGCAGCTTTGGACACAGATCGAAGCCCTTAGCCAGTTCATCTATGAAACTGCGGGCTTTGCCTTTGGTGGTATAAACACCCAGGATGTTGCCCATATCATCTGGTGATATCCTATCGATATCGTCTATACTTATTCTTAAGTATCCGTTATCGTCCATAGCCTGTCTGGCTAAAGTTAATTTTTGTCTGCGCCTTAGTTGGCGGTTGTATAGGGGCTGCTTTTGTTTGATTAGTTTAGACTCCAAAAGTAAAGCACCTAGTTCGCTGCTTGTCAGTATCGCTTCTATATCAGTTACCTGTTGAGAAATCTTAAATTCACTTTCCGATTCATGATCAGAGCTAAAATGGCTATAAACCCTTTTTTTAATGTTCACACTTTTACCTATATATAGCGGGGTGCCACTCTTGTCATTAAATATGTAGACACCTGTTGATTCTGGCAGGTTCTGCACCAGGCTGAGTGATAATTGTTTAGGCAAGCTGGGTGATTTGATCTGTTGTTTGACGGCAGCCTCAATAACAGGGGCAGGGAAGGCAGACTTTGCATGTTGTATAAATCGTAACATTACTTGAGTATCTTCAAGGGCACGGTGGCGTCTGGACCCTTCCAGGCCAAGTAAATCAATCAGATTCTGAAGTTTGTGGCTGGGCAGGCTAGGGTAGAGAGCCTTTGACAGCCGAACAGTACAAAGTAATTCCGGGCTGAATTTTTTGCCGACTCTTTTAAATTCAGTTTTCAAAAACCCATAATCAAATCTGGCATTATGAGCGACAAAAATCGCTCCATGCATCAGGCTGTGCAGCCGTTCTGATATTTCGTAAAAGTTCGGAGCGGCCTTGAGGTTTGCTGAAGAGATGCCAGTCAGCTCAGTAATGAACATCGGAAGTTCAGATTCAGGATCAATTAGCGTAGAAAAACTTTCAGATATCCGGTTATCTTCGACTCTGATGGCCGCCACTTCGATTATCCGGCTCCGATTATAACTCAGACCTGTAGTTTCAACATCTACAAAAACCATCGCTCGGTCTAATACGCTCATCCTTACATTATAACCGTCAAAAAAAGCTACCTTGAAGCCGCAGCACTTTATTGTAAACTACCCTCTCCGTGTTCGGATTTTGTTCATAAGTAAAGAAGAATATAGAAATACAAAAACCTATAACAGGGCAGTAATTTAACAAATGTCAAATATAAATCATAAATAGGGAAGGCAGGGCGAAAAAACATAAATAAATATGAAAGTATGAAATGTCAAATCGTGAAATATGCTGTGGATAACTTAACAGTTTTCACAGGCTTTTGAGGACTTCGATGCAGCAGAAGCACATCAGATAATTTAATAGATAGAACTGTACTGGAAGAATTGCAGCTTAATTAATAATTTGCGGAACTACAACCACACACCCCTGTTAAAAGAGGTATTGGTAATCAACTCAGTACAATATACGTACGTCGTAAAATATACATTGTGCGATGTCGAAACTGTAACCCAATTGTCACTCGCCTACCACTCCACCTAACCCGTTCGTGGTCATCATTTTAATTTTTTAAATTTTATTGTTACTTAATTCCCGACAGCCACGGCTCTTTTGATACCAATCTACCCCACCTTGTTCTAACTACTGACCGTGTTCGCAAAACGTTCTATAAATAAATAACTATTAATCCTGATTAATGTAGGTGGATGACTTGCTCATCGCTTTTTGTATTGCCTGGGGCCACTACAATCGGCTGATTATCAGGGCTGCTTTGTTGTTTTGCCTTATTCTTGCGTCCACCACGCTTACCGCGGCGTCTTTTCTTTCGTTCTTCAGGCTCTGACTCTGGAGTAGGAGTACCTAGTGCCTGAAGGATATTAGCTCCAAAAGCCTTGTTCAGTGGGTTAGATAGTTGATTCGTAGCTTGCTGATCGGATATCTCGTCCAATTTATTAACTTGTGCTTGGACTCTGGGTTTGGCTGGCGGTAAGCTGGGAATGTCAGGCCGAGAATCCATGGCCAAGCCGGCATTTCCTCGAACCAACTTCTCTACCACCGCATGTTCCTGTGCATAGCGTTCTCTTGACAGTGCAATGATCCGACTGGTTGAATCATCTTGAGGCGCCGGCAAATTTAGGGTCTTAGCCGAAAAGGCCGGTGCTTTTTCGTCACTGATCATCATAGTAGTTACAAAGAATCGGGAGTGCTGTTGAATCAAGTCTGGCGCTTCAAACTGGGGTTCGAAGTATTTTTGCAGGAAAGGTGCATCATCGGGGCTTATCCTAAAACAGACAATCGTACCGACATTACCAAAAACAGCACTGCGCACTTCTTCACTCATCTGGGAGATGTATTGGTTAGCTATCGTGAGGTTTAGGCCGTACTTGCGGGCCTCACTCAGTATTGTGGCGAACGAATCAGTGGCAAAGTTCTGGAATTCATCGACGTATAAATAAAACGGGCGGCGCTCATCCATCGGCATATCAGCCCGGCCCATGGCTGCTAGCTGGATCTTGGTGACCATCATCGCTCCCAGAATGCCGGCATTATCCTCGCCCATTAGGCCACGGCTCAGATTGACGACTAAGATTTTGCCCTCATCCATTATCTTACGGATGTTGAAGGTGCTTTTTGGCTGGCCGATAATATTCCTGATCATCGGGTTGGCAGTGAAAGCCCCGACTTTATTTAGAACTGGCGCTACGGCTTCGGCCGCAAATTTATCATTCCAGCTGGCAAACTCAGTCACCCAGAAGTTTTTTACTACCGGATCATCGATATAGGTGATTACTTGGGCCCGGAACTTCTTATCAGTCAGTAAGCGGGTGATATCCAGCATCGTAGAATTGGGGTAGTCCAATAAGGCCAAAAGACTATATCTTAGGATATATTCCAGCCTAGGTCCCCAGCTCTCGGCGAATAAACGCTTTAAAACACCTACTAGCTCTGAGCTGATATGGCCTTTTAGAGACGGGTCGGTAATTTCTAATGGATTAAAGCCGATCGGATAGGCCGTATCCGCCGGGTTGAAATAGACCACGTCATCAATCCGGCGCTGGGGTATGAAACTCAGTACGTGTTGGGCATAATCGCCGTGTGGGTCAATCACGGCAAAACCTTGGTCGTAATAAATATCCGACAACGTCAGCAGCTCCAAAGCTCCTGATTTACCTGTGCCGGTCTGGCCTAGGATGTAAACATGACGGCCCCTATCCTCTCGATATAGACCATAAACCGTGTTACTGCCCCTGAAGTTAGTTACTCCCATCAGGCTGATTTCGGTCTCATTGCCCGCCAGCTGGATGGGTATATTGGGCGGCGGCTCTGCCGTTTTAGTTGTCGCCCATAAGATGTTGGGTGTTTCAACAGTGGTATGTGGCAGATGGAATAGGCTGGCCAGCTCTTCAATGTTCAATATATAACCGTTATCAATAAAGAAACGGGTTTGATACTCCAGTTGTTTATCACGGCTAAAACTGGCTGATTTTGAGGCGAATCCATTCAGGTTGGTAGTATTAAACTGCTTGAAAGCTCCCACCAGCGCTTGCATACGCAATCTGGCTGTGTGTTGGTCGTGGCCGGCATAGACCAGCCGGATTTTCACCTGGTAGCCTAATTTATTACTCTTTTCCTGAATGGCTGTTATCCGCGATTTATCGCGTTCAGAAAGCTCAGGTTCCTTTGACTCGCCCCCCCTGCCGGCCGGTGGACGGATCAGGGCCGCGAAGGCTTCGGCGGTATATCCGACCATCGAACCGCTACTGCCGAACATTCCCCCGCCCCGCTTGATTCGAGCCACCATACGTTGACCTTTTTTATGCCAATCGTCATGCACAGGCCGAGCCATGATCTGAATCCACATCTCTTCGTCTTCTTTGTCCAGTTTGGCTAGAGTCGCGGTGATGGCTGCCAAGGGGTCTACCTCGAAACTTGGGAAAGTCTTGATCGGGATAGTCTCATCTGTAGTTAAAGTCAGTTCTGTGCTGTGCACTACGGTCTGGTGCATGCGGCGGCTGGCATAATCTTCATCCTGTTCAAAGATCTGGACCGTCGGGTACTGGGCGTAAACCTGCCCCTCTACAAAAGCCTGGAGGTGTTTGGGCATCCAGATAAAAAAACGGATCCGTTGCCCGATGGCGACTATTTCCAGGCTGACATGTTCCTGAAGCGTCCCAGATATCTTTAGCTCGCGCTTGGTCCGGAGTATACCATGCAGCGAGGCCAGCATCTGCTCGGCGGCCAGTTCCTTTTTGTCATTGGTCCGTGGTACTTCCAACATCAACAGCGTATGGTCATGCGCTGATTCAATCTTTCGAGAAGAGTTACTAAAAATTCCCATAAGCGTTAGCTTATATTATAAACCGTCGGACCACTGAATTATAGCTGTCTGCCCAGGATATGGCCTGAATGACTTTTTTATTCTGCTAAAGCGTAGGTAGCTTTGGCTACTCGTTTGAACTGAGGTTTACCCTGCAGATTCAGCAGAATAGTTGTTTCCTTAACCTGGCGGCTCTTGAGTACCCGACGGACGATTTCGTCCCGGTGCAAGGGTCCGCCCTCTTTACGCAGAACATCGCTTATGACATCTGCAACTGTGCCCTTTTTATAGCCCCACTCCTTGAGTGCATAGATGCCCCGACCGATGAGGACGAACCGAGAATCTTTTATCAGTTCATTGTGGATTGCCTGGGTTGTCACGTCTTTCCGCCTCAAGTTGCTGCCTTTGATAGCCTGGGATATCTCATTAAAGTGCATCGGCTTCTTATTGTCATGTAAGATCACATAGATCTTATCGCGTATATTCTTAGGGTTAACCATCGGCCACTTTACCAGCCCCCAGCGGCCGTTGAGGGTGGCGATATTCTTAGAAATGCTGGCTAACGCTTCGGTATGTTTGACATCACTGCTGCCAGCCTTATCGGCAATTGTCTTGATGTCGGTTGGTTCGCCAATGCTGCTGATCGCCTCAATTATCTTATTTACTTGGTCGCGGATGGCTTTTTCAGTGTGCTCACTGGCTAGGCCGATGGAGTGGAAAAAGTGGTCGTTCTCATCAATTACAGCTATGTTCGGGCTGAGTTTAGACAAAAAAGCAACCCGGGCCTGGTCGGTCTTTGAATTACTTTTATTAAGTTTTTCGCTTATATCGCTGACCCGGGCTACCTTACCCATGCTGTCAAGATGGTTACTCAAAACACCGTCGACTTTCTCAATGTGCGGTAAATCCCGCTCGGCCGCGGCTTTTAATTTGGTCACTACTGCTTTTTCTAATTGCCGGACGCGTTCCCTGGTTATACCCAGTAGTTCACCGATTTGTTCGAGTGTCTCGCGGCGGTCAAAGAGCCCGAACCGGCGGGAAATTATCTCTCTTTCCCTTTCACGCTCAATAGTTGCTAGGATGTCTCTAATGACACCTTCGATATTAAAATTCTTACTCTGGGCTTCTTCTTCCATACTCACTCGTTTAACCCGCTAAAAAGGTTGCGGTTTACTAAATTATATAACTTTAGTTTTTAAATGTCAAACCAAAACTAACTAGAGTTATTGTATCACGAATTAGACGTTTGTGCACGAATCCGTTTATGTTTGTTTTACTACACCAGGCTTTCCTGTGGATAAACTCGCCCTAACTAGATTTTGTCCTCGTAAAACGTCTTTTCGGCCCCTTCGGCGCCTCGGCAATCATTTTTTTAGCTTTTTCTTCGGTTATAGTTTCAGGTTTTATTTCTTTAGGAATCTTAGCATTGGTCTTGCCATCCGTTACATAAGGCCCATACGGACCTCGCAGGACCTTAATTTTTCCAAAATCGGCTATCACTCTTTCCCGTTCCTGTTTTTGCTTGGCGGCTATTAATTTCTTCGCCTCTTCCTCGGTGATTTTCATTGGATCATGGCCTTTGATGCTGGCAAAGATCTTCCCTACTTGCACGTAAGGCCCATACCGGCCAATATTGGCAGTAATTTCTTCCCCCTCTTTAGTCTTTCCAACGGTTCTTGGCAATTTAAACATCGGCAGGGCTTGTTCTAAGGTTATATCATCAAGCGTGGACCCTTCTGGCAGAGGCGCAAACACCGGCTTATCGGCGTTTTTATCCTTGACCTCGCCTGCTTCGCCGAGCTGCAAGACGGGGCCAAAACGCCCGTAGCGTACTACAACGATCTTACCAGTCTTAGGGTCTTTGCCTAGTTTTCTGGCTTGGGCGGCTTCGGCCCGATCGACTTTCTCCGACTTCTTTATAAGTGGATGGAAATGGCTATAAAATTTATCTAGTACGTCCACCCAGGCCACCTTGCCTTCCTCTATGTCATCAAATTCCTGCTCGGCTTTGGCGGTGAAGTCGTAATCCAAAATAGAAGCGAAGTTCTTTGTCAGGAAATCGGTTACGACGTCCGCCAAAGATGTTGGCAGCAGTTTATTGCGGTCGGCCCCAACTGTTATCGTCTGTTTTTTTTGTTCAATTTTTCCCTTTGCCAGCGTTATTTCGTTAATCTCTTTGGGTTCTCCCTCGACATCTCTTTTTTCAATATAACCACGGTCTTGGATAGTGCCGATGGTCGGCGCATAAGTGCTGGGCCGGCCGATACCTAGCTCTTCTAATTTACGGACTAAAGACGCTTCGGAATATCTCGCGGCTGGTCGGCTATAGGTCTCAAGGGCGCTGGCGGTATCAAGTTTTAATTCATCAGCTTCTTTAACCGGTGGAAGTATCTGGTCGTCTTTGCCCCCGCCATAGACTTTTAAAAAGCCATCAAAAATTAAGACCTCACCAATAGCATTGAAGTCTTCGGGCCTGGTACTTATATCTATAATGATCTCGGTCTTTTGGATTGCGGCCGGGGTCATCTGGCTGGCCACCATCCGCTTCCAAATCAGTTCGTAGAGTTTTTTCTGTCCGGAGTCAGCACCAGCACTAGCTTTAGCTAGATGCGTCGGCCGGATGGCTTCGTGGGCCTCTTGGGCTCCTGCCGACTTGGTTTTAAATTGCCGGACTTGAGAATACTTTTCACCGTACCCTTTTTTAATAAATGCTTCAGCGGCCTTAACTGCGATGGGAGACATATTGGTGCTGTCTGTCCTCATATAAGTTATATGACCGTGCTCATATAAGCGTTGAGCCAATGTCATTGTCTGCCGGACGCTGAATCCTAGGCGGCGGGCGGCCTCCTGCTGCAAAGTACTTGTCGTAAAAGGCGGGCTGGGATTGCGGGTACCGGGCCTTTGGGTCACAGATTTAACGTTGAACTTGGCCTGCTTGATATCTTCTAAGAACTTCAGGGCTTTTTTATCGTCACTGATTCTTTGGCTTAGTTCGGCTGACAACTCTTTGCCTTTGGCGTCAAAAACAGCGGCTATCTTATAAGTACTTTCGGAAGAGTGTTCTTTTATTTCTCTTTCTCGTTCCACTATCAGGCGGACAGCTACGCTTTGTACCCTGCCTGCCGATAGGCCGCCGCGGACTTTTTTCCACAATATCGGGCTTAACTCATATCCTACCAGACGGTCAAGTATCCTTCTGGCCTGCTGGGAATTGACCCGGTTCATATCTATAGAGCGTGGTTTTTCGATTGCTCCGACAATCGCCGGCTTTGTTATTTCGTGAAAGACGATCCGTTTTGTACTTTTAGGATCAATCGCTAAGATATTACAGATATGCCAGGCGATAGCTTCACCTTCCCGGTCCTCGTCACTTGCCAGCCAGACTACTTTATTCTTGGCAGCTTTTTTTAACTCATTCGCCACCTTGGTCTTGTCGGGGCTAACTTCATAAGAAGGTTTGAATTTGTTTTTGATATCGACGCCCAGATCTTTTTTAGGCAAGTCTCGTAAATGGCCGAAACTACTCTTAATTTCGTAATCATTACCTAAAAAACCACCAATGGTCTTGGCTTTGGCCGGGCTCTCAACTATTACAAGGTTTTTTGCCATATGCCTAACAACCGCTCAGTCTAACAGCCAACCTGCCCATATTACAAGCGGAATTTAACTTAGCACCCAGTTCCCATTGCCGGCTGGCCGGATGTAGCCGGAAATTTCCAACATTGTAATTAGACTAGATACCTTTGCGGCCTCTATTTTGGCCGCAGCGGCAATCTGTTCCTGGGCGGCTATGCCTTGGCCAATCAGTTCGTATACTAGCTTTTCATCTTCAGTACCGGAGAAAGATTTTAAGGACGGCTTCATTAGCGGGGAAATTTTTAATGCAAATAATATATCCGAAACATCGGTAATCGGCAGCGCGCCACTTTTAATAAGGTTATTGCAGCCTTCACTGATCGGGCTATTAATATTACCCGGGACGGCCATCACAGTTCTGCCCTGTTCCATCGCAAACCTAGCTGTATGCAAGCTGCCGCTGTTAACCGCCGCCTCCGTAATCAACAATACATCGGCTAAACCGCTGACTATCCGATTGCGAGCAATAAAATTGGCCTTGTAAGCAACCGACCCCGGAGCATACTCTGAAATAAGCGTCCCCTTCTCCATTATCTGGCTGGCAGCATAAGAATGTGCAGCTGGATATACTCGGTCTAGACCCGAAGCTAATACGGCAACTGTCGTACCTCCGGCTGCCAGCGCCGCCCGGTGGGCCGCAACATCTACACCGTAAGCTAACCCACTGATTATGACTACACCGTAACGGCTGAGCTCAGTTGCTAGCTTGTCTGTTACGAACTTACCATAGGGTGTGATTTTGCGGCTTCCAACGATGGTTACTCTCGGCTTTTGCAGCCAAGAATCAGGCTTACTGCCTAGCCAGTAAATCTGTTTTGGAGGTGAGGGTATATTCTTCAGGCATTCTGGAAAACCAGACTCGGAAAACTTAAGCGTGTTGACAATCATATATTATATTTTCTACTATTGACTTTAAGTCACCTTTTTGCTAAAATTGCAATCTGTAAGTCAAAGTATATGACTTTCGCACCTTATACCCCTATTTCTAACATTTTGTTAGATTGTTTAAGAGCTTTAGTTGGTCTTAAGTTGTACCCTCCACTTACCAACTAATCTCGTACCCAGATTCTAGCTTTGATAGCCAGTATACAAAGCGCCGATAATCCTAAGCAAACGCTAAAGCTTATAAAAGTTCGAATCTGGGTGCGTGGGGGCTCTTAAACAAACTAATCCCTTTAACTTACGCCCTGTTGGTTCTCCCAACAGGACCCTCAAATGTGGGTCGGCGAGTCCTTGGTTGGATTGCCCGAGCACTTGTTGCTTGGCTGGCTCGATTGTACCGCTTATTTCGCGGACATCGTACGCTTCGCTTATGGTGGGTTGAAGGGTGTAATTGCCTCCGGCGGTGCCCACCCCCTCCGGAGGCTTTTACATTTATAGAACAGTTCTGGTTTCGTGAGGCAGGTTGCCGCTAAAAATGAATTCAGTAACCATGGCGTTAGCTTCCTGGATTACTTTTTGTAGATCTGCTTGCTCTTTTTTGCTGAATTTTCCAAGCACAAATTCCGCGGCATCAGCTTTTTGTGAGAGGTCTGAGCCAACCCCTATTCTCAGTCGTCCAAAATCCTCTCCCAGGTGTTGAATAAGTGATTTTACTCCGTTATGCCCAGCATCTGAGCCACCGAGGCGGGTTCTAAGGCTGCCGAACGGCACGGCCAGTTCATCGTACACCGCCAGCGTGCCCTGGTTATACACCCTATAAAACTTCTGTAGGGCTTGGACGGCTTCGCCGCTACTGTTCATGAATGTCGTCGGTTTGCATAATATTACTCGGTTTTCACCCAGACTTCGGATGGTAAGCTGGCTCTTCAGATCTTTTTTGATCTGCCAGCCTGGGAAATCATTCTTCTGGGCAAAACTATCCAGAACTTCAAAGCCGATATTGTGACGAGTTTGACTATATTCCTTGCCCGGATTCCCAAGACCGATGATAAGAATGGTCTTGTTGGAACCTATGGTATAAATCGGTACCTGATCCGTTTCGTCTGGCTTATTTTGGAATAATCCCATATGGACAGAATACCGAATCGGCGCGGGCCAGGCTAATTTCTAAGTAGCTTATATATGTTGGCTTTCTGTCCCGAAACAAGAATTGAGTAAGATTTGATTAATGATAACTCGGAGCTCTTTGCAAATATCGCTTGCATCATCTCGTCTTCTGGCGATAGTATTACCGCCACACCGCCCTGTTTGAGGACTTTGGCGATAACAGTAATCATCGCCTCATAGATATCAGTCAAATTATCGTTTTTTTGATACCTCCCCCACGGCGGGTCAGCCAGAATTTTATCTATTGAGTTTGGCTCCAGCGGTAGATTTTTCACATCCGACCTTATTACCAGCAAGCCTCGCTGTTTAGTTTTTTCTAGCTTTTCCATTTTTTTCGAATCGATGTCTGCGGCTATAACTTTTTTTGGAGCGAAGCCCCTCGCGATCTCTTTAGAGACCGATCCATGGCCCGAAAATAGATCTAAAACCACATCGCGAGATTTCACTCCAGCTATTAGGCCCAAAATGTGAGCCAGTTCGGGGCGCAGAGCCCCGGCGGGTCTTTTGGACCTTTTAAAGAGCGGCCGGTTGAGTCTTTGGGCCAGCCAAATCTTATTATCTCGACGCTGGATCAGCCATAGCTCATTTAGTCCCTGCTCGGACATTGTGAAACTATTTTTTAGCTTCCAAATTGCTTCGGGTTCTATCTTCTCTGTACTCCGCGGCTCGCCTGAGTCATTAATAATAAATTTAATGTTTGACTCCTCCAGGCGCATATCAGAAGAGTTATTTATGTATAGCCTTTCGATCATGTCGTTATCAGAATCGGTTGGTCGGGCCGTAGTTTCGGCGAAAACCAGAAATGTATTATTGAAGAATGCAAAATCGATTATCCTATCAGGCGGGAATATAGACTCAAATACAACCAAGCTCTCGTCAGTATAAGTAATCTTCAGGCTTTGGATCGGTAGCTGTTTTAGCTGTCTCTCGATTACTTGCTCTGTCCCAGCCACGAATGTAGCAGCGTAGGTCTTCATACTAGTGCTTCTCGATAAACCAAAATTTTAAAGGAGTACCATCTAGCGGCCATTGTTCGCGGAACTTACGTTCCAAATAGCGTTTATATCCCCAGTGTAGAAACTTAGTATGGGCGCCAAATACCTTAAAATTAGGGAAATCATTCTCTTCTTGGACTATATAATTAAGTTTTGGTGAGCGGCCCTTAAGCCCGGCCGGCGGATGCTCGCCGATTACCCTCTTGAGCCATTGGTTGAGCCCGGGCGTCTTAAAACGTAAATGCCGCTGGGTGTCTATTTCTTGTATCAAATCGAATAATTTTGTGACATTCTGGCCGGATACAGCGCTGGTGAATATTAGCGGTGCCCAAGGCACGAAAGCGAAATTTGCAGCAATACTTGGCGCTAATTCGTCGTGCGTGAAAGAATCCTTTTCCAGGCTATCCCACTTACTGACTACCAGCACCAGGCCTTTACCGGCATCTTTTACCAGCCCAGCTATCTTCTGGTCCAGCTGGACGTTTAATTCGTTAGCATCCATTAAAACCAAACAGATATCTGATTCTTCGATCGCTGCCAGTGCCCGAAGGACACTGAATTTCTCTACCCCCGGCTCAATCTTACCGGAACGGCGGATACCGGCGGTATCCATCAGCTCTATTTCTCTTTCGTTAAAGCGGACTATTGCCCGATTGACATCCCTTGTAGTGCCGGCTCTATCGGCCACCAAAGCCTGCTGTTTATTGGCGAGTGCATTAAACAGGCTGGACTTGCCGACATTCGGACGGCCCAGCAGCGCGGTGCGGATCCGATAATCGTCCTGTTTTATCCTAGCCTTCGGGATATCGGACGTTAGCGAGATTATGAGCTCCTCTAAGCCCTTTTTCTGAGTCGTACTGGTTGCGATTATGGTTTTTATTCCCAGCCGTTTCCAGTCATCTAACCGTGCTTTTGGATTTTTATCGATCTTATTAACAACCAGGACCACAACTTTCCTACTTTTTAAAGCCATAGTCGCCACCCGTCTGTCCTCATCGGTTATCGGCACATCAGATTCAGCCACCACGGCAATAACATCAGCACTGGCTGTGGCTTCGATGATCTGTTCTTGAATACTCATTTCAAACTCGTCCTCGGCTGATTTTAAGCCGGCAGTATCAACCAGCCAGAAATCCTTATCATTCCAGCTGACCCTGGCGGTCAGGCTATCGCGCGTCGTGCCGGCTTCTTTGGCAGTTATAGCTTCTCGTCGCCCAACCAATGTATTAAACAGGCTAGATTTACCAACATTGGCCCGCCCGACAATCGCTACTATGGGAGCTTTACTTTTCATCAGTAGGTTAATTATATATAAATCACCCCTGTTTTAACAGAGGTGATTTAATTCTTCCCTTTTTTATACTTAGAGCGCGTTGCTCATAGGGTCGGTTGGTGGATTTGCCGGCTTGTCATCAGTTGATGCTGGCGGCTCGGTTGGAGCGGCTGGCGGCTCACTGCTGGTGGGCGGCATAGGGTCGCTTGGCATTGGTGGTGTGCTTGGCTCACTGGCCGGCATATCACCGCCTGCAGCGGCCGGAGTGCTGGCAAAGTTGTTTACCTGGCTGTCCACTGTGCTTTTCTCGTCAGCAGTCGTCTGCTGGCCGCCAGTTGCCGGCATACTTGGCATGGCCGGGTCGCTTGGCATTGGTGGTGTGCTTGGCTCACTGGCCGGCATATCACCGCCAGGCATAGCTGATGGATTAGTTGGTGTTGTGTCCTCTGGCATAGAACCCTCACTTTCTTGTGTATTATTTGATGTGGTTGCGGTTTGCGGAGCAGCCGCAGCTTGTGGATCACCTGGACCTAAGACTTCCTTGACTACTCTTGCGAAATCTTCCAGAGTAACCTGGGACTTCACTAAATACTTTACCACGCCTAGCTTTTCGCCGCGAGCCTGATCTTCGGCCTGGCCAAGGGCAGTCATCATGATGACTTTTGCATCCTTGGTTTCAGGTGCTGAGCGTAAATTCTCAACCATCTCAAAGCCGCTGAGCTTAGGCATCATGACATCGGCGATTACTAGATCGGGCTTCTCTTTCATGGCCACCACCAGGCCTTCTTCGCCGTCGGCAGCCACTAGTGTATTGTAGCCTTCGGCCTGCAGGCGCATTTGGAAGATCTCGCGCAGATTATTATCGTCTTCAACTAATAGTATTTTTGGCATTTATTACCGCTTATCTTTACTTAATTTAATTGTAGCATTGTTTTAATGTCCGTCCAGCGGGCTTATCAGCGAAGATTGTTTCTGCTGCATGGCCAAAGCTTGCTGGGAATTTAAGCGCGGCAGATTAACGAAGAAAGTACTGCCTTTGCCGAGTTCGCTTTCCACCCAGATCCGGCCGTTATATAGTTCGACTATCTTCCTGCAGATGAATAATCCAAGCCCGGTGCCGCCAACCGTCCTGGTCGTAGAGTTATCTACCCGATAGAATTTTTGGAAAAGATGCTGGATGTCGTCAGCTGCGATGCCGTTGCCGGTGTCCTTTATCTGTATCTGGGTAATATTGTTATCCCCAGTCAGCCGAATTTCCAAGCCGCCGCTCATAGTATATTTAATGGCGTTATCAACGATATTTTGGAAGACTTCACGGATACGATTAGGGTCTACATAAGCATAATATAGCGGCCGGACGGGTTTTGTGCCGCCGCCTTCGGTAGAGCTTATGACATACTGCAGGCTCAAGTTCTTCTCCTTGGCATGGATTTTACCGGCATCCGCCACCTGTTCTAATATTTCGCCTATCTCTACCACTCCGGGGTAATTTACCAGCCGACCGTCCTCCGCTTTAGAACTAGTCAACAGATCTCGAAATAGCTCACCTAGATGTTTGGTAGATACACTGGCTTTTTCTAAATATCGCTTGGCATTGTCGTCAACCTTGGCAGTTCTAGGGTTAAGCGATAGCGAAAGATAGCCCTCTATGGCAGCTAGCGGTGTCCGCATCTCATGTGAAGCAGTGCTGATAAAATCGGATCGTTGTTTCTCTTCCTCAGTTTCCTTAGCTACATCTCGAAACACACCGATGACACTACCGCTTGGTTGCCCACTGCTTATTACCGGCGACACTATAACTGAGATCGGTAGCGGTTTGCCTGATCGGGTAAGTAGATTAGCATGGCTATCACGGGCTGACTGGCCGGATATCAAGGCTTGGGCTATGGGGTGGCCATCATTCGGCTTAGGCTGGTTCTTATCGTCTACAAAACGCAGAATTGCCAAATAGTTCATTCCAACCGCCTCTTCCGGCGGCCAGCCGGATATTTTTGAAGCCGCTTGGTTAAAAAGATGTATCACTCCATCTTTATCCACCATGACCACTCCGTCTTCGATCGTGTCCAGAATAAAACTTGTATCAAAACCCTCTTTTTTAACCTGTTTATTGGATTCCCCGAGCGGTTTATGGCGACGGTTGAGAAAAAATAACCCCAGGAATATAAACATAATAAGGCCCAGGCCGCCTAGGGCGCCGATGAGGTATGTGTTATCCATGCCCAGACTTTTTATTCATAAATTAAGCTAATGGTTACATTATCTGTTTTTAATCAAGTTTTTTCAAACGAACAGTTTGCTTATTTAATCCAAGAAGATTTGTGAGGCTCTAAAGGCGGTAAATCTCTGTGCTCATAGTATGCCTTTAAGAGTGTGTGAAGATCAGTCGCCCCGATTTTCATATCTGAAAGTACACGCTCTGGCCAAGGAATCTCGTCCAGCATTGCCATAAAGTCAGGATGAGCCGTAGCGAATTCCAGATAATTAGCTTCATGTTTTTCTATAGCTTCAAGTATAGGATCCGGGTTATCAAAATCCTCTCTGTCAACGGCGTGAAAGAACTCTTCAGAGTAAGTATTCATCATCCAGAAAGTTCTGTCTTCCATTGCAATTTTGGGCATCGGTCGTTTTTGGAGTTTCCCCTCTTCTTTTACGCATTTAAAATATACGGCCGCTCCTGAAAGATGGGTTAAAACTTCGGTTTGTGCTAGAGTTCTCGACCACGGAGTGTCTCCGACAGCGGCTGCGCCGATTCTGAAGAATTTCATGGTCTTCATCGCGTCGTTTAAATGAGGCTGCCCGGCAAACTCCCTAAGGGCTCTTTCCCAGCCTTGGTTGCCCGAACCTAGCGCAGCTTCAATACCTCTTTTTATAGCACCACCACTCACAGGAACTAAACGTGGCTTTCTGCGAGTCTCATGGCCGGTATCGCCTTCTGGGCCTTTCATACACCTGATAATAGCCTACTGCCCAACCGACGCAAGCTTAAGCTCGATTGCAGAGCAGCTCAAAGTAACGCGTAGAACCAAAAGGAATCTTCTGCTTTATCCGGCCTTTAGCCGATAAGCTGGAGGCGTAAGTTATGGTGAATTCGCCATATTGGCTGTTGATGGTATCTATGGCCTCGGTCAGCCAGGTCTCTCTGTTAACCTCCTCCAATAAACTCAGCTGGCTAGTGTTTGACGGCTCGAGTTTATAACAGGATACTGACATCATCCTCACCCAGGCATCCCGTGGCCGGTGGTTAAACAACAGGAGTGCCCGCCGGTAAACCTCGGCATCGCTGTAAACCGCCGTTTTGAACATCTTCCTCTCATACCAGACATCTCCGTTGGAATACATAAGATAAAGGTGCATTCCCCTGGCGGCCAGTTCCCGGAAGCGCAGTTTCATCGCAGTGGTTTCGCATAGATGGCTCAGGCGGCTGCGCAGAACCTCTTCGTCGGGCTGCCATTCGTCCATCACGAACTGCCGCCCGACACTTTTGGTCGAGTACTCTACATCGTCCACTTCCCAGCCGCGCAGACGCTTGTGCCAGTCCTCTCCGCAGATACTTCTAAAGGCCTTCCGGGCCAATAAATCCGGCGAAGCATCTAAGAATTGCAAAACGGTATAAATCCCGGCCGCGTTCAGACGGGCTTGGTTGCGTTCGGCGATGCCGGTTAAGTCGGTCAGCTCTAAAGAAGACAAAGTTTGGCGCAGGTTTTTATAAGTAATAACATCCAGACCGTCGGGTTTGTGCAGGCTGGCGGCAGTTTTGGCCAAAAACCTGTTAGGCGCAATGCCGATGTTGCATTTCATCCAGGAGCCCACCTCGTCGCGCAGACGCTGTTTTATCTCGTGCCCGATTATTGCTAGCGGCCGCCGGTTGACAAACTGCCGGGTACCGTGAAAATCGATTATGCCCTCATCGATACTCTTCATACCGATATTCGGTGAGTAGGACTTCATAATCCGGATAAGTTTTTTATAAACGTAGTGGTATTTGGGCGGGTCGGTCTCTACCATAATCAAATCCGGGCAAAGCAGCCGAGCTTCACTGAATGACATACCTACCTTAACTCCCTGGTCTTTGGCTTCATAGCTGGCGGCCACCACACAGGCGTTCTTGGTCAGGCGGTTAGTCACACCCAGCGGTTGCCCCCTCAGCAGGGGCCTGGCCTGCTGCTCCACCGTGGCAAAGCAGCTGTTCAGGTCGATGTGCAGTATCTGAGGCGCCTCTGTATTAAGGGGCACTTCTTCAACCGGCCTATATCTGGGCATGGTCTGCTCCTTCCTCAACTAGCGAAGACCGGCGTTACATGGGCGGCGTGATGAAAATCGGTTATGCAGATCAGCTTCCAGCTTAGGTTTTGGGCGTCAAACTCCAACCGGTAATCAGCACTGCCGTCGGTCATATCAAAGATGTGCAGCATCCGTTTTCCCTGTTTAGTCGGGTGCACCATCCCGGTTTCGGTAAAGTCTACGCGCTTGCCGTCATACTCCATCCGTTTGGGAAAACAGCGCAGCCGGCGGTTATCGTTTTTAAAGTAAAAAGCGACGATGTTAACGTCTTTGTTGATTTGTATTGACTGGTCCATTTTCGTTCTCCTGGCATCTTCTTTGGGTTAATAAAAGAGGGCCTCCATCTGTTCTTAGACGCGGCAAACGGATTTTTATAAGAGTTAGCTGCTTAGATAAGAGTAGACAACCGTTCTCTGTCTAATCCGTTGGCTAAGGAGCTGATGCGTTGGAGGGACCGGCATTGACACGTGTGTACCGCCCTGGGGTGTAGTAGTCTGCGAGGAGGAACCTTTTAGGAGCCCCCGCATGGCTGGTTAAAATTATAAGCACTTTAGGCTGCTTGGCAATATAGAATTTATTACAAAAACATGTGCCTCGAAAAAATATACTCGAAAAACAAAGCTTTTATGCTAAAATTTATAAGTCTTGAACCGAAATAAACAATCCAAAATTCGTCACTTTATAAGTTCTGTCTGCCATAGGCACCATTTTTCCAATGCTAATACTGTCGAGATTATCTTCAGCTTAGTCTTCTTTAGCGTAGTCTATCATCTGCTTTCGCTGATCGGTCGCGAAGGTAAGTATTAAATTTCTCACCGCTTAGCGGTAAAGAATCTTATAGCTTATCCTAAATTGTTTCTATATCGTGAGGAGTGCCAATAAGAGTTAGGAGGTGCTTATGGCTGCATCAAGCAAACCTCGAGGCTTCGCCGCGATGAGTGACGAACAAGCTGACCGCATCAGGAGCCTTGGCGGTAAAAATAGCCCGATGAAATTTAAGAAGGGCGATCCCAGGACTGTGGCAGCCGGTAGGAAGGGTGGAAGCCGTTCCCGTCGAAGTTAGTCGGAAATATCTGAACCTGAAAAAGAGGCCAAAGCTGGCCTCTTTTGATATCTGGTGAACCAACTGATATCGAATTGGAACCCAATCTTGTCAGAAATATTAGCTTGGAATAAGTACCTTAGGGGTGAAATAGAGTTTATAAGTATTCCTGCTGGGAGTAGAACCGCTAACTATATTTATTAATTGTTCTTGCTAAACCATTATCATCCACTGAGTCAGTAATCTCATCTGATAGGCTTTTGAGCTTATTAGTGCTATTACCCATTGCAACCTTCAGGCCGACACCGGCGAATAAGTGTATATCGTTATCTCCATCTCCGACTCCAATTACTTCATCTTTACTTAGCCCAAGAATTCGAAGCAGTTCTGAAACAGCGTGTTCTTTAGTCGCATCTCTATGCGTTATATGCAAATCGACCTTATCCAGTGACCAAGACCGAACTCCAGCAGCCGTAACATCATTTAATTTGTTTAATTCTGTAAGCATCACTTCAGCATCATTTTCAGCACATCCCATTACGTATATAACGTTAATATTGCCAGAAATAGCCCTCAACGCTGCTGTCCCCCCTTCACCTATCAGCTCATTCCGTACTAGAACCTCGTACGGATATGGGGTACAGATTTTTAATATCTCTTTTACGTCATCAGATTCTAAGGTTACTTCCCATAAAATTTCATCTGTTAACGGATTAATTATTTGTGTGCCCGCAGAAATTACGCAAGGGTCTTTTAGCTGAAGAGCAGATAATATATCTTTCGCCATAGAAATGGAACGACCAGTAGCTGCACAAAGTTTTATCGTATTTTGAGCATTGCTAATTGTATTTATAAGTTGCTCCGAAGGAATACCATTGAAATTATTAGGAATAGCTGTGCCATCTAAATCAAAAATAATGGCTTTGTATTTCACTCTGTAATGATATCAAAGTACTAGAAAGAGCTCGGACACTATAAAATTTTTATAATTAAGCATAAGTAAATTGGTGATCC
>DATIIZ010000047.1:0-10209 GCA_035479215.1 Candidatus Babeliales bacterium | reverse complement strand
TTGATAATATAAATATATGAGTAAACGCGAAACTGCAATCTTCGGGGCCGGCTGTTTTTGGGGAGTACAGTATTACTTCGACCAGGTTCCGGGTGTGATTGAAACAGAAGTCGGCTATATCGGTGGAAGAACAGACAATCCCTCGTATTGGGACGTGGCCAGTAAAAAAACAGGCCATGCCGAAGCAATTAAAATTACTTTCGATCCGTCAAAAGTAAATTACCATACTTTATTGAAGCACTTTTTCAGGATGCACGACCCCACGCAGCTAAACCGAGACGGCCCTAATATCGGACCAGAATACAGGTCAGCGATATTTTATGCAGACGCTGGTCAAAAAAAGGCCGCAGAGGAAATGATTAATATGTATAACAAATATCGGACTGACGCTCAGGTAGTTACTACTGTTGAAAAAGCCGAGACTTTTTGGCCAGCAGAAGAGGAGCACCAAAATTTTACAAAAAAGACTGGAATCGGTGCCTGTCACATAGATTACGCCCCCATAAACTAAGCTTCGGCAGCGAAAGTCCCCACCAGTACCGTATGGGCCAGGACATGGCCTTTTTGGGCTTTAATGACGTCTACGATAGCCGAGCTGTTCCCTAAGTTGAGGCTCGTATCCAGTGCATAAAAATCAAACATATACCTGTGAGTGCCAGTCCCCTTAGGCGGACAGGGGCCAGTATAATTGGGCTCACCACGTCCATTAAGGCCCTGCATGGCGCCGATTGGCACACTGTTTACTGGTATAGATTCGGTGGAAGGTGGAATGTCCCAGACCAGCCAATGGAGGAAGTCCCCATTCACGGCATCGGGATCATGCATTATGAGCGTAAGGCTTTGGGTGCCTTTTGGAGTGTTGAAGATATTTAGTGGTGGGTTAACATTCTGGCCGCGGCAGGTGTACTGCGGAGGTATCGTGGCACCCTCTCGGAAAACCGGACTAATAACATACAAGCCCTCATTTTGGAGTGTTCCATCTCTATCCATCTATCCTCCAATCGCCCTTTTTTATTCTTCTGTCAGGCTCCGCACTTTAGGGGAATATATTACAGATAATTACTTTACGGCAGTAATTATTATCACAGCCTATCTGTTAATTGCGGTCGGGGATATATTTAGTTAGATTCTTGGTATTAATTAGCCATTTACCCTGTTGCTGGTCTATTATCTTCTCTTTCTCCAGTTCTTTTATAAGTGTGGTAGTGGTCTCTCTCGTCACCCCAGATATATCCGCGATCTCCTGATGGGATAGCTTTAATTGGAGTTCATAGACATCGGGCTTAACTTTTTTACCGGCCTTGGCAATCAGGTAAGGTAAAAGCATGCTGACTTTTTCAATGGCTTTCTTATTTTTCATGATTTCCAGTTGGTTCATGATCGCTTCGTTGGTAGAAGATAAAAAAGCCAAATATGAATTCATGGCTTCGGAGTCGGTCTCTAACTTGTCCTTAAACGTACCGCTGGTTAGTACCCGGACATGACAATCGGTCAATGATTGGTAGAAGTATAGGATTTTATAGTTTGACCAGTCCAAAGAAGCGGAGAAAGCCAAGGGGAATATATCACCTTTACTGAGTATAAACATCGTCCTAGTATCTCCTGAATCCAGAATCGTATAACCTTTGATGTAGCCCTTTGTCACCAGGTAGATATGGCTCAGAGGATCACCCTGATAGTGAATTAATTGGTTTTTAGAATAAATTTTATCCCGACCGCCAGCGAACAGCTTATCGACTCCTCTGGCATAATTATTCTCCAAATCCAGCATCGCACCTAGAATATAACAGATATAAAAGGACAATAATGTGAGATTTAGCGCACATTTGCATTAAGATTTTTAATAGACCGCTCTTAAAAAACAAAATACCCCACCACTGCCTAAGTGGTGGGGTATTTGCGTTGATTGCATTCTCGGTGGTGCTCCCTAGATATCCTTGGGATTGTAACGCCCGGCCGGGCGCTGCACAGCCTGCCTCCTTTGCCCCAACGAGGGCGCTGACAATCACCGTTGCTATTGCAGCATGTGCGATTACCAGCACTGTTTTGTCAGAAGGCCTTCCAGATCTCTAGAAAGATCGGCTTCCATGGATCGCCAATCCGCTATAAATCTGGAACTTGGTGCGACTCACAAATTTTCAAGCTCTCAGCCATACCTTGCGGGCATGGCATCTGCCTCTTCGATAGTAAAGTTTGACGATACGATGCGTCAATAGTTTGAAAGATTTTTACAACATAAACTAGCCATTAGCACAATCACCAGTTGATTACTTTTTTACTCGGATAGGATCGAATAATTCTTCACGATTTATGAGAGTATACTTAAAAGATAAGAGGGAGGTCTTTTATGAAAATGAGTCCAGTAGTGCATTTTGAAATGGGTTACAAAGATAAAAGTAGGATGGTGAAGTTTTATGAATCTGTGTTCGGCTGGGAAACAGAGGTAATGGGTCAAGAGATGGGTAATTACGTAGTGGCACATACCACTGATACCGACAAGGACGGTATGGTGAAGACGCCTGGCAATATCAACGGCGGTTTTTATGCTAAGACCGATAGTCCGGGTTCGCACGCACCCTCTGTGGTGATTTCCGTTGATGATATCAATCAAGCTATGGAAGAAGTTAAAAAAGCCGGTGGCAAAATCCTGGGAGGTATGGATGCAAAAGGCAATAAAACCATGGAACCTCAAATGATACCGGGGGTCGGACTATGGATTTCGATCGAAGACACTGAAGGCAACCGTGTCAGCTTGCTCCAGCCCAACCCAAGATAGCACATAGGATATATCTAAAGTCCGGCTTTGCGAGTGCCTAACTAAATAGCTATAATTGGGTTTAAAGAGGAGGCTCCGCTATGAAAAAGAGAGGATGGCTGGTACTTGGTTTAGCTGCGGCTGTTTTTTTAACATTAGCCTTTGGCGCCAAAGCCCAGGCTTGGACTGAATTTAGAAGTGGTGACTCAGCAACGGTAAAGTCAAACGAGACTGTTGATAGTAGTTTCTGGGCAGCTGCCAAAAATCTGGATATTGCCGGAACTGTAAACGGCGATGTCTTTTGTGCAGGCCAGACAGTAAATATCAGCGGTATAGTGAAAGGCGATTTAATCTGTGGGGCGCAAACTATCAATCTCAGTGGGCATATCGAAGGTGATGTACGGTTGGGAGCCCAGACTGTAAACCTGACAGGCATGGTAGATCGCAACGCTACAATTGCTGCCGAGACGCTGAACGCTGATTCCAAGAGCAGAATCGGTGGCGACCTAAGTCTGGCTGCCAGTAGTGCCAGTCTGAATGGAAGCATCGGCCGCGATTTAGCAGCCGGTGGCTCCTCAGTCTACCTCAATGGAAGCATCGGCCGTGATGTTAAAAGTGGCGGCGATAAATTAATACTAGGCAGTAATGCCAAAGTGAGCGGTAGTATCGACTACACCAGCAAGAATAAGATTGAAATGGCCAATGGCGCATTTGTAAGTGGGGATATAAAACATCATCAGCCCCAAGAGAAGCACCATTCTGCTCTGCGGCTTCTTTTCTTCAGTGGAGCTACAGCCGGTTTCGTGGCCTTGATGCTGTTGATAACTGCCTTGGTAGTCACGGCTTTGTTGCCCAAAGTTCTAAACCGGGTCAGCCAACAAGGTATGGAAAGGCCCGGCATGTCATTATTAGTCGGATTCGGCGCAAATATTGCCGTGCCGATAATAATATTCATGTTGGTGCTGACTATAGTTGGCATACCGCTGGCGATCATTCTCCTACTAATGTGGTTGCTGATAAACCTTTCAAGCGGCATCTTCAGCGCTTTTTGGCTGGGCAGGCGGGTTTGGAAGACTCAGCATAACGCCTTTCTGGTAACGCTGACCGGAAGCATGATATTGATATTGCTCTACTTCATTCCTATTATCAGCATATTCGCATTGGTACTGGCGTGCTGGCTGGGCGAAGGGATGTTACTGTTAGAACTGAAAAACCGGCTACCTAAGCCGGATTACAGGCTGAAATAGGAGATAATCGTGGCGGAAAATAAATCGACAAATGTTAATTTTAATCTGGACCCCAATAAGACCAGAGTCTTATACATAGATTCCTATTTAATAACCAACAACGACCAGGCAGTTACACTCAACTTCGCGCAGGCCCTGCCTGACCCGGCCCAGCAAAATATCGTAGCTAGGGTAGCTATGACCAAAGCCCAAGCCAAGCAGTTCCTAAAGGATTTGAACGAACATATCGAAAAATTCGAAGTCTGAAAATCACATCGATTGGAAATATAATCACATAAAAAACAAGCAACCATTGTGCGGAAAATCACTGCCAATCTGTCCCAGAGAATCCTATATTTAAATTAACCACGGGAGGTGGCCAGTAGGCGGACCGTTTCGGCGGCGAGATACGACAAGAAAGGAGCCCAGACGAGCTCCTTTTTTGTTAACTGTGACTGACAGTGCAGTCAGTTAAGAAAAAGTTCTAGTCATTAGCGCCGGAGCCGAGTTCATGTAAGAGCGTCTTCAAATCTTCTAACTCCATAGTCGATGTATTGATTTCTTTCTTGTGGGCGATAATATAACCGTGCAACATCCTTTGGAGTTCAATGGCATCCTGCCGCCAGAGGAATTTCAATGTCTTTTGGTTGTCAGCAAAAAAACTGAAAACCATATGCAGACTGCCGAAAAAGGGGCCGACGCTGGCTTGGGCACTAAGTATTTCACTGACAGGAACACTGGTTATAGTGGCTGTCCGCCAAAAGAACCTGTCAGCAATCGTTATTTTTTCCCGGTCAAGAGTTATCGAATCAGGAAACAGGGTGAATGGAAATACTGTTTGAGCCTCATAGAGAATTTCCTGCGAACTTTCCGTGACCTCTAGAAGTTCTTCTGGTCCTTGTTCGGCTTTTTTTTCATCTTGTTGGCCCGCCTCGTGATCAATCCTAATCTTATGGTCAACTGTCGGAGCTTCATCCTGAACTTGGTCATGATTGGATACCTCGGCTTCTTTATGCATTTTGTGAGGTACATAGCCTTTCCGGATGTAGGCGCGTTTTATAGCCTGCAAGATATCCAGTCTAAGATCATCGATAGTATTGACTTTGCGCATCATTATTTACTCCTTTTGTTCCGGCTCTTCGAAGTTGTTTGTTCTTTCTCTACTTTTGATTCTAAATACCTATCGCTCTTTTTCTCGGCTTCCAGTAGATCTTCTTTATCAGCATTCAACTTCTTTAAAAGGACATCAAGTTTTAAATTCAGAGCTAAATTATCTCTGTTCTGAGTGTTCTGGATGATAAAAACCATCAGAAAAGTAATGATCGTGGTGCCGGTATTGATAATTAACTGCCAAGTATCAGAAAAACCAAGTAGTGGTCCGCTTAGGCCCCATATAAACAGGACTAGCAGCGCTACTACAAAAATCCAGGCATGCCCGAGTGCACTGGCCGCCGAGCTGGTAAAACGGGTAAATATATCTTCGGCTTTTTTACTCAATCAAAACTCCTTCTACCATCAATATTTTAGCGGTCAATAAATATTACGCAGTGAGATTTTGAACAGCCTAACTGTTAAAAAATCCAAAAAAAGCCAAGTTGTTAAAAATAGGAATTAGTATAGAACTTTAGGTCTGCTGAATAGCTCCCGAAATCAATTATTTTATTATTGAATTATCGATTTAATAGGATTATGCTTAAATTGGCTTAAATAAAATAAAGCCAAAAGTACACCTCACAAACTTAATGAGTGGCCCATCCCAGGCCACTCATTCTCGTTAAGCAGGGAATAGTTTTACACATTTTATGCACAAAGACATATCTGTAAATAAAACACAAGCCTTTATAGAATAAACATAAGTGTTTGACAATGGGCCTAAGGCCTAATACACTGTTAATTGTCATCGTGAGGTGACAAACGGAAAAGCCTCTTCGGAGGCGGATCCAACTAAAAAGGAACTCCGCAAGGAGCTCCTTTTTATATATTTAGGCCATTCTCGTGCGACCAGTAGAGTTGCCGCTATTTCCGCCAGAAAAACTCTGGGTGGGCATTATCAACCTCTCCGAGGTTGAAGCGACATTGTTTCGAATACTGCTGGAAAGACCAGCTATGTGTGGAGTGGGGGAATGAGGGATTTGGGGAACCAGAAAAGCAAGTTTATTGATGAGTAGCATCATATGAGACAGACTCAGTTTCTCCGGATACTTTGGGTGACTATAACTCAAAGCGCATATTCCTATAACCACCCCAGCTTCTAAAATAAGCAAGTAATTAAGAGGCAGTAGTACGCTTGTGAGAGCGTTATTGGCATCACTCATAAAGCCGCCTACCGTTCCAAAGCTAAACAAAGCCAAACCCGCGATAACACTCCCGGCATGTGATAACCAGCTATCGAATCTCTTTTTGAAACTCAAAGCCACCATCACAACCGACAGTATTACAAAAGCGATATTTACAGCTAGGTTGTTAGACGTGAAGAAAAACAGAGGGTCGCTCGAAGAGAGCTGACTTTGTAGGTACACATCCAACGTAACGATGGCCGTAGCTAGGCTTATGAACTTTACTATCATGGTTATTTGCTCCCATAACATCTAAAAATATATACGAACAGTAAAATCTTGACTGTTTGTAAAGTCACTCACTCTTGGTAAGAATTCCAACAATTTAAAGCACAATTATGTTACTGAGCTTTTTACAGACCTGATTAATAATGGCTAGTCGAGGGGTTTTGGGAAAAGGAGCGTGATTGTGAGGACGCTCCTTTTTGATAAAATGAGAAAACCCCTTCGCGGTTTCTCATCGGATCTGACGAAAAAATTCGTCTCCGCTTATGAAGCGGAAAGGTCATACTCTTAGGGATGAGATATAAAGAATACCTTTCCTAAGCACTCTTATTAAACTGATAAACTAAATGGGTGGATTTAAGCGAAGAGCAATTTGAAGGCTACCTAACTGAAGCCATTGATGCCATTCCATCACCATATGATAAGCACATCCAAAACGTAGCTTTTCTGATTGAAGATAACCCAACTCCCGAGCAAAGAGTCAGGCTGAATCTTTATCCAAATGAAACACTTTTCGGACTTTACGAGGGTGTGCCGCTGCCGGCCAGAAATGGCACGTTGAAGCTTTTGCCCGATAAAATTACAATTTTTAAAAACCCGCTTGTGGCGGCCAGCCGGAATCATAAAGAGCTTCGAGAAAATATCGGCCATACCGTCTGGCACGAAGTGGGCCATTATTTTGGCTTGGACCATCAGCGTATCCACCAACTGGATGCTAAGCGTAGTAAAAACTGAGGATAAATGTTATAATATTTAAAGTTGTGGGTCATGTAATCCGAACTGGAGGCAACCATGTCACTCGAAGCACCTCCGCGCACCCAGCAGCAGCGGATGCAGGCACTCAAGAAGGCCAACGACATCCGCATCAGGCGCGCCATGCTCAAGAAGGGCCTGCAGGCTCTGCCGAACGCGAGGCTCCGCAGAGCCGCGGTCCGGGCGATTATCGTCAAACCGCCTGACTACGTCGGAAGCATGCAGGTCTGCGACCTGCTCAAGGCCCTACCGGGGTTCGGCAAGGTAAAGGCCGGGCGGATCCTGTCTCAGTGCCGGATCAGCCAGAGCAAAACCTTCGGAGGGCTTTCGAACCGCCAACGCAAAGAGCTGCTGGCGAAGTTCGCCGACCCGACCTAGGCAGCAACTTTCGACACAACCCGAAAGGCGGTGGCCCAGCTGCTCAGGCCTCGACCTACCACAACTAGCGAGTTATTAGGTTCTCGTAACCCGGCTTATCCAGCCGCGGCAAACAAAACCTAGTACACCCAGGCATTTAAATTCTTTAAATATCTGGGTGTTCTGGGCTGTTACAATATGGTCAATGGCATACGAGAGGAACCCGGCCTACAAACCTGGCCAAACCGCGGCCTATAAGATAAGCCGCAGCAAAATCGAGCTGTTCACACAGTGTCCGCGCTGTTTTTGGCTGGACGCCCGCCTTAAGATTAAAAGGCCCAGTGGACCGCCGTTCCAAATTAACAAAGCTATAGACGAACTACTTAAAAAAGAATTCGATTCATATCGGCTTAAAAAAAAGCCGCACCCCTGGATGGTAGAGCATAAGATCCAAGCGGTGCCGATGCAGCACGATGACTTGGATAAATGGCGTCACAATTTTACAGGCGTAGCCACGCTGCATGAGCCGACAAACCTAATAGTCTACGGCGCGATTGATGACGTTTGGATTAATGATGCTGGCGAGCTGTTCGTCGTCGACTACAAAGCTACAGCCAAGGCTGCCGAGATTACTTTGGATGCCGAATGGCAGATAATGTATAAACGGCAGATGGAGATATACCAATGGCTGCTGCGCCAGAATGGATTCCAGGTAAGTGATACCGGTTACTTTGTTTACACCAACGGACGATTAGATCTTGATGGTTTTTATGACAAGGTGGAATTTAAAACGAAGATAATTACCTATGAAGGGAATGCTACCTGGATAGAGCCGGCTATTATTAAGCTAAAACAGTGCCTAGAAGGTGATGAAATTCCTGAAGTTGGTACTGCGGCCATGGGCGGATCTTGTGAGTTTTGCAGCTATGCCCGAGCCCGAACAACGTTAACTCTAGATTCAATTCAAACAAACCAGGCTAAAAATGCAAAAAGAACCGCTAGAGTTTAGCGTAAATGGCCTCAAACTGCGCGGTTTTTTATACTGGCCGACCTCAACACCTAAAAAATTGGCGGTTTTATTCATCCACGGCTGGACTGGTCTGCCAAACGAAAACGCCGCTGCCTCACTGGCTATGAAAGGCTATCCGGCTATGATCTTTAGCCTAGGCGGTCATAACAATAGCGAAGGCAAGCTCGAGGATATTACTCGGAAAAAATCTTTGGATGAGGCGTTAGCAGCTTACGATTTTTTTATTAGAAAATTGCCAGGGGGAACAAAGATTGTTGCAGTTGGCAGCAGCTACGGCAGCTATCTCTCAGCACTATTGAGTGGACAAAGGAAAGTCACTGCATTGTCTTTGAGAGTTCCCGCGAATTACCCTGATGATCAATTTGATAAACCGCAAATAAACCAATCAGGAGACGTAGATGAGAATGTGATGAAATGGAGAAGAACAAAACTAGAGCCCTCAAAAAATCGGGCACTCAAAGACATTCGTAACTTCAGAGGAGACATACAGGTAATCGAGGCAGAGAAAGACGAGCTGGTACCGCATCAGACAGTTCAAAACTATGTTGATGCTGTCCAGGACAAATCAATGCTTGATTATAATTTTATGAAAGGCTGGCCGCATAGCTTGGGGCTAGATGAAGAACGTAATCATACTTATCAATCGCTTCTGCTTAACTGGCTGGAAAAAATAGCAGAGAGGCTATAATACAGTTATGCTAGACATCCGTTTTATCCGGGAAAATGCCGATTTAGTCGCTGAAAAATCAAAACAAAAAGGCTATGAAGTTGATATTCAAAAACTTCTAGAACTCGATAATAACCGCCGAAAAGTACTTACTGAGATTGAATCAACGAGAAATTTGAGAAACCAGCACGCAAAACAAGGCCTGCATCCTGATGGAAGTAGTCAGGGATTTGAAGTCGGGAAGAATCTTAAAGAAAAACTTAACAAGCTTGAGGATCAACTTAGACCAATAGATGGCGAATTTAATAAATTGCTAGCTGAAGTTCCGAACGTATTTCCTGATGACACGCCGCTGGGTGGGGAAGAAGATAATGTCGAAATAAAAACCTGGGGCGAAGCCAAGAAAGGAGAAACCAAAGACCACTTAACTTGGGCGGAAGAACATGGAATGCTAGATTTTGAACGCGGCGCCAAAGTAGCCGGGAATAAGTTTTATTATATGAAAGCTGGGTTAGTAGAGCTGGAACTAGCACTGCTGCAGTTCACGCTTAATTTCGTTAAAAACAAAGGCTTTTACCCAATGGTAGTGCCGCACATGGTAAACACCAAGACACTCGAAGGCGCCGGTTTTTCAGCCCGAGGCAATGAAAAGCAAATTTATAAAGTAGAAGACGAAGACCTTAACTTGATTGCTACAGCCGAAATTCCTCTAACAGGTTTTTTTGCCGGTGAGATTATCCCGACTAATTGGCTACCGTCAAAAATGTCAGCCTGGAGCCCCAGTTATCGAGCCGAAGGCGGCGCTTACGGCAAGTACAACCGCGGATTATTCCGTGTCCATCAATTTAACAAAGTCGAAC
>DATIIZ010000046.1:0-14047 GCA_035479215.1 Candidatus Babeliales bacterium | reverse complement strand
ACCATCGCATCGGCTATTCGCGTTCCAATCTTTCCGGAGCACTAGACGGTAATTTCGAGGATATAACCGAACAGCTGCAGGCCAAGGAATTAGAATTAATGAGATCCAGCGAATGAGTAAGCGATATCTGATCACCGGAGTGGCCGGAACTGGCAAAACCACAATTGCCAAAGAGTTGAGGCGGCGAGGTTTTGCCGCCTACGATACCGAAGAAGGATTCAGTTACTATGCTGATAAACAATCGGGCGAAAGGGTGCACCGCCCGCACGAACCAACCCAGGAATGGTATGACAAGCATCACCGGGTGTTTGATGAGAAGATCTTACTTAATCTTTTTAAAAAGCACTCTAACGAACCGCTTTTTATCTGCTCAATCACAGCCAATCAGGCAAAGTTTTATAAAGATTTCGATAAGATTTTTTTGTTGACCGCGCCGAACCAAATAATAATCCATCGCCTAGGCACCAGGACCAATAATTATTTTGGCCGCCACCCGCTGGACTTACAAAGGGTAATCGGCCGGCACGAGGAGTTTGACGAGGAATTAAAGGCTATCGGAGCTATCACTATCGATGCTGGCAAACAGATTAAACTGATGGTGGACGAGATCTTAGAACAAACCAATGACGCTCGGTAAGTTATTTACTGAGGCCGAGCATAAATTAAAAAAAGCTGAAATTGGTTCGGCTCACCTCGATGCCCTGATTCTGCTGGAAGACTTGCTTCACAAAGACCGCAGCTGGATTTTAGCTCATCCGGAGGCCGAAATAGCAAGTATGCAAGTCAAGAAATTAAATAGAAAATTGGCCAGGCGCGCTACCCACATACCGCTGGCTTATGTTAGAGGACACACCGAATTTTACGGCCGGCGGTTTAAAATTAACCGACATGTACTGGAACCCAGGCCGGAAAGTGAGACGATGATTGAGATGCTTAAGAAACTCAAACTGACCAAAAAGCCGGCAATCGCTGATGTCGGTACCGGCTCCGGCGCGATTGGAATCATCGCGGCGTTGGAAATCCAAGGTTCAATTGTGGATTTATATGAGATTTCAGCAGGAGCCTTAGCCGTCGCTAAGCATAATACTCATCTTCATGAATTACATCTGCATACCCGTAAGATGAACTTACTAAGCCGCCCTCTGCGACCCTACGATGTGATTTTGGCCAACCTGCCCTATGTGCCCAACACCTGGAAGATTAATGAAGCCGCCATGGCTGAGCCGAAAATTGCCATCTTTGGCGGCAAGGATGGTCTAGATGTTTACCGTAAGTTATTCGCACAACTGCACCGCTTCACCTGGAAACCGAAATATGTACTTACCGAGGCATTACCACCTCAGCATCCCATACTAGGTGAAATTGCATTAAAATATGGTTTTAAAATCGATGGCTCAGAAGACTTCATTCAAATTTTTAAGCCCGTCTAGAAATACTTAACAAGTTAAGTATTTAACTTGTGGGGGCATTACCGAGAGTGGCTTTGAGCGTTGTGGTCTTGCCTTCGCGAACAATTGTCAAAGTAACCGTATCGCCAACTTTATATTTACTCAAGGCGCTGGTCAGGCTGGTCTTGTCGTCGATTGTCTGGTTGTTAACTTTAGTTATGGTGTCGTGGTCTTTGATGCCTGCCCTTTCTGCCGGTGAGCCCGATAGGACTGCCGGCTCATTATTGCTGGCAAACACATAAGCACCCCTGTTAACTTTAAGATTGAATTCATTGGCTAGGTCATTAGTCAATGACACATAGCGCACACCTAAGTAAGGCTGCTGCAGTTGGCCGCTATTTAAAACGCTGGATATCATAGCCTTGAGGTCGTTTATCGGCTGGGCAAAGCCAATGTTCTGAGCGTTAGAAGCTACGGCAGTATTGATACCGATGACTTCGCCGTTGATGTTAACTAGCGGGCCGCCGGAGTTACCCTCGTTAATAGCTGCGTCAGTCTGGAATAAATCAGTCAGGTTTTCGGAGTTTTGGGAACCCGACTGGTCACCGGCTGTCACATCGCGGCCAAAGCCGGAGACTATACCGGTAGTGACTGTATTTTGAAACTGGCCAAGGGCATTGCCGATGGCTATTACCTTATCCCCGACTTTCATCTTGGATGAATCGCCGATAGCTGCCGGCACGAGAGTTTTGCCTTTCAGATCACCGACTTTCAAGAAGGCGATATCTTGGGAACTAGAGCCATTGGTCCTACCAATCACCTGTACATTGTCAAACTTGGTTCCATCTTCTAGGGTCACGCTAACCGCTGTAGTTCCGGTTGGGACTACGTGCCGGTTTGTAACTATTATGCCATCGTTGCTGATGATGAAACCGGTTCCGGCACTCCGTGTCTGCTGGCTCTGCGGGAATGAGAATCCAAAGATATCTTGGGCCGGGCTGGTATCCTGGCCGGTGACATCTATCGAGACTACGCTTTGACCAACGTCCTTGGCAATTGAAGATATCAGTTCACTCTCATTGGAAACATATTGTTGCTTAGCAGCAGTACTGGTAGCCACAGCTAAACGGTCGTGGTTATATGATTTGGCGCCCAACCAGCCTCCGCCGAAGCCGATCAGCAAACAAGCCAGCAGAATCAGGCCGACATTTTTAAACTGCGACGAGCGTGCCCTGTGCGGAATCGCACTGCCCATTCGGGCGCGGAGGGCTTCATAATTCACCACCGGCAGGGATTTCGTTGAATAAGTGCCGCTGGGGTTTTTACTAGGTTCAGGTGTTTCTTTCTTTGAGACATCCATACAAATCCCATCCTAGATCAAATTTCTGAATAATAGCTGAATGTTACTTTAGAGAGTCGAGCCAGTCCAGTTGGAGAATAATACGATGATAACTAAAATGGCCAGCATGATGCTCAGCATCTGCCGCTTAAGCGTCGACGGTAACCTCTCGGTGGCATCCAGATAATAAAGAGCCGCCAGGCCGTAGCCGACGGTTGTCAGAATAACTATTATCTGCGCAATAGTGCCGTAAAATAATAGCCAATGGCCAAGTATAAAAGCTAGACTAGCCGAAAAATAAGCCCAGATATGAGCTAGCAAAGCCCCGTGCACTTCTTCAAAAGATGTTAAGTAATGGCGTGCCGACAAATAAGTAACCAGCCAGGTGCCGGCAACCAGTATCACTATCGAGCTATCACCGAACTTTAGATAAAGAAGGCTGAGGCCCAAAAGCTGGCCGATCATAGCCTGGGCCGAAACGCTCAGAACGTCATAGCGCGGCTTGAGCCATAAAAGCCACCAGATATATGCCAGCATCCAAAACAGCTGCCACCAAGCTACAGTCGTGCTCGCCATAAATACCACGAAAGAGATAGCCGCCATAATATCCACACCGTTAGAAATCAGATTGGCTATCCAATATCTCGGCCTGACTGCGAACATCCGCCACTTACTTAGGAATATCAGAAAGATAGCCACCACTACGAAATCTATCCGTACCAAAATGTAGGCTAGGACGGGCAATAATATGTTTAAAGCTAGGTAAAAAACGTGCGAATAACCGCGGGCTGGCTTAAGTTTAGATGCTAAGCCAGAGGCCGAACTTTGGCGCTCCTTCAGGGAGTTAGTTACTCGTGCTGGTGTCAACATCTTCGCCTAGGATTATAACAAATTTGACCCCTTGCGGCGGTGCGATGCCATAATCGCTGGGAATCTTACTGCTGGCCGTTACGCCAAGCCGTGATTCCAGGTAGTGACGGGTGTACTTAGCGCTTCCCTTGCTTAAATCTACCAAGACCGATGTTGGCGGGTTCGTAGCATTCGTGGCATTTTCTATGGTCGTGACGTTATAACCATAAGATTTTAATAAGTTAGCTTCAGAAGTCGCCAAGCCGCTAGTCCCGGTGGCGTTATATATTGCAACCGAGGCGTTTTCCTTAGTCAAAAGCCCGTCCTTTAAAGATTTGTGCAGGAAAGTGTGGATATCTGAGTAATCAGATAGTCCAGCCCGTGGTTCTACAACCGATAAACCGTTAATGTTTCCGGTGGTCAGCAGATTGTTCGGGGGAGTCACCATATCTAATGAAGCAATTGATGTAGAAGGAATAGTAGCCATCTGATGATATAGACATTTTATGTCAGTGCTGGAAAAGTCGGTGTAGACGTTCTTCCCCAGACTGTCGAGCAGACTGGATATCTTAATCGGGTTAGAGAAAGTGCCGGCTGAAATAACTTTTTCTTTAAGAGCGGCGATTATCAATCTTTGCCGTTCTGCCCTGGCAAAGTCCGAACTGGTTTCTCTTGAGCGCGAATAAAGCAGTGCCTGCTGTCCGTTGAACTCCTGTACGCCTTTACGGGCGATGACTGCACTGCCATGGTTTTCCCAAGCGATTGTCGGGTCGTATAAGGTGTCGGGCACATTGACACTGATTCCGCCGACGGCATCAACCATTTGCTTGAAAGCCGAGAAGTCTAAGAGAACATGATAGTGAATCGGTACTCCATCGAGTACCGGCTGGAGCGTTTTATCCAAAAGAGCAATGCCATCCTGGACTTGGCCCATTCCAGTTTTTGACTTGGACAACTCTTTACCATACGGATATGCCGCATTGATTTTTTGACTTCCATCACCTGGAATATGCACCCACAAGTCCCTAGGTATGGATATCAGGGCGACTTTGTCATTAATTGGATCGACACTAGCTACCATAATGGTATCTGTTAAATCAGATCCATCGTGCCCCGGCCCGCCGATACCCAGCAGCAGAATGTTGATCCGGCTGTCGCCTTCCTTGCCAAGCTGATTGACATCAACGTTATCACTGCAGATACTGATAGCTTTGCCGCCGCCGGCCAATACTTTCTTTTGGGTATGGTACAGCTTGTAACCGAAGAAACCGCCGGCAGCTAATACTATTATGGTAAAGGCCATGGCCGTCCGTTTGATGCGGCGTTTCATCTTGGAATGTCTTTGCCAGAACCGTTGTTTCCGCTTACGTTCTTCTATATGATCCAGGACGATGGGTTCATCCAGGAGTTGGGCCTCGTGAGCCTCAGAAGTATCCAGTGACCGGGTGGGCATAGCTCCGTTTGAGGAGTGAAATCCGTCTGTTTTGCCGTATGCTCGGTTAAAATTGTCGAGTGTCGGGGTTACAGGTTGGCGTTTTGGCTGGTATGAAGAAGTGGTTGGAAAGCCTATTTCCCGTTTATTTTGAACAATTCCGTCAATCGAGGCCGTCTTCTTGCGACCCCAATGGTTCTTATGTTTTTCCATTACGTAGGTACCAGTATAACATTATAAAAAATACACTTTGAAATATAAATTACCAACCTGATAACTTCCTTATGCATAATCTGGCTATGTGTAATAATAGATACCTGACTATGGAAATAATTCCGCCTAAAAATAAAGGTATACCAGCTGAGGCTTACCAAAAGTCCTCTCCAGCAACGCCTCCGAACATTGCCGCGCCCGAAAAACCAGCTCAATCGGACAATCCTGATGGGCACCGCTCACTCAGGAGTGTTTTCTCGACAATCGGTCTTTTCTTGTCGGCCTTTTTGATAGCAATATTGATAAATACCTTCCTCATTCAAAGCTACCAAGTTGATGGACAGAGTATGGAGCCGACACTCCAAAATGATGACCGCCTGATAGTTAATAAAGTTCCACGAACTTTTTCTAGGCTGGACGGCCACCAGTATGTACCGCACCGCGGTGATATCATCATATTCAACCAAGATGGACTACCGGGGTTTGTCGGCCAGAAACAGCTTATAAAGCGGGTTATCGGCCTACCTGGTGAGCGAGTGGTGGTTAAGGACGGGAAAATAACGATTTATAATTCCGAGCATCCGCAAGGCTTCAATCCTGATACTTCAAGCGGCTACAAGGTTTGCTCGCCGGGCGACGTCCCGCCGGTCTGCCATATGCCGGTTACCGGCGGCGAAGTTGATAACCAGCTTCAAAAGGATGAGCTATTTGTTTCTGGTGACAATCGCGGTAATAGCGAAGACTCCCGATATTTTGGGCCGATTAAGACAAATCAAGTAGTGGCAAAATTAGTGCTCAGGATTCTACCATTAAATAACGCTCAAGGTTTCTGATTCTATAACGATTCAAATTCAGTTCAGTGATTAAATATATAATTGACTGATGAGGCCTGAATAATTTTTTTATTCACAGCTCTAGCGATTGTCGGTCAGCTTTTTGGAGATCTTCAATAAGTGTTCGTCGGAGTCAAAGGCTATAATTAGCTGTCCGCCTTTAGCAGTGTGCTTTATTTGGACCTTTGTTCCAAGATTTTTACTAATATTCTGGGTCAATAGGCTCTCACTAGCAGTTCTTTGCTTAGCCGACTCCGCATCGGCACCAGTTTTTGCTGCGGTAGCAAACTGTTCTGCTTGGCGAACGGTCCACCCGTTGTCTAGGATACTACGTAAAAGTTCTTCCTGTTTAGCTAGTGAGCCCTTTAGTGACAAGATGGCGCGGGCGTGGCCTTCACTTATATTACCTTGGCGTAGTGCCTCACGCGCACCGTCTGGTAACTGTAGTAGACGGGTCAAATTACTGATAGTTGATGGGGCTTTTCCAAGTTTCTTGGCAACTTCATCCAAAGACAGATTAAACTGCTGTTGTAATTTATAAACACTTAGTGCCTGCTCCAGAGGAGAAAGGTCGACCCTTTGGATGTTCTCTATCAGTGATAATTCTAGCTGCTCTAATTCCTTAAGGGACCGGACTATTGCCGGTATATGAGACTGCTGGGCCAGCGCTGCAGCCCGCCATCGGCGCTCTCCAGCTATGATTCTGTAGGTATTTCCATTGTCCAAGCGTATAACTATTATCGGCTGCAGCACTCCGTGCTGCTTTATACTGTCAGCTAGTTCATTCAAGGCATTATCGTCAAATTGGCGGCGCGGCTGGTCCGGGTTAGGTACTATATCGGTGATGAGTAACTTCTGTACCCTTTCAATATCTTCCTGAAGTATGGAGCGATCCAGATCATCAGAAATCAAGGCTCCGAGACCCCTGCCTAATGATTGTTTTTGTGCACTCATACGGATATTATACAGCCTTGCACCAGTTAATTTAGCCCAAGGTTCTTTTCTCAACCTCTTTGGCTAGTGCTTTATAGGCCCGGGCACCCTTGCTCCACTTATCGTGTTCGGCTATGGTCCGGCCAAAACTCGGGGCTTCGGCCAGACGGACATTACGAGGGACAATGGTATTGAACAATTTGGCGCCAAAATAATTTTCTAATTCTGTCTTAACCTGGGCCGAAAGAGAATTACGGCTATCAAAAAGAGTAATTAACACGCCCAAGATATCCAACCCAGGGTTCAACGATTGTCGCACCTGCTGAATAACACTAAGTAATTGACTCAATCCCTCCAAAGCATAATATTCAGCTTGGACTGGAATCAGGACACTATTAGCTGCCGCCAAGGCATTTATAGTTAAAAGCCCAAGCGATGGCGGGCAGTCAATCAAAACGAAATCCTGGTCAAATCCAGCAAGCGCATCACGCAGCTTAAGCTCGCGGGCTGGCAGGCCGACCAGCTCAACCTCCGCGCCAGCTAAATTAGCGTTAGATGGTAGTAATGATAATTTGCTATTAATCTTTACTGTAGTAGAACTAGTGTCCGAGCGTGAAAACAGTACGTCGTACAATGTGGACTTTAAAGTCTGTTTATCCAGGCCCAGCCCGCTAGTGGAATTCCCCTGCGGGTCAGAATCTACCAACAGCACCGAATGGCCGTTTTTAGCCAAATAGGCCGACAGGTTTATCGAAGTAGTCGTCTTACCGACTCCGCCCTTCTGATTCAAAACCGCGATTATATGTTTAGGCATTTTTATCTGTTCCCTATGGCATTAAGGTTAGCATAATTAGGGGTTAGTGGGTAGATAATAGGCGGTAATAGCTATATGTTCTCTATCAATTTATTTTTTGTCGGCTAATACTTAACAAGTTAAGTATTTTAACTCTTGTTAAGCATAACTATTTAAGGTACATTAACACCTATGGACGATATCAGGCGGCCGCAAAAACCGCAGCGGAGAGATTATGCTATACCAGTTAGGCGGATGGATCCGACTCATCGCCCGCATACCCCGGCTGACCATGTACAGCCCCACCATTCTCAGCCAGTTCAGCCTACGCAGACCCCTGTTGAGCAGGCTTCACCCCGACCTGGGTATACCGCCCACCCTGCTCACCATCCTTCGCACCAAGAAGCACCCCATCACCGAGCCGAACAGCCTACGCAAATGGAACGGACTTACCAAAGCCAGCCCAGTGCAGTGGTTCCGCCGGCTCCGCCAAAAGCCAAAAGACGGATTTTCAAGCCAGTACTTTTAATAGCCCTGCCCTTTATCGCGGCGGCCCTTTTTGCCGCTGGCTATTCTTTCAAGTCCAAAAAGGTTGATAATACCATCCCGCCAAAAATCACCCAGCAGGCTAATTTTACGGTCTACTTTCCCTCGCCGATGCCATCTGGTTATACTTATATGTCAGACAGTGCGACTTTTCAGATCGGACAGGTCTTTTATAAATTCAGTCATGGATCCAAGCGGGTGACAGTCAAAGAAGAGCCGATGCCCCAAACTAAACCGGACCTTAACTTGCTAGCTGGCTACTCGCAATTTGATACGGCCGTGGGCAAGGTGGCCATGGGCAATACATTCGGCGAAACAACTGCCGTCGTAGTTACTCCTACCACTGTTATTACAATGAATACCACCGGTGGCGTGCGGCCGGATGAACTCAAAAGTGCCATTGATAATCTAAAAAACATCGGCCAAAACAACCAAAAGACCAATGGATGAGCCAAAAACCAGATACCGCTTAGCCAACCATAGTTCTACCAGGCCATCAAAAACAGATAATAATGCTAGTTTTTCTCAGCAAAAACCTAGGTCAGTAGTCCCAGCCCCAGAATGGTACATTCCTTTCCTGGGCAAAAATAAGAAGTCAAATAAAATCCTTTATGCCGGAATTTTTCTACTGCTGGCTATTGCCGTTGTGCTGGGATTCTTGATCTACCTAAAACTATCACACCCCGACCTAGTTACGATTATCAATAATCCGGGCACAACTGCCGACTTATCATCCTCCACCGCGACAAAACAAAATACCCAAGATAACCAAACCACCAATAAGTCTGGTCAATCTGTTAAATCTAAGAGTACTACCCCAAGCCCACCAAATTTTATAGTGTATTATCCATCCAATCTAGATCCAGAGATGCAAGTAGATAAATCGTCCATTGCTTATTCTAAAGACTCATTTTCATTCACTGTTGAGCAAGCTGGTCAAAAATCGTTCTTTGTTAACGAGCAACCGGCAGAAGCTAATTTTAGTTATCAAAGGCTGAAAGTCAGGCTTAACAATCCAACGGAGATTAATACTGCTCTGGGTAAAGGAGTATTAGGAACTATCAGCACCGGCCTGATAACTACAGTCAAATCTGATAAAAATACTTTGATAATTATTAACTGCACGGCCCTACAGTGTGCCGCCCCTTCACTAAGCCTGATTGCCGCCATGCAAATCAATGATAACCCGACAAAAATACATTAATTTTGATTTTTGAGCGGTTAGTAGGTTATGGTTATACCAAGTGGAATTTCCTATAGAATACAATCATAAAACTAGCCATTTTAGGTTAAAAAAACTACTGCTTTTTAGTCTGCTGTTGGCTGGGCTGGTGGGTCTAGCTGGTGGGTTACTAATCTACCGCCAAACCCATCAAAGCCCAGTGCCGCCAAACATTCAAAAAGCCGTTAAATTTCCTGTTTATTATCCTGACCCTAAAAAATTACCAGTTGGCTATCAACTTAGTTTAAGTTCTTTCTCTTTGCCAAGACCAGACGTAGTCGTATATACACTAAACAGTGACTCCGGCCAAAAGTTGAACATTTCTGTCCAATCTAAACCAGATGATTCAGTAATTCAGAATTTTAATAGCAAAGCGATTCCGCTGCGACGTGAGTATCATACTAAGTTTGGTCTAGCTCAAATAGGCGCCTACCAAAACGCTCAGCCCCAAACGATTGCCAGCCTGCCCACCGATGATAATGTTTGGATTATAGTTACCGCTCCAGCCAATATAAACCAGGCCGAGCTAAAACAAATATTGTCGTCACTCAAGAAATAAACCCTCGTACACGACTATTCAGTCTTCAGATAGAACTGCTGGGCAGTTGCTGTGTTACTACCGTTACTTGTTCCCCATCCAGGGAATAAGTATATGGTTTGTGAGGCGGTAGTATTCATACTCGTGGTGGTAGAGGAGCTCATCGGTAGAACCGTTTCGCTGGTAGTAGTGGTGGCGCTTTGGACAAAAGTAAATGTGCCCTTGGCGCTGACTGTACCGCCGGCGCCGGCTGTGTAGCACGTAATTGTAAAGTCTACGGTCCATAACTGGCTAGCTGCATTGCTTGGCAGTGCGGCCGAAGTGGCTGAGGCGCCGCCAAGCAGTGTATCAGATGTTTGGGTCGTGGCGTTGGAGCCAAAGTAGACACCCCATGCACCAAATGTCGGAGTACCGGTAGTGCTGTATACACCTTGGGCAACTAGATGGATGACCTTGCCGGGTTGTAGATAGTTAGCCGGGATAACAAACCGTCCGTTGTCAAATGACGGACAAGCAGTGGTGCAAGTATTAACCGCTGTTGATGCCGCCGTATTGGAACCAAGAATACCACTGCAAGTTTGCCATGAACTGTCCACACCGCATATAAACGCATGGTCAGAAGAGCTATAGAACATTGCGCCATTGACAGCGGTAGGAGCGTTGGAAGCAGTACCACCCCGATAGGTGGCGTCGGTATCACTATCTAATATTAATACTATTCCTGTAGCTTCACCGGTACTACCAGCGCCAATGCTCAACTTACTATTAGTAGTATCCATTACTAGGTAGTTGGTACCGCCGGCAGTTTGCAGTCGGAAGGCGGTGGTTGAGCTGTTGGCAGTTTTTTCGGTAATTGTAGCTGAGGTATTGCCGCCCAATACAAATGATGTGGCATTTGTTGCGCCTATATTGATTGCCGCCCCGCCGCCGGTATCAAGGTTGAGTGCCGTCGCCCCGCCTGATGAGATGGTTAAAGCGCCCGTACCCGTAATATTGCCATAGCTGGTGGCTGTTACTGCACCGGCGGCCGTGACGCTAAACTTACTGGTTGGGCTGGCGCCTGACTGTAAGTCTATTAAATTACCGGTGGCCGATGCGTTAGTATTACTGGCAAAAATTATCGCCTGGCCGGAAGTCGGGTTACCCGAAGCGCTCACAATCAATGCAGAATTGGTGTTGGTGCCATTATCCAGTTTTAAGACACTGCCGGTACCAGCTGATGCTGAGTTAGTAAAGGCGTACAACTGTGAGCCGGCGCTAACCGAGGCCGATGAACTATCGGCGGCATTTTTGGCGATACCACTACTGTTAGTACCGCAGGCACCCCACTGTAATTGTGTGCCGCCGGCGCCGCCATATTGCAGACACTGGCTGGCTGAACCGGCACTGGTTGGCAGAAGAATACTATATGTACTGGATGTTGCGCCCGAGCTAAGATTGACCGTATTAGAATTAGAGGAATTGGCCAGAGCTAGCGTCCCCGTATAGCTACCGGCTTTACCAACCACCGCTAAGTTATTGGTGGTGTCGACAGAAAATAGGGTGTTTCCCCCGGTATTTTGGATCTGGAAGGCCGCGGTTGAGTTACCCCAGTTTTTAAAGGTTGCTGCGCCGTTACTTCCTGAAAAGTTGGCTAAACTTTGACCATTAGTCTGAAGATTTAAGGCAAAACCATCATTTGTACCAAGATAGGTATCGGCACTAAAGGTATTGCCGTTGTTGACAAAAGCCTGCAAGGTAGCGGCGCCGGCTGCCAGGATGCGGTTGGCTTGCAAGAAACTGCCGGCATAAACCGTAGCCGTTTGGGTGCCGGCAGCGTTTTGTGCCCATTGCAAAGTAATAGTATTGGTGGTGGCGGTATTGACTACCGTACCCATAATTTCATAGATTTCTGCGGCGTTGGTACCCTTAATTGCGGTTGTGACCGTGCTGCCACAAGCAATATTACCCTGGCCGCTACCCTGTTCGACGTCGGCTACACCCCAACTACAGGCAGTGGTAGCGTTAGCGGCCACAACCGTAAATTTAATACCGCCCGTGTTCCCAGCCAAAGCGTTAACCACAAACCTGAAGTTCCAGGTTTCGCTAGCGCCGATTGAGTAGGCCAATTCAGTATCATTAACAAACGTTGCGCCGGTAGCACCACAGCCGCCCGAACCACTGTTATTGATACACTGGTCGGCTGATTTTCGGACGTTATTTTGCGGAGTCACACTTAAGAACTGCGTGGTCATTGACTTCCACTGTGAACCGTCGTAACCCTGAAAGTCAGTACCATTCCATCGAATTGTGCCGGCATTAGTATTAGTGGTGGTACCAAGATTGATGGCGCCGTTAACCTGTAAGGCTTCGTTAGGTGTAGTAGAAGTACCAACGCCCAATGAGCCGTTAACTTGGGTATATCCGCCAGCAGAAGATCCAATATTGACTCTGGTTGTAGAACCGGAAGTCGAGCTGGTTCCAATATTGATTGTTTGAGTTGTCCCGTTACCCGATGAGGCACCTATGGCAATAGTGTTAGCGACCGTCGAGTTGCCAATTGTAATGCCCCCAGTGTTATTGCTGGTGCCCATAACGTAGGTCGATCCGGCCGCACCCTGCAAGACTATGGATGTGGTATTGGTTGTTCCGCCGATATTTACCCCTGTTGCTGTACCTGTACCAAGACCTAGAGCTCCGGTGATCGAATCAAACAGTGGTGACACAAAGCTGGTGTTGGCCCGACCCGTACCGCTGATTCTAAAGTCAGCCGTTTGATCAGAAGAGTTCTGGTTCTCTATAGAAGTAGCACCAGCGCCGGCAAAGTGCCAGCTAGCACCACCGTTAGAGTTAGACCAGACTAAGGTAGCAGTGTTGCCTTGTGGGATTCGTATGCCACTTAGCAAGAAGCTAGTGGTACCGACATTGGCAAGGTATAACAGCCGGCCATAGGAGGTACTAGCTGTAGGTGTAGGAATCGTCAAAGTTTGGCCGGTGGTAGTCTGGGCTATGCTGATTGAAGTGTAGATATCGACCGTGGTGGCAGCAGAACCAATCGAACCGGTATTACCCGAGCCTGTGTAGTTGAAGTCACCAAGAGCCAAAGTAGAATTTATGGTACCCCCATTATTAGTAAACAAGCCCGAACCGGCGGCGTTGCCAATCGTCACCTTACTATTCGTGGTGTCCACGGTAAAGAGCGTACTACTACCACCGCTGGTCTGAACCTGGAAGGCCGTCGCAGAGGTTGCCGCGGCGGTCAAGCCAGTCGTGAATGTTTTAGTACCATTGAAACTCTGGGTAGTGTTGCTGACAAGACCTGGATTAGAGGTATCTGCATAGCCAAGTGTTAGTGCGTTTCCGGAAATGCTAGCGCCATTCGCAATAGATCCGCCGGATGAACTTATCGATGTTACTGCATTAGCACAGGTGTTGGCGCTGACAATACCGCCATTAATTGTCTGGTTTTGAGAAAACGTATTACTAGCACAGGTGCTGTTTACCCCGCTGGTAGCACCAACTTTATAAACATGCGAGGCTGCCACAGCAATATCTCCTTCTACGCTAAGGTTGGCTACTGCACCACCCTGGGAGTTAGTAATTGTAAATGTAGAATCTGTTCCATTATTAATATCTATGGTAAGCCCGCTATTGTTGTGCTGGATTGTGTTGGCAGCCGCTGCGATAATGATTGTCCCGGATCCAGAACCTAGGGTTAGGTCTCGGGTAGCGCCGACACTTTGCAGGGTAACGTTGCCCTCATTGGCTGCAGCATTAGTTATCTGTAAGAAGTGGCTGCTGCCATTAGCGGTTTGGATGTCCAGGACACTGCCAGATGTGGCCGTGCCAGATGTCTGTTTGATTGTCGTCCCAGCTCCGTTAGAAGTCGGAGCAAAGGTGTTATCTCCTGTGAATGATTGTCCGGAACGGTTTAATAGTGCCACGTTAGAGCTCAGCCGACCGTCGCCAAGCGTACCGGATG
>DATIIZ010000045.1:0-3699 GCA_035479215.1 Candidatus Babeliales bacterium | reverse complement strand
CTCTGCAGTTTTCGTATATTTTACCAACTTCGGGCTCGGCTGTCAGGTTTCGGATAAATACTATTGCGGCATCGATGCTGGTCTTATCTGGGCTGGCAATCATTACTGTGCCATCGTCCTTAATGTCAATCTCGGCACCCGTCTCGGCGATAATCTTATTGATTGTCTCGCCGCCTTTACCGATGACTTCGCGGATTTTCTCAGGGTTAATGGTGATAGCTTCGACGCGTGGCGCATAAGGGCTCATATCCTTGCGCGGCTCTTTGATTGTGGAAATCATGTGCGCCAAAATCTCGGCTCGGCCTTCGCGGCCTTGTTCCAGGGCTTGTTTGAGGATATCTATACCCAGGCCATGGACCTTCATGTCCATCTGCAGAGCTGTAATACCCTTGGCAGTCCCGGCGACTTTAAAGTCCATATCGCCGGCAAAATCCTCGGCATCGGCGATGTCGCTTAAAATCATTGATTTCTTGCCATCGGTCATCAGACCCATGGCGATTCCACTTACCGGAGCTTTCAGCGGCACACCCGCGTCCATCAAAGCCAGAGTGCTGGAACAGGTGGCGGCCATGCTGGTTGAGCCGTTCTGGCTCATTATCTCGGTTACCGAACGGATGGTATATGGGAAATCAGCTTCGGCCGGCAACACAGAACTGATAGCCCGCTCGGCCAGATATCCGTGGCCGATCTCCCGCCGGCCGGGTGAACCTAACCTACGGACTTCACCGACCGTATAGCCTGGTGCGTTGTAGTGGTGCATATAGCGCCGCTCACCTTCACGTTCCATAGTGTCAACCAGTTGCACATAGCTTAATGGTGCAAGAGTGACTACGTTCAAAGCCTGGGTAACACCTCTGGTAAACAAACTCGAACCATGAGCCCGAGGCAGCAGGCCGACTTCGCTGGATAGCGGGCGGATTTCGGTTAATTTACGACCGTCGGGTCGTATGCCCTCATTCAAAATGCCTTCACGTACATCCTTATGTAAGGCTTTTTCAAAAGCCTCGTCATAATCTGATTTAACGGCGGCGAACTCTTCTTCGCCGAGTTCTTTGGCAAAATGTTCATGCATTTTTACCCTTAAATCAGCTACTAAGTCATTGCGTTCAGGATAAGGTGCGCGCATGCCGGCGCCCAGTTTATCTTTCGTCCACTCATCTACAGATTTCAATATTTCATCGCTGGGCAAAAGCAGCTGGTATTTCTGAGGTGTGACACCCATTTTCTTAACCAGTTCATTTTGGATATCGATGGCGGGTTGGATGGCATCATGGGAATATTTAAGCGCCTTTGCAATGGTTTCCTCGGATACTTCTTGGGCGCCGGCCTCCACCATCATAATGGCGTCCTTTGTTCCGGCTACTACCAGGTCAAGCTCACCATTTTCCAGTTCGCTCGAGCTCAGGAAAGCCTGCGGTTTGCCGTCTTTTAAGCCAACCCTTACACCGGCCACCGGGCCTTCAAACGGCACTCCACTCAGCATAAATGCGGCGCTCATAGCAATCATGGCTATAGCATCGGGCCTAAAGTCTGGGTCCATGCTCAATACCGTGGCCACACCTTGTACTTCGTGCCGGTAGCCTTTGGGCCACAGCGGTCTGATCGGCCGGTCTATCAGGCGGCCGATAAGTATGGCTTCATCGCTCGGTCGGCCTTCCCGTTTAATATATCGGCTGCCGCTTATCTTGCCGGCCGCATAAAACTTTTCTTCATAATCAATGCTTAGCGGGAAATAGTCCATGCCGGTTATAGCTTCCGGGCTGACCATAGCTGTTCCTAGCACTACGGTATCGCCATAGCGCACCAAAACAGAGGCGCTGGTCCTAAAACCGACCCGGCCTACTTCTAAGCTAAGCTCCCGGCCGCAAAAGTCGGTGGTGAGCTTGGTTATTTTTTTACCAAATGGGTTGATTGTTTCTGCCATTTTTAATTATCCTTCCTCTTAGCCTGCTGGAATCTCTTGGAAATTCCGGCGGGTGCTGCTGCAAGGCCAGGGGGCAAATATATCAGCTTGTGCTAAAAAATCACGATATATCTGAATCTCTGTCCTCGTAAACAGCTTCTTGTATTAATGTGCACAAGCTTATTCTGCCTTAGCAGAAATGTAGTCTGGGCACTTTAGCGTCTGATGCCGAGCTTTTTAATCAAAGCTAGATATTCGTCTCCGTTTTGTTCGGCGATGTACTTAAGTAAGCGCTTACGCTTACCGACCAGCTGCAACAGCCGGCGGCGGGCGGAAAAATCGTGCTTATTCTTACGCATATGATCTGTTAACTCGGCAATCCGGGCCGTCATAATACCGACCTGCACTGCAGGGCTGCCGGTATCCTTGTCATGGGCCTTAAGGTCTTTGGTCACCTCGGCCTTCTTCTCACTCGAAATCATTCAGGTGTAAATAGTAGCACATCAGGGGTCGGTTGGCAATATATTATTGTTCTAGTGCTCATAGCCCTGAGATAGTTAAGTAAGCCTGACGGACAACTAAAGACACTGGCTATAAGGCTCACCTCCTTGAAAAAAGATATTATCTTCGTGTAGGAGGAGGTGTATATACTACCTCATCCATAAACTCAGCAATCCTACCAAGATTCCGACCCACAGAGCCCCTGCGAGCTAAGTCTTCTTCTCGTCGTTCCCGGGCATTTCTTCGCGCTTGCTTATCCAGAGTATGCTGATCTGGCCTTCTAAGTTCTGCAATTCGCTGTTTTGTTCTTTCACGAGACATGGTTACAAGTGCATGATCAATTTCTGTTTGAGTGTTGACCGGTAGCCCAGTTACGTCTCTAGCCTCATTAATGTGGTGAGCAAGTGCATAGTCTTCACTACCATTAACCTCCAACTCCTGAGGTGTTAGTGGCCTTGATTGTTCTTGATTAGCTGCTGACATTCTCTTTCCTTATTTACTTTTTGTTTTTGGATTTACAAATACATATTACCACACTTTGGCTATTTATGCAAGTCTTTTTAGATACCTATTGCTACTTGTCCGTCGATTAACAGAGTGCCATCTTGCAATCTCTCGTGGATCTCGTATAACAGCACCCCTATCAGTACGATTGTGCCCTCAAAGTTCAAGGCAGCCACCAGTTCACCCTTAGGACTTTGGTAAATTCGTAGAACGATTTTGCGCGGTAAGTCCATACACTCCGGGTCTTTAAGCACTGTACCTACTTCTAGCATCCCTGTCGGGTCTTGGATGTCAGCTTCAAAGCCTGCCCGTAAGTGATATTCGGAAAGTGAATCAAGGACGGATTCGTCTACCTGAAAGTCCTGCTCTGTTTGGTTATATGAAAATTGAGTCTCTGTAACTTCGGCCATACTACTGTAACTTGTAATTCATTAACAAAAACATAATTTTACAGCTGCTGCAAGTATTTTTGAATATTTAACATTGAAAATTCACTAACTAGTGAAGCATTATTTAGGTCAAATTCGCCGACTTGCGTCCTTTTAAGTGCTGATAGATAGGCTCCTGTACCGAGTTTATCGCCGATGTCTTCAGCCATGGTGCGAACATAGGTGCCGGATGAGACTTTTGCGGTGAATTTTAAGATTGGATATTCATAACTTACATCTCTTATTTCGTAAATTGTTATAGTTCTGGGTTCAATTTTTACGGCTCTCCCGGCGCGCGCCGCTTTGTAGGCTCGCTGCCCATCTACTTTGATAGCGCTAAAAGCCGGCGGAGTCTGCTGTATT
>DATIIZ010000044.1:0-7977 GCA_035479215.1 Candidatus Babeliales bacterium | reverse complement strand
GTTTCAATCACACCCGGAACCTGGTCGAAGTAATACTGTACTCCCCAAAAACAGCCGGCCCCGAAGATTGCAGTTTCGCGTTTACTCATATATTTATATTATCAAGATCTGCGTCTATTACCGTGGCCATTCCATATACCTCTTCATAGTAGTTTGAGTCTTTCGGTACGCCATTTAGGATAAAAACCGGCTTTCCAAGATAATAGGCTACACCCCACTCCATCGTAGAATTAGGGCCGATATAGTTTTGCCAATCGGGTTTATCATCATTCACAATAAGTACCGCATCACCCTTGGCTACTTCCTCAAAATGGGCCATGGCCAGCTGGTGTTTGAGTTTAAATAACTTAGGGTTTTCTATCCAACCTTTGACTTTGGCAATATCATAATCGCCGGACTTTAACATCTTATAGGCGGTGGCCGGCACTACTGTTTTGTAGCCCTTCTTTTCTAACTCGGCCGCTATCTGATTAACATGTTCGTAAAAACTGCCGCTGGAACATAGAACTATTGTTTTCATCACTTGAATTATATCCTAGAAACATATGGGTTCCCTTTTATATAAAAACGCCAAGGCAGTTCAGTGCCAGCTGTGATTCCAATACGGGGCGAGGCCACTATGTCTGATTGTTTCACTGGCACCTCAGGACCCTCTAGCAGAATACTTGACTTGTTAAGTATTCTGCCTGATAGGTGAGTATCGTGGATGCCTAATGCTTGGGCCAATTTACCCGGGCCGTTGGTTAGGTTTTTAATATCTGATATTCCACGGTTTGCTTGCATTATTTCTATGCCTACTAGTGGTTCAGCGGCCCTTATTAATACTGCCTCCCCTACCCCTTTTCGCCCGACTACGATATTCAGGCAGTAATGTTTTCCATATGTGAAATATACATAGAGCCGCCCCCCGGATTCATACATAGGAGCAGTCCTGGGCGTTATACCCCGATAGCTATGACTGGCTGGGTCTGATTGATGGTAGGCCTCGGTCTCGACTATCCGTAGGCTGATTTCGCCTTGTGGTAACTGGCGTCTAAGACTGCAGCCTAACAGTCGCGGTGCAGCAGACAGCGAATCAAGTTTTAATATCTCGCTAATCGGCACTAATGGAAATCAATATCAGAGTAAATACCGCGGGTAACTTCATCGATCTCCGGCCGCAATTGCGGAAACGGTACCCCTTCGCGGGCACTGACTCCCTCAAAAAGCCAGAAGAGTCGTTCTGAATGGCCCCAGCCACAAGTCGGCGGCATGCCGTATTCCAGCATCTCCACGTAATCGATATCGAGCATCTGGGCTTCGTTATCACCGCCATCTCGCAGTTTTTGCTGTTCTAAGAATCGGTTCAGCTGGTCCTGGGGGTCGTTCAGTTCACTCCAGCCGTTGCCTAATTCAGAACCGGCGATTACCGGCTGGAACCGCTCTACTGTTTCTGGGCGATTGGGGTTGGACTTGGCTAGAGGGCTGATAAATAAAGGCGTATTTACCAGCCAGACGGGGCCCTCCACAGTTTTACGGATATTTTTCCAAAGTTTATCTATGCCGCGGGCTTTATTCTCTACTTTTTCGACTACCAGGTTATTTTCGGTCAGGGCTTTTTTGACATCTTCTAGGCTGCAGTTAAGGGGGTCTATGTCGTAGTGGCGCTTAATAACATCACAATAATCCCATTCTTCCCACTCCTTACTCAGATCGACGTCGAAATCACCTATCTTGAACTGCAGCTTACCAAAAGTTTCCTGCATGACATGCAGTAACATATTAGTCATTAAGCCCATCCCGCGGCGCCAGTCAGCATAGGCCCAGTACCATTCCAAAGCCACGTGCTCGGGCAGGTGTTCTTCTGTATAGTGCTCGTTGCGGAAACGCGGGCCGATATCGTAGACCTTATCATAGCCGCCACCGATAAGTTTCTTAAGTGGCAACTCATGGCTGATACGAAGGTAAAAATCGGTATCTAACACATCCATATGAGTTTTAAATGGTTTGGCATCTGCTCCACCGGTAGTGTGTTCCAAAACAGGTATGTTGATCTCGATAAATTTGTGTCGGTTAAGGAAATCGCGGTTAGACTGCCAGAAACGGCTGCGACGGATGAAGCGTTGCCGGACATCTTCGTTGACGTTCAGATCGACATAGCGCCGGCGGAGCCGGACTTCTTTATCCTTCAAACCGTCCCAGGCTGTCGGCATCGGCCGCATGGCTTTGGACAATAGGCGTAACTTAGAAGTATCAATGGTGACTTCTCCGCTGCGGCTGCGCATAATACGCCCGCTGGCCTCGACGAAATCGCCCAGATCCAGTAAACGCAAATCAGCGAAGTTCAGTTGGCTTTCAGAACGGTTGGCACCTTCTAATCCATCAGCTCTTAGGAACAGCTGTATATCACCGCTGCCATCCTTAACCGTCAAGAATGCTATTTGTCCATGCTGCCTGATACCGATGATTCGGCCTGCCGAGACTACCTGTTTTTCTTCCGATGATTCTTCGAATGCCTGCTTTAACATGTCAATAGAAGTTTTGACGGCCGTGCGCGCCGGATACGGGTTAATACCAAGCTTATTTAGCTCGTTGATTTTACGGAGCCGCTCCTCGCGTAACTCCTTTAATGTTGCCATAACAAGTAGTTTACAGTTTTTATTTAGGGCTGACCAGCACAGCTTAAGCTAGGCCATAAATTGATATCAGCCAAACTATGCTATTTCGGAAATCTTGTATGTGTGGGTTCCGGCCGGACTCTTTATCTCGGCCTTATCACCGACTTTCTTACCCAATAGAGCCATGCCAATCGGTGATTCATCGCTGATTTTACCTTCAGCCGGGTTGGCTTCGATGGTTCCAACGATTTGGTATTCAAGCGCTTTGCCGCCGTCTTTGAGCCGGACTACTGAACCAAGACGGACCAGGCCGTCATTTTTGGGCTTTTTGATAACTTTGGAACTTAGCAGAACATGCTCTAATTCTGATATCCGGGCTTCCAGCCGGTCCTGCTCTTCGCGGGCGGTCTGGTATTCGGCATTCTCACTTAAGTCCCCTAATTCACGGGCGTGTTTAATCCGATCAGCGACATGGGGTCTTTGGGCTACTAACTCCTTAAGCTCCGATTTGAGCTCATCTATTCCTTCTTGGGTCAGACTGTAGACTTTCTTGATCATGGTATAAAAAAATAAAACCTTTCCTTTGTTAAGACCGTAGTCTCTCCTCTTAGGTTTGGTGCAGATATTATATCAAGGTTGTAAAGCTTTTGTCAGGCTATCGGCCAATGCATGATTTTGAACGATTTGGGTATTATCTTCTTTTCTGGATTTTAATTCAATGCCGCCACTCTGCAGGCTTTTTTCGCTAACGACCGCCCGGAAAGGCATACCGAAGAGGTCGGCATCGGCAAATTTCTCGCCTGGCCGCTCTATACGGTCATCGTATAACACCTTGATGCCGTTGTCTGTTAAATAATCGTAAACTTCATCTGATTGCCGGATAACAGCCGGACTGTCACCAATACTTGCCAAATATACGGTATAAGGAGCAATGTTTGCCGGCCAAACCAAACCCTTGTCATCGCTGAAGTGTTCGGCGATCAGGCCCATAAGCCGACTGACACCGATGCCGTAACAACCCATAATAATTGATTGACGCTGTCCTTGTTCATCTGAAAATTTAAGGTCAAGCGAGTCGGAATATTTAGTGCCCAGGCTGAAGATATTGCCAACTTCTACGCCTTTTTCCTGTTTGAGGTCGGCTTTGGCTAATCCTAGATGCCGCAAGTTTTCGTCGGTGTAAACCTCTTTGTTGACCGCGATTCTTTTGGCTTCATCAATATATATCGTGTCCTCGCCGACATGACTAAGCACCTGGAATTCATCGGAAAAACGGCTAAAGCTGCCGCCTGATGCAAAGGTTCGAAAAGTGATTTTCGTATCAAACCCCAACCGGGCGAAGATCTTTAAGTAGGCGGCCGCGACTCGTTCGTAATATTCATCATGTTCTTTTTGGCTTCGACTAAGTGAATATAAGTCCTTCATTAGGAATTCGCGGCCGCGCATCAGCCCGCTTTTAGCCCGTAGTTCATTACGGAATTTAGTCTGTATCTGATAAGGGTAAAGTGGGAGGTCTTTGTAGGAGTTCACATAGCTTTTGAGCATATTTACGATTGGCTCTTCATGCGACCAGCCAATCCCCACCTCTGTACCGTTAACTAGTTTCGACTTGAACCAGTTGTCGACTAACTTATCGTCCCAGCGGCCACTGGCTTCCCATATTTCCTTATTCTGCAATGTGCTCATCAGCACCTCGTTGCCGCCGATGGCGTTCATTTCTTCTCTGATTATTTGCGAAATGTTGTCTATAATAAGCTTACCCGGTAGCAGATAACTGTAGACACCTGCCATTTCCTTATGGATGAACCCGGCCCGGATCAGTAGCTGGGCGTTTTTAGATTCCTCGTTGGCTGGTGCCTCTTTCCGTGCTTTGATAAATAGTTTTGAGCGTCTCATGATTCAGCTTAATTTTAACAGATTGGCAAGCTATTATTTAAAATGGACGCCAAAGGCTATCAGGTTGTTGAGCATATGGACAAGCATGCCTGCGTAAAGCGCACCGCTTCGCTCCCTTAAAAACACCAGGACTATCGAGAGGATGAAAGTATCAACGGCAGCGCCCCAGACCAATGCTGAGCTGCTTCCGAATTCAAGGTGAGCTGCTCCAAATAGTAAGCTGGTCACTAAAAGAGCCGGCCAGAACCGCCAGACCATTCTTAGACCAGAATAAAGATAACCACGAACTAATATCTCCTCTCCGACTGGCGGGATAAGCACCAGCGAAATAAAGGCCAGGATGTTTTGGGTTTCATTAGTTATATTATTAAATCCGATGTCCTGTTGTTGGTCGGTCAGCGTCGGCCAAAAAGCGTTTATAAATAGGCCGGCAATAATTAAGAAAAAGTAGAAGACTCCGAAACCGACCGCAGCCCGCCATAAATCCGTTACTTGAGGCCGCCTGCCAAGTCCGATGGCCGCCAGGCTGAGCCCCCTATGCCTTACAGCAGTTATAGCTAACCAGGCGGCTGAAGCTTCGGCTACCAAGATGAACAATGCTTGCTGGGGAATGTTTTTTTCTATATCTAAGGTTGTATTCGGGTTCAGAATAGTATGGATTAGCCCTACGATAAGAGGTGCCAGCAGGATCTGGCTTAAAAAAAAGATTCCGAAGGTGATTAAGATAACCCTGGCCGGGCCGCCTAAGTTTTTGTGCGAACCGTTTGCACGATTAAGTTTCCACCGCTTTTGTCGGGGACCGTCTGTATTAGTAGCAATCTCAGAAGAAACGCTTGACATCTACCACGGTTATTAACCCGATTAGTACCAGCAGGAACGCAAAGCTGATACCTACGATGCGTTCTTCTGCGGCCCGGCTTAACGAACGGCGGAAAATACCGTGTGAGATCAATATCATCGCCAGCCGGCCGCCATCCAGCGCCGGAATCGGCAGGATATTCATAAGAGCCAGTGTCAAAGATATTAAAGCGATTAAAAACAACATGAAGTTAAATCCTAGGCTGCCGTAGTCCCACAACGCGACACCTATTGCGACAGGTCCACCGACCTGCGAGGTGGCTTGGTCTTGGCCATTCACCCTTGCTGCATGGTTACCGGTGATACCGCCGGCAATAGTTGAACCTAAACCTGCTACGGCGTGACCCAGGCCCTGGAAAGTCAGCTTAAAAATCTGACCGGTTAAGCCAATCGCCACAACCGGCGCACTCCAGCTACTGCGCTGAATTTCCAAGCCAGTGGGAATAATACCTAAATAACCTTTAGGGCTATTTGTTTTTAGACTATCTTGGACTGCCCGCTTGCTTAACAGTGTGGTTTTGACCGCTTGGCTCTGACCGTTTCTTTTAAATACAATTGTGACTTCCTGGCCTGCAAAAGCCCCTGTGGCACCGTGTATGTCCTTAGTAGTCGCTATTTTACGAACCTGCTGGCCATTAGAAATACTTACTAACGAGTCGGTACTTCTCAGTCCAGCTTTGGCAGCCGGTGAACCGGGCTGGACTGGACCAACAATCACCTTCTGATTAATCACATGGGTATCGGAGGCAACCGTAAATTGGTTCTGGCCAACACTATCTTGGGTTAGCAATTTGGGCATACCTATCCAAGCAAGCGCAGTCAATGCTACTAAACCGACAACTAGGTTCATAAATACCCCAGCAAGTAAGATTTTGGACTTCGAACCAAGAGTAGCGGCACCAAAACTTCCCTTTCGTTTGTCGGAGTCATTTTCACCTTTGAGTTTTACAAAACCACCCAATGGTAACAGATTCAAACTTAAGGTCATGCCTGATTTGAGTTTTTTACTCCAGGCACTTGGCGGAAAGCCTAGCCCGAATTCTTCTACGTCAACGCCATTGCGGCGTGCGGATATGAAGTGGCCCCATTCATGGACCAAGACAAGGCCGATGAAAAGCACTAAACCCAAGACAAATATGAATATTTGCATCTATCTAAGTATAAAGGTTTTACAGGTCAGATAATAGGAGGTTACTTGACTCTGACAGTGCCCTTTAGTTCGGCTGGGTGAAGTTCGTCGTGATAGGTGAATGTTCCGGCTTTATCAAAGGTATATGTAAAAGACTCACCTTTTTGCTTCGGTCCGCCGGAGTTGAGAGATTTGAGAGTATCATCTTTTGGATATGGGTCGGAAGCAATCCAGTGAGGAGAGCTGTCCTGGTTGGTCCATACAACACTACTGCCAACTTTTACGTCTAGGACTTGTGGAACAAACTGACTACTGGTCACGGCGATTTGGGCGCTCTGTTTTGCTATTGAAGTTGTGTTGTTTTTAGTAGGATTGTGACTAATTGCAACAACGATAACTATAACCAGTAGTATTAAAACCGCAATCAAAAGTGACCAAGGCGGATTCCGCCACATTCTTGTTCCCGGTCCTTCGGTCGTATCGGATTGCATTGGGTTGGTTGTCTCATCATCCATTTTTTTGCTCCTTTTCTTATTGTCTCTCACGATTGCTCACCCCAATTATATATGTATTAAGCTTATGTCTTTAGTCACCTTTTGGTCTAGCGATACGCTGACGTTTACCGTTTGGCTGTTGTAGCCGCTTAGAGCAAAAGTCAGGTTATATGTTCCAGCCGGAAGGCTATTTATGGTAAAGGTGCCTTTGCTAGTCTTGACCGTTTTGGTTAGACCGTTAAGTTGGTAGCTAACAATAACATTTGACAAGGCAGTGTCTGTGGCAGAGTCTTTGACCATACCGGTGATTGAACCAAGCTTGGCTAGCTGTAAATCATTCACAGTATTAGCGTTAGTCACAACAGCAACGGTTTGAGTTTTAGAAACATAGCTAGTAAGTGAATATGTGAGGTTCTGGCTGCCAGGCGTTAGGCTGGATATTACGTAATTGCCAGATGAGTTGGTTGAAACGCTCTTGGTAGAGCCGTTTAGGGAGTAACTGACTTTTACACTAGCTAGAGGAGCACCAGAATTGTTAGTAAGGCGGCCAGTGATTGACCCCAGACCCGTTACGACAGTTGGGGTTGTGACACTGACCTTATTTGACACAGTGCTCTTGTTACCTGCTCCATCATAAGCATAAACAACATACGAATAACTAGTTTTGGCTAAGGTTGAGGCATCCCTGTAGCCGGTGATACCTCCACCCATTGAGTCAATCTTGGTATTGGAGCGATAGATGTCATAGCGGGTTACGCCAACATTGTCAGAACTCGCGTTCCAGGCAAGATTGACCTGATATGCACTAGCTACACTTGCAACAAGATTAGTCGGACCAGTTGGGGCAATTGTATCGAGGGCAGGAATAGGTATAGTGGCTGATAGCTCACCTGACTGACTACTCTCCCCAACCGAGTTCACAGCACTGACCTTGTAGTAGTAAGTAGTGCCGTTGGTAACGACATTGTCGGTGTAGGTTGTGACGTTGCTTAAAGTCGTTAGT
>DATIIZ010000043.1:0-17639 GCA_035479215.1 Candidatus Babeliales bacterium | reverse complement strand
CCTGGTGTAGCGGCTAATTCTTGGAGGCGTTTAAAGTAATTTTCGGTTTGCCCGCCAACGAGTAGTTTTTGCTGGCAGAAGTTTTCCCACTCAGCCTGCTCTTTATCATCAAGAAATTTTGGATAATTACGAGCTTTATAGAGCGGCAAAAGCAGTTTAAGCCGCTCGTCGTTGAAATTTAGGTTCAGCTTAGATATTTCTTCGGCTTTAGCGGCCCGGACAGCTGACATTTTGGTCTTGTCTTCGTTATTCACAAAGGAATCATACAGCTGGGCGTCCACGGTTTGCTGGTCATACATCAACTGCGGCTGCCTGGGCGGCCACATTATATCCAAGGCTTTTAGTAATTTATCAGCGAACCCGGGGCTATTTCTCAGCTTTGTAAGGTGATTAAAGATGATTTCTTCATGAAGCTGGAGTTTTTCATAGCCATTGTCCACTTTGACCACCTCCAGCGGCGCGACTGCCGGGCACTTGTTATATCCTAATATTTTGACTGGGAAGTAAGGTTCATCTTTGCCCCAGGCCGACCATCTCTTGGCCAACTCGGCAGGCGATAAAGCTGTAAATTCATCGGGGTCTATCCGCAGGTCGTACATCAAAGCCCCGGATTTATCCGGTTTTTGAGCGGCCATGACGGCCACGGTGGTCTTATTGAATTCACTGGGGTAACGGCCACTGGTGTAAACGATGGGTTTGCCGCTATTGACCAGGGGTGTGACTTTGTTTTTAGCTCGGTGATTTAAAAGATAGTCGAATAGTTTAGGTCGTTTGGACTTTATTAGCCGGGCGAGTGCTAAAACGGCCCTTACATCACTGAGGGCATCGTGGGCATCGGTATGGTCCAGCTTATTCACGGCACTCAGATATTCCAGCTTATTACTTGGTGTTCCATCCGGAGAGAAAGACCACTTTATGCCCTCTGGGCGCAAAGCCCGCATCATCCGGACCACATCCAGCATATCCCAAGTGCTGCAACCTTCTTTCCAACTCCATTCGTAAGCATCATGGAAATTTCGCCAAAGAGTAAAGCGGATAAATTCATTATCGAAGCGCACGTTGTTAAAGCCGACCATGACAGTGTTGGGGGTTGATACTTGACTTGTTAAGTATCTGCAGAATTCGGCTTCGGAGATACCTTCACTAATCGTTTTCTGCGGGGTAATAGCGTGCACTAATACCGCATCAGGCTGTGGCAGGATATCTGGAGTCATTTTTATCAAGATGTTGTCCGGCTCGCCTATCTGGTTCAGCTGAGTATCGGTCCGGATGCCGGCAAACTGCATTATGCGGTCATTGCGGGGCGAAAATCCGCTGGTTTCCAAATCAAAGAAGTAAAAACTGGTTCCCATGTTTATGGCAAGTTTAGCATGTAATTAACTTAGAATTCAGTCTGTTGGTCAGCGGGTGATAGGCGTTTTTCGGGCACTTTAAAACCATTATCGGTGCATAGCTGGCCGGAATTTTCCTCTGTAAGAGCGTCGCAATAACCTAGTCCATAAGCAGCTCTCATAAATGCTGCCACGGCATCTAAGTTCCACTCGGGGATGTCGGCCATTTCTCGCCAAAGATCTGTCATGCGTAAATCTATATCTAGCGCCAGTAATTCAACAGGTCTAAGTTCTTTTAATTCCTCTGGCTGTGGAGGGCCTTCCATAGTTATGTTAATTGTACAGGCAAATAGCCCGTCTAATAAATTATTTTCCCAATCGGGGGACTGCCGATCCGAACTACATCGCCCGGCTCCATACCTTCCCTTTCCAGTCCTCGGAGGATACCGGTTTTACGCATGATATCTTTGAGCCGGTCTTCTGACGGTTCGTCACCAAAACGGGTGCGAGAAGCAAAGCGCTCGATTTTTTTACCAGTAATAACGAACCCGTCCTCTGTTTTTTCTATCTTCCAGTCATCGCTTTCCCGAAGACCAATAACCGGTAGTTGCTCTGTTTTTTTGGCTTTTTCTGCTTCTTTTTTACGGGCTTTCTCTACTTGTTTTACTAGTGTACGCAGTAGTTCGTCCAATCCGTTCTTGCTGACACTGGATATGGCCAGAATAGGCGTGCCTTTTGCTGCTACTTTCTTTAGTTGAGTCATTTTGGAGCTGATCTGTTTTTTATCAAAGCCATCTATCTTCGTCAGGGCAACGACTTGGGGTTTTTTGCTCAAATCCACCTTGTAGTCAGCCAGTTCGACGATTATTGTCTTATAAGCTGCAGTTACATTTTCGTTATAAGCATCAATCAGATGAAGGAGTAGGCTGGTGCGCTCTACATGGCGTAAAAATTCATCACCCAGGCCTTTGCCTTGGCTGGCGCCCTCAATCAATCCAGGTATATCGGCCAGCAGGAGGCTATTTCTTTTATCTATATCGACTACTCCAAGGTTTGGCCGAAGTGTTGTGAAGGGGTAGTCGGCTATCTCTGGATTGGCATTACTGACTACAGATAGAAGGGTGGACTTGCCGGCATTAGGCAGTCCGATGATCCCGACATCGGCTATCATCTTAAGCTCAAAGATAGCTTCCACAATGTCGCCCATTTCGCCTTTTTCGGCGATCCGGGGTGCCTGGCGGGTTGAACTGGTAAAGTGGGCATTGCCGAATCCCCCGTTGCCTCCGTTGGCGATTATCTCTGTTTGGCCGTCGGTTGTTAAATCCGCTAGAACCTGACCCGCCTGATCTGTTACCACTGTGCCCACCGGTACGTTAACCCTTAGGTCTTCACCTCTTTTGCCATGCCTTTTACGCTTGCCGCCCGGTTGTCCGTTTTTGGCCTGCAGCAGTTTTTTGTATCTGAAATCGGCCAGAGTATTTTCATTCCGATTGGCCTGCAGAACCACATTGCCGCCATTTCCCCCGTCACCACCATCAGGACCACCGCGGGCCCGGAATTTCTCATGCCTAAAGCTCAGTGCTCCGTCGCCGCCATTGCCGGCGCGGATTGTTACATTCACCCGATCAACAAACATATATTAATAGCGTAGCGGGTTTAACTCCTATGGTCTAGTGATAAATGTAGTGCTGGAACGTGTTGGCGGGTACCCAGCCGCTATAGCCCACCCGGCCCCAACCAGCGATACCGTTCATATCGGAGTACTTCATCATAGTCCCGTCTTCGGATACAGCTTCGACATAACCTACATGACCCAAAAAGCTCATAGCGTCAGACTGGGCTACAGCGCCAGCTACCGGGTGGCTACTGACCGTCCAACCGCTGCGGCGGGCATAGTCGTCCCAGGTATTGGCAGTCCCCCAGTTATTAGGAACGGCTACCCGTGAAGCAGCATAGTAGGTACACCAACCGTAGTCATAGCCATTCCCACCATACCTTGCAGCGAATGAATCGGATATTGAGCTGCCGGAGATCCGACTAAAAGTGACTACCGGAGCCACCCGTCCATTGGGGATGATTATCTGCTCACCGGCCTTCAGGCCATTTATTTCAGCATCATTAAGACTGATGATCTGGCCTTCGTCGGCCTGATATCTTGCCGCTAGGCTGGCCGGCGTATCACCTGATTTCACGGTATATACAATGCCGTTAACAGGGGGAATCGACAGTTTCAGATTGGCAACTACATTATTGCCACTCAGATTATTAGACCAGCGGATGCTGTCGGCATTGACTCCGTATTTAGTACTTATTGAATCAATGCTATCGCCGGGCTTGGTCAAATACTGGATAATGTCCTGCTTGGACTTTAGTGAGGTAGACACAATCTGAGGCTTAGTAATTGCACTGGAATCGTTAGGCACAACAGACAGCAGCAAGCTGTCAGAATCTGCTTGATTGTGGATAGCTGTGAGTTCGGGCAGGTTAGTCATTTGGGCGGCCGTAAGGGCTATCTGGGCAGAAGATAAGGTGTCAAGCGGTTTGGCAGTGGAAGAGGCAATGGAAACCGCACCGTTAAGTGTAGAGACCCTGACGGTTTGGCTGGTACTGCGGTTAAGAACAATAAACAAGCCGACAAGGATTAATAAGAGGATATTTCCGCTGATCAGAGCAATGCGGGAATATCGGCGTTTTGAAACTTTATCCATCTGGGTGACTGGGCTGGCAAATGCTAATAAAGCCTCTGAGGACGAGGCTTTTTTGGACCGGATAATTGAAAACAAACGCTTGTGGATATATGACTCCTAAAAAAGAAGTTTGCAAAGAGGATGATATATTCTCTTTGCACCTTTTGATTATACCAAAATGACCGCTTTTAGGCAGTAGTCCGTATCTGTTATATGGCTATTGACAACCATTAGGAACACAGAACATGGCAATACTTGGAGATAGCCTGCTGGTGTTCGGCCTCGGTGTGTGAAAAGTGGATCTGGCCATCGTCGCCGGCTACAAAGAACAGATAATCTGTGTTAGATGGAGCGGCTACTGCTTTCAGGGCAGTGTCGACCATATTGCCTATCGGGCCCGGCGGAAGACCGGTATTTAGGCGCGTGTTGTATGGAGAATCAACTCCCAGTGTCTTGCCAGCACCAGCAAGTGAGGCTGCGTAAAATGCCGTAACATCTGAGCCCAGCATCATTCCTTTATTCAGCCGGGATAAGAATACCTGGGCTACAGTCGGTTGGGATTGGGCATCACCTGATTCCTGATAAACGATCGACGCCATGGTAATGCCCTGGTAGGTGGTTAGGCCCTGAGCGGCAAAGCCCTTGATGATATCAGGTGTCAGATGGCTTTGTAGCTCTTCTATGCTTTGCCTGATGACAGTCTTCGCCGGAGTATTGGTAGCCCGTTGGAATGAATCAGGATACAAAAGGCCCTCGAGCGTCGATCCAGCTGGCAGGCTGGCAACTATCGGAATGTCCGTATAGTTTGATGGGCTGAAGTCACGGTCTAATTCAGCTTGGCTGTAGCCGACTTTTTCAAATGCCTGTTTGAGCTGATCCAAGCGCTTCCCAGGTAAGATTGTCAGCCAGTTTTTGTCGATGTAGCCGTTAGCTATAGATGTGGCAATCTCTTGGGTAGACATAGATGGCTTAAAACGGTAGGTGCCGGCCTGGAGCTTATTGTTGTAATGCCTGAGGTTAACGTATAAAACAAAGGCGTGTGAGCTATGGACCAAGCCCAGTGATTGCAAACCCGAAGCGATTTGATTGGCAGAGGAGCCTTCATCGACTGTAAACAATTGCGGGGTTTGGGAATCTGACACCGGCTTTAGGTTATGGCAGAACCAGACTAAACTCACCAGAATAATGACTACCAGCAGGCCGATGACCATCGCTGGGATAACAACCAACCAGTTTGATTTGCCTCTCTTAAGATGAACATACCTCATCCTATCTCTACCCTATCATTTTCTGGTGTGTCTAAAAAATCCTGGAGGATTATCGAGGCCGCCACCGCATCGCTGCCAGCATTATGTGGTGCACCCTGTTCTGCCAGCTTGGTAGTTAAAGCTTCATCCTGCCAATAAAAAGGCAGTTTGATATGTTGTCGGGCAGTCTTAGCCCAGTCTTTAACGGTTTTGGTCTGGCTAGTCTCATCACCTCCCAGCCCTCTTGGTAAGCCGACAACTACCCCCGAAACCCGCAGATCTCGGGACAGCGACGCTATAGCAGCAAGTGCATCCACTGCGTCCACCGTTCTTAAGGGTTCGGCAATCCGGGCTATATCTGAACCACGCGCGATTCCTACGCGGTTATCTCCTACATCCACCCCAATAAATTCTTTCGGGTTATGGTGCACTGCTGTTGCTGTTAGAGCTAGTTTTCTCTTCCTTGAGGATTACTGTAATTTTCTTATCCTTCTTGGGAGCTTTACTGACCCAGAAGGGGCTTAGCTTAACATCTACACTTTTGACACCTGGCCAAGCATTCAGTGCCGCCTGGATATCGCCGGCTTTTTTGCCCTTGGCAAGGGTTTTGACGCTGGCAGGATCAATAATTGGTACGGCCGTAGTATCTTCGTTCACCACTAGCACAGCTGAGGTGGGAGAACTCAGGCTTTGGATTGTAATGGTGGCATCATTTAAGAAATTACCATTCAGTCTTTGCTTTTTCTTATCGACTTGGTTAGACAACTTAGCTTCTATAATTTTGCTTAAATCATCTTTTGTAACAGTTAAGACAGTATGAGTCACCTTTATAGACACATTGGCCGTGCTGGCTGGCTGGCCGACGGCTGGCGTGGCATTTATCTGGGCGTCTCCGACTTTTAGCGTTGAGGTCAGCACATATTCACCTTGGTCAGAAAGTTTCTTTAAGAAGTCCTTAGAGAACTGTTCACCGGTAGTACCGGTTGTCAGCTTCTGTCTGGCGGCGTCGACATCACTTTGACTAAGTACGGTTACAATATTGTCTGTACCACCGGAAGCTGAGCCGCTAGCCGACACACTGGGATAGCCGCTAACCGTGAACGTTGTACTGCCGGTATTGTATTTTGAGCCAGGCGAGACAGACTTTATCGTTGATGAACCGGTAAACCGACACGGACTGAAGGCCGGAGTAGTCAGACTGGCATTACTCTGGGTTATATAACTTAAGCCGTTAGCTGTGACTGCAGTTCCGGCCGGTATTGTCGGAGGTGAGCCGCTTACCGAAGAACAAGGGATTGAAAAAGATATGTCGCCAGCGGCTTTATCGCCATTATTTTGCTGTCCGGTAGCTGTAACTTGCTGGGAGCCGGTCTGGTCGGAGCTCTCCAGTTTTGCTGGCATGGTACCTGTAGCTGGGTCTAGCGGCGCACCGGTTGATGCTTTCAAGTTAAAATTGGCCGAAACCGGCTCACTGGTGGTGTGCAGGGTAATTTTTGCCTTGGGTAATACTGTCACCGCTAAGATTAAAAATACAATCAGCCCGATGAAAGCTGCGGCGCCCAGTCCGAGCAGCATCCGGAACCTATCGAAGTTCGGAACGCTTACTTTTTCGCCTTTTGATTTCTTGGCCTTGGTGGCCGGTTTGGCTTCTTCCTCGTCATCATCATCCAAATCTATAGTCTCGGGATTTTCAGCTTCGTGCTTAACCGCCAGGGCTCCAATCGGCTTATTGTAATCAATCTTCTCTGGTAGTTCGTCGTCATCTGTCACTGGCTCCTCTGAATCGCCGGCCATGGCAGCTCCGGCGGCTGCCGCCGCAACAATAGCGCCGGTGGGTGCATCTGGAACTTCGGGCGGGCTCTGCAGGTTCTTGGCGACATGAAGTTTGGCAGCACCGGCTAAGGGTAAGAGTGAATGTTCGTTGGTTATAAGTACGACGTTTTTTCCAGCAGAATCAGCACTGCGCTTCAGGAGTTTCATATTAACAATGCTTTGCAAACTAGCCGCGCGTTTAGGTAATACTAACGCCACCACCTTATTCTTGGCATTGTCTACTTTGTCGATGATTGATGTTATCTCGTCATCGACGTCGACATAGATTATGTCCTTATCGGTCTTTTTTGCTTCGGCCATTTAGATTCTTAGTACCCTGTTGAGCTTACCTTTTATTGATGATTCGTTACCCTCTGCGACGGCTGAATTGAGCGTATCCATTCCCACTCGGAGTAGCCCCATGGCTGTTATGTAAGTATGGTCATTAATGCTGCCTGTGGTATCTGTTATACCAACAACTTCCTCAGGCTTGATGTGCTGGACTTGCGGTTTTTTGGTGAATGGCAAATCCTTGTGCCAGTCAGCGGCTTCTAATTTATCAAGTACCATCTGTAAGGACGAGCCACCGCCGCAAAGTAGTATCCGGTGCGGCAAATGGTCGAGTTTCGGAAATTCGCTCAGTGCTAATTCTACCCCATTAGTCCAGACATTCAAGGTCTTAGATAAAGCTTTTTCTATTTGGTCTTTATTTTTTGGTTCGGTATGCGAGGATAAGCTCAGCTTAAGGGCCTCGGCTTTAACGAAATCGACATCCAGGTCTCTCTCTATGGCGTGGGTAAATGCCCGCCCGCCGATACCGAACATCTTGGTCCCCTCTACGCCGCCTTCATTTACGACTGCAATATCGGTTGTGCCGCCGCCGACATCCATTAAAATAGCGCTTACGGAAGCATTTGGGTCATCGCCTACCACTGAGCGAGCCACTGCAAAGGGCTCGGCAGCTACCGCCAAAAGTTCTAAATCAAGCTCGGCGGCTGTCCTCTCCAAGGCGCCAATATGTATCATCGGTGCAAAGGCTGTGTACATTTCTACCAGGATATCTCTTCCCTGGAAGCCTACCGGGTTAGTTACCTTATATCCATCAATGTCAATTCTCACTAAAGCGCTGTTCACCAAGCGCACTTCTACATCTTTGCCGCCGAGTTCCCAGGCCAGTTCCTGGCGAGCTTTGGTTTCGGCCCTTTCTTGGACCAGTTCTATTATCCGGGACATTTCATCAATGCTCAGCTCTTTGGAGGCGTTCTTTCGGGTAAAGCGCACGGTACTGGTGGTACCCTTTACCAATTCGCCAGCTATTCCGACCATGGCTGTCCGGGCGCTGACTCCGGCCTGCTGCTCGGCAGCGGCTAGGGCTTTGTCGCAGTTGGCGACAACGGCAGCGATATCGGCAATCGCACCGGCTTGCATATCAGCCAGCTCCTGGTGGGCCCGGCCCACACCTATGATTTCCACTTCGTCGCCAGTTACACGACCTATCAAGGCTTTCACAAATTCAGTCCCGACATCCAGAGCCACTAAGTATTCGCCACCGGGGTCGCCGCGGGTGCTACTGGTAGTTCCTTTTGGAATCTTTTTCTTTAGAGAATGACCAAGATCTTTGGCCTTGTTAAGCATAGGCATCTTCAGATTGATTATAGCATCTAACCCCTGCTGGGGACCTTTGACATTAGTGTCTTAGTAAGCCCTTGCGCCTTAGGATTATCATTTCTTCCCTCTCGCCCAGCCAGTAGCTTAGGACGAGAAGCAAAACTAAGAGATAAGCTGGCCAGACAACCCAGAGCCAGCTGTCATTATCCAGGTTTGGAGGGGGTTTGTTGTATATATTCCCAGCCGACGCCGGTACATTTCTGGAGTTTATGATTACAAAGAACTGTAGGTATGCCTTATTACCTGTACTATCCGAGGCCTTGACGGCCACCGTGTAGCTCCCCTTATAGCCGCCTGGTTTCGAATAAGTATGTTTGATAGTAAATTCGCCTTCACCGCCACGGCTGATTACATCGCTAGCGCCATCTCCCCAATCAACATTGAGAGCGTACGGCTTAACCCCGCCACTGATCTGAAGAGGCCATTCGACTTCTTGGCCGGTATAGTAGCCTTTATAGATAAAGGCCGTCTTAAGCGTTAGTGGCGAAACGGCTGCCGGCCCTGCTTTTTTTGGAGTACTAGAGGTCCCAGGCGGCGGCTGAGGTACGTCGTAATAAATTGTGACCGTGCCAGAAACCGGCCCCTCGTCATCGGTGACATTAAACACGTGGGCTACCAGCTCGTTTTGGCCCGGGAAAAGATCTATTGTCAGCTGGAAATTACTGCTACTGTCACAGATAGCACTGCCGCTCATTAAATTATTCCTGAAAATCTCCACATAAGCGGCACCGCTTGGGCAGCTTCCGCTGACAGTGATAGGTATTGATGTGAAGTGGGTCCCGGAAGCCGGGTTGATTATAAGAGCCGGTGACGTGACTGGCGGGGCATGTACGGCAGCAGTCACGACGATATCGTCGGCGCCAGCTTTAAAGGTAGCCGTTACCAAAAAAGCGCCAGCACAAAGCATCAGGAATAAAAATAAAGGGTATGGGAAAAAGAACCGCCTTTTGCGGCTAGTTACTCTTTTGGACGCACGTTTTTTAGTTTTTGGCCGTGCCATTTTCTTTGCCCCGTAATAAAACCTGAGCGGAGCAGTCGGTAATCGGATTGCGGAGCGTCAAGTTTTTATTTTGGGGTGATTTTTATTTGTTATTTCTAACCTCTTAACATTACCACATTCTAAGAGGAAGATAAAACTTGTTTTAGACTAACATTATTCCGAAAAGCATCTGGGCGCAAACAAATATCGCTGCGGCAGAATAGGCTATTAGCGCATACATTTTATTTTTCCGGAGTTTAAGAGTTAATGAGCTCACCGCAAGCCCAAATATTGCAATAAAAGGAATGCCAATAAAGACGCCCAGAGGTACTAGAAAATTATCAGGGCCTGTATCTATCGGAATCTTATACCCTGCTAAAACAGCAGCTAAAATTGGGCTTAAAATAATTAGAACTATAAGGATGTTGTACTTTTTATTAGATTGCATAGTGCGAGTCTAGCACAAGAAATAAGAACTACTCAAGGATAGCTTTGATTCGGCGGACGCCGGCGGAGCTGGCTTCTTCTTTGGTAATTTTAAACTTTTTACCACCTTCACCGATAACACCAGTGTGTTCTACGTGCGGTCCGCCGCAAATTTCCCGGCTGAATGGTTTATTTTCCGAACCGATGGTATAAACCTTTACCGTATCGCCATATTTATCGCCGAAGGCTCCGGATGCGCCTTTTTTAAAGGCCACGTCGGTTTTTTCTTCCTTCCAGGTCACTGGCAAGTCTTCAGCAATTCTTTCGTTAACGATTTTCTCCACTTCATCCAGCTGCTCACGGGTTACTTTCTCCGGGTGACTAAAATCGAATCTAGTACGCTCAGCAGTAATGTTACTGCCCCGCTGGACGATGTGGTCACCGAGCACGTCCTTTAATGCCTTGTACATTAGATGAGTAGTGGTGTGCAGCTTTATAACTTCTGCCGAGTGGTCGGCTAAACCACCTTTGAACATACCAGCACTCGCCGTCTGACTGCGTTGCCGCTGTTCCTGCATCAATTTATTAAATCTTTGATCGGCATCTTCAGCTATATCGATTTCCTTCTTGAAAGCTTCCTCTTTACTTAGCTCAACGGGAAAACCATGTGTGTCATAAAGCCTAAAGAGAATCTCGCCTGTGAGAAGCTGGTCATATCGCACTTTCTGACCTGGCTTCATTTCATCTAACGTTAATATTTTGTCAAATTCTCTTAAGCCGCTCCGGAGGGTTTGGCGGAAGATTTTTTCTTCGCGCGCCAAAATTTGGATAACTTCGTCTTTTCTCTGTTTTACTTCAGGGAAGTCAGTTGAATAAATTTCAGTAACAATATCTGCGACTTTTTCGCATAGATTCTCTTCAATTCCTAATTCAAAAGCATACCTTATAGCTCTACGTAGCAATCTCCGCAAGACATAGCCCTGAGTCTTATTACTAGGCACAACCCCATCAACAGCCAAAAAAGTCGCCGCCCTTAGGTGGTCGGCAATCACCCGCATACTGACCTGATGCTGATTGTATTGTTTACCTGAAAGCCTTTCCAAATCATCTATTATTGGCTTAAGGAGGCTAATTTTGAACATGTCTGGATCACCACTAGCTGCTGCGGCAATTCTTTCTAGTCCGCCGCCAAAATCAACGTTTGGCTTTGGTAATTTTTGAAATCCATTTGCGACTTTCTTGTAAGACATAAATACGCTGTTACCCACCTCACCAAACCGCCCGCAATCGCAGTTAGGGTGGCAATATTTGCCAAACTTTTCATTATGAGCTGTCCCGAAATCATAAAACATTTCACTATCCGGGCCACCCGGTTCACCTTCCGGCATATTGGCGGGTACGCCAGCACGGCTCCACCAATTTTTTGAGGCATCATAATAAAATATCCTTCCTCCTTGCATCCCCTTTTCATAACCGTCGCTTTCGTTGCCAATATCTATTTCTGTAGCATCGATACCGTCTTGTTTAAATAAGTCTTTCCAGATTTTGGCTGACTCTGTGTCTCTTGGAACGCCAGTTTCATTGTCGCCAATAAAACAAGTTACATACAGCCTGCTGGCATCAAGACCGATTACTTTGGTTAGGAATTCCCATGCCCAAGGCAACTGCTCATCTTTGTAATAATCCCCCAGGCTCCAATTGCCAAGCATTTCAAAGAATGTAGTATGGCGGTTATCACCGACCTCATCCATGTCCTCAGCCCGGAAGCACGTCTGGCTATCCGTTAAACGGCTTCCTAGAGGATGGGTTTCGCCTAATAAATAAGGCACTAGTGGCTGCATGCCATTACCCGTAAATAGAGTTGTCGGGTCATCTTGCGGTACCAACAACGCCCGGGGAATTACCTTATGCTCTTTCCCCTCAAAGTATTCGAGGTATTTTTTTCTTATCTCCTGCGCCGTCATTTGACATATTGTAACAGAGGGGAATAGTATATGGCCATGCAACCCAGAGACGGGATTGGACGCACTGAAGCGCCTCGATCAGAAATTCGCAGTTATGCCAACGAACATGGGCTAAAGGCCTTGGCCGCGTTAGTTAGAATCGTTGTTGATGGTACTGTAGAAATTAGTGGTAGGCCAATCGAAGCCTGTATAGCCGAGGAATTGGGTCATACAGAACCCGACTCGGATGGCTCAAGTGCCCAAGTTACAGACCTTTTGGATCGTCTCAGCGATGTGCTGCCTACAGCTCAACAAATTGAGTATGTTAGACCGACATCACATCTCTTAGAAGACGATTCCGCCGCCGAGGCACTCACGGCCGCAGTAGAAGACAGCTGATTGCCCGGGAGTTAATGCTCGGACATCTTCATCAAGCTCAGCTATCCATCTCGAATTACTTGCATTGCTAAGTTTTTTGACTGGGATTAGTTTTGCCCGATGGCGTGTGCGGACTGCAAGTTTTTGGTTCTTTCCGGGATCGCCGTTAATCCAATGGGCTGAACTAAGCTTTATTTTGTTATTCCATAGTTTTTCGTCCTGCAAATCAGTAGTTACATATACTTCATTTTTCTTTATGTTCTTACCCGTAACGTAATACGGCAGGCCGCCGCCGACTTCCAAACCATGTCGCTGGCCGATTGTATAGAATATCGCCCCGTCATGTGCTCCAATTTGCCGGTCATTTTGATCCATAATGGGTCCTGTCTGTTCATCAACATATTGTTTAAGAAAATCTTTAATGCCGACTTTACCAACAAAACAGATGCCCATACTCTCTTTTTTATCGGCTGTAACAAGTTTGAATTTCTTGGCTAATTGCCGGACCCGGGGTTTAGTTAGTCCGCCAAGTGGGAAAATGGTTTTCTGTAGAGCCTCTTTTGGGACAGTGTAGAGAAAATAAGTCTGGTCTTTGTTTTGGTCTTTGGCCATGAAAAGCTGGCCATTCTTTACTTCGGCATAGTGCCCAGTGGCTATATAATCAGCACCGTCTTCTAAGGCTGTGTGCAGAAACAGCTTAAATTTGATTTCCTGGTTGCACATTATGTCTGGGTTAGGAGTTTTGCCGGCTTTGAATGCATCGAGCATATAATCGACAACTTTTTCTCGGTATTGATTCTCAAAGTCGTAGACTTTAAAATCAATGCCAAGTTGTACCGCAACCCTTTTGGCATCGGCGAAATCTTCTCTCCAGGGACAGGGTAGACCGGGTAAATCCTGGCTCCAGTTCTTCATGTAGACACCTACTACTTTATAGCCTTGCTCTTTTAGCAAGGCGGCGCTGACGGAGCTGTCGACTCCGCCGGATAACCCGACGTACACCGTTTTCATCAGATACAGTCTAACATATTGACAAGTTGATTTAGATGTTATAGAATATTAAATATGAAAGATTTTACTAACTTTTTAACTAGAGGCACTGTACTGGAGCACAACGCCCCAAGTCCAGATTCGCACAATCCTTACCGAGCAGAAGGCCTAGGTAGAATTGTTTTTGGAATAGGCCCAGAAGAGTATGTAGTGGAAGACCCTGTTACTTTAAATGTAGGTGGCAAAACTATCTCCGTAGATCCATTATTCGTAGTCTATAGAGGGATGTATCGTTCTGAAACTTATGGACAGGAAGCAATTTGGATTCGACCACAAAGCAATATGTTTGAAGATATAGGTTCTGAAGGGGTAGCAATACCACGGTTCCAAATTATCGGTCAAGATTTCTAACATTTTTACCGACCGTGGGGTTGCCTGCACCCGTGGCAAGTAGGCCCAGCGGCAGATACGTTAGAACGGTGTGTCGCCTCTGCGGAGGCGGTTCTTAATAGCCTCCAGCTGATGCTTCTTACCGACCCAATAAGCCAAAATCATTAGAGCGAACAGTACGAAGAGCGGCCATAGTAAAACTTTGGTCTGGATAATCGAGCTTGAAGAACCATTGATAACACCGCTTTGCTTAACCGGCCCATTAGCGATAGCTATCAACTGCAGAAATGCAGTCGCGCCGTTGGAATCGCTGACTTTGACAATCACTTTATAAACACCAGCCTGGGAGTATGTATGCTGAAGGTTAATGTTACCGGGAATTTTTTGGCTGATTAAATCAGGATTACTTTTATCGCCCCAGTCGACACTTATAGCATAAGGGCCGCTGCCGCCACTCAGAGTTACCGGCCAGTTCAGGATACTACCAGGGTCAGCACCGCGCTTGGCAAATTCTGTGGTCAGCGTCACCCGCGGTGCACTCGTAGAGACTGGTGAGCTGAAGTTAACTGTAACTGTGGCCGAATCCGGCCCGGCCTGATTTAAATTATCAAATACTCGGGCAATCAAATCATTCCGTCCGTCGAATAAATCAATCTGGAGGCTATAGCTGCCGTTTTGGCAATTGGTCGAACCGGCAAACACGTTATTTTTGTAAATTTCTACCAGTGTATTAGCCGGACAAAGACCGGATACGGTGATCGGCAGACTGCTGAAGCTTTGGCCATTTTTAGGTATGTTGATTGTTGCGCCCTGGGAAGGCGGAGGCGACGGCACTGTACCGCTGATGCCGGTTGTCCCAGACTGCGTTGTGGCTGCGATGACTCTAGGTGCGGTTTGGACAAAGACCGAGCAGAGCAGAAAAACGGGCAGGAAAAGTTTCAGGCTGGGGCTGATTTTTATTTTTTTCATTTTTGGCCACCCGATTGCGAATTTAGTGCTTAGAGGAATGCCTTCTGCCGCGACGGTAGTTTCGGTAGGCCCTTACCGCCAGGAAGATCAATCCGCCCAGGACAACAAGAATGATTACCACCAGCCACAGCGGGATATACCAGAAGTCTTTCTTGAGAGTCAGGACTTGTGAGCCACTGCCGTAACTGACGCTGGCTAAAACTGTATATCGTCCAATCCGATTGACGCCTTTTATGTTATTAGTGAATGTCCGGGTGCTGTTCGGCAGGATATTGCCAAGTTGTTTTGGATTGTTCAGCTGAAAAGAAGTTACTGCTTTTTTAAATGTATTATTGACCTCTACTGTCCCGAAAGGCTTAACAAAACCGTTACCGAAGTTGGTTATTGTAATACCTATGCTGGTCGGCGGCTTGATAAAGAAGCTACCTTCGCGGGATCCTCGGAAGATGTGGATACCCTTTACCTGGACCTGCTCCCGGACATTGCCGGGAACCGTTATAAGAACTATGGTGCCGACACTCGCCGTCAAGGCGACCTGCCCTGGCCCCGGTGTGTTTAAGGCCTTAGGAATCGCCCGGTAGCGAACTATGCCGTAGTAGGCTCCAGGAGTGGTGTTCTTAGGCACTTCCAGCCCTAGTACAACAGTCTTTTGCTCACCTTTGGCGAGCGCCACATCATCTATATTCGTGACGAATTTCTTTATGCTGTTGGGAGATTGGATATTGGGGTTAGTTATTATCTGGGGGTTGCCGGTAATGTTATCTGATGTGAAGTCATTGACCGCGCCTTTAGCCACTACATCGTCAACCGTAATGTTTTTGAGGGTTATGGTAACATGGTTGGTTCCACCAGGATTGATGGTCAATTCACTGATGGTCGGAGAGATACTTAACCCGCTACCGCTGGGCGACTGTTGAGCCAATGCAAAAGGCGTAATCGTAAAAATTAACAGCGCGCTAAGCACTGCCATCAATAGTCTTTTAGGTTTTTGCATTATTCCTCCGTTTATGGATTTCGATATTGATAAGTATAGCAAAGGCCGGTTTCAATTAAAATTGGACTGTCGCAAGATAGGTAAAAGTAGTGGCATAGACACCGGGTGATTGGTTAGCCGGGACATTAACCACATAAGATACCGTCATGCGGTTGTAGTCGCTGCCAAGTGTAGAATTAGCAATACCGTCGCCGGAATTGAAAGTATAGCGGTTGGGGATATTGTAGTTAGGAGTCGGCGCCGCCGAGCCCAGCCCGACTGGATCCTGGCCAACGGCCGGAATCAGATTTCCCCTTAAATTAATTCCGAATTGGGCAGTTCCTGGAAAGCTAGGTGATGGACTGGCCAGTGCCTGGATTACATTATTACCAGAGGTCATAGTATTTCCTAGAGCATAAACGATGTATCCGGTGGGGTCATTAGTGCCGGTAGCGAACTGGGACTGTCCGGCACTAGCCCGGCTGGGTAATAAAGTACCCAGGTCAATGCTATCGCCAGTCATGCTCGAGCAATCTGGGGCCACAGTTATACCAACACAGAATTTCAAGAACGGCGGTACGTATGTGCTCACTGTAAAATTACTTTGAACTGCAAAGGCTACCCCGCCTTTATCTATAAATGGTCCACTGCCATTATTGCTGGCATATGAAGTCAGGCGGACATAGACGGTTTCGCCTGGTGTTGACGGGTTAGTAATATTATCAAAGACATAGGTTGAAGGGGTTATTATCCCGGGTGCACTTGGCCGGCTGAGTACGATTTTGCTGTTTGTCGAATCTGCAGTATCAATGCTGAAGCCGACATTGCCGGTCTGGGTTACCAAAGACGTGCTGGAAACATCAATGCCAGCCGGCGGCGTACAGCTGGCATAAACAATCGGCGAATTGGCGCAGTATTCAAAAACCAGTGAGCCAATATTATTCGTTGTCGGCGGAGCCAAAACGAAACTATGGGTCGCCACAGCCGAGGGCGCTCCGGTTGATAATGTCACCGAACGCGGTTCAAAATCAAACCCATAACTTAAATTTGAAATATTAAAAATAACCACCCCGACAACAACTATTGAAATAGCCAGTAGCTGGGCGGTAAGCCTGTTAAACATTACCATTATATTCTAGCCTAAATTCACTTAGTAAGTTGGGATGGCAATCAGGTCCGTCTGCGCAGTATATTGGCCAAATGGGGTGGTAATTGAAGGTGTAGCGGCAAACTTAAGGACCAGAGCCTCGTCATCTACCTGTTTGATAGTACTGCTGGCTGAACTAGCGATATTAACTGAGCCGCCAGTTTCGTCCCAGGCAAAACCATTACTTGTGCCGTAGGCTTCAGTGCTTCCTGCCGTTCCGGCTCCAAGATAATTGGTAAGTGGCGCCATGTCGCAGGTATTGCCAGGTGGCGAACCATAAGTACAGGAGTAAGAGGTAGTGCTACCGGAGTTAATTCCGGCAATCGTCATCCCAAAATTCTCTTGGCCGGCAGTAAAGGTCGTTTGAGTGCCGCCAGCGGCATTGATACAGGGGTCGGTAAAGGTATTAGTCACTGGGTTGCAGGTAGAGCCGCTGATACGTAGGGTCCCTTGGTGGTTTGTACCTGATTGTTGGATGGCATCGTAGGCGATCACCGTACCGTTTCCGGCATTACTACGCACCATGGCCACCCCGTTCTTACTATCCCCGCCATCGACGGCCACTGGGGAAATATTAATGGTCGAGCTATCCAACGTACCGATATTTATTGAAGTACCGGTTAAGAACGAACAGTCGTTAGCTATGTTGGTGGTCGTATCGTCTATAGCCGTAGAACCGACGCAGAAGTTCAGAACTTC
>DATIIZ010000042.1:0-6208 GCA_035479215.1 Candidatus Babeliales bacterium | reverse complement strand
TACTAAACTTTATCCTTTTATATTTGCTATTCTGAAGCTGTGAGAAGTTTTACTTTCAGGTTAATACCAGGTAATGATTTAAAATTAGGTATCGAGAAATTTGTTGAAGACCGAGAGTTGAACGCGGCTTCTATTGTTAGCTGCGTAGGAGGACTTAAGCAAGTAAATATGCGTATGGCGGGAGCAACTCCAGCCAAACAGGATATCCGAAACCTTGACGGCCATTACGAGATAGTCTCTTTAATGGGGACGGTGAGCAAAGATGGTTCACATTTACACTTGGCAGTATCAGACAGCGAAGGAGTTGTTACAGGAGGCCATCTAAAAGAAGGGTGTATTGTTGACCCAACAGCTGAAGTAGTCATCGGAGAGGAACCTAACAGTATCTATACTAGGGCGTTAGATGATGAGACCGGGTTTGAAGAGCTGGTAGTTAAAGAAAAATAGTTTCAGACTTCTTCCACTATGCCCGCCAAGCATAGGTATCATAGACCAGAGAAAGATTGTTAGATAAGCTATACTTGTGAAGCTAAACAAAAGCGTTTTCAATCTGTACGAAAGCATTATTGTTTTGAGTGTAGTCTTAGTGCTCGGCTTTGCTGGTTGGTATGTTCACAATCAACGGCAAAACCCCCATCTTACTCAGTCAAAGCCGGTAATAAGCCAACAGCAGGGTCAACAAACGGAGCCAAAGAAAAACGGGGCATATTTTCGCAGCAAATATAAAGATAGTTCCCAAATGCAGGAATGTCTAGACGAATACTACGAAGTTTATCCAGGAGCCAAGCCAGAAAATCAAAAACCAGGAGTTATTTACTTGGCACCACCTTGCCCAGGCATACCACAGTAATAGTTCCAGCCTTCCTTCACTACAGTTCGCCATAGACAGGTTTGATTCTTTATGTTATTATAGGTTATATGGCATTCAGACAGAGAACACTGGGTGGTTTCTTGGATTCTAAAGTTGAAACAGGCGAAGTATTATTAGGTTCTGACAGCTTGACTTTACCTGAAGCTTTAGCCATGCAAGGACTTTCTCACTTATTTTTGGAGCGTGAACAAGTCTTTGCTTACCAAGTTATTGCTCTTACGGGCCTGGCCAAAGGAGGCGGAATGACCAGAACTCTTCGCCGTTTTGAGGAGGAATTTGGGATCCTGAGAACGAGTCGAGAAGAAGGTAAGAGAGCCGCAGCAACACATCCTGGTGTTCCAAGGAGGTTCTGGACTCCAACCAAGTTTGGCAAAAATGAAGTTTTTAGTCGATATCAGCCATCTCAATTCAAATGACTCGGATAGCATAGCTCCAAAGTCCACTAAGGTCTGCTGAGTCAAGTAAGTTCTAATACTACGTTTGTTATGCTTAAAGTGTGAATTTGGTGGACCTGCTGATAATCTTGCTACTTGCCGTTGCTGTTTTTAAGGGTATCCAAGCCGGGCTTCTAGAATTGATCTTATCGTTCAGCGGTTTATTACTGGGCTTCTTAATCGGCTCACGGATCGCCCAGCTGATCGCTGCCCATCTTTCTAACCAGCTGGCGAAATTTGCCATCATCATGATACTGACATTTGGTCTGGCCGCGGTTTTGTGGACCGGTGGGCTAATGCTCAGCCACCGCCTGCGGCCACATACCACGCGGTTCAAACTAAGCAGGGCTGACGAGATTGCCGGCGGAATCTTAGAGGTGTTATTCGTACTAATAATAATCTGGTTGGTAGCTTCTGGGTTATCCAACGTCGGCAGTTATGGTATCGGCCACAACATCCGTCACTCGTTTATTATTAAGCAGTTAAACAAGACTTTGCCGGCGCCGCCGGATATTATCGCCCAGTTGGAAAAAATCGTCAGCCCCAATGGTTTTCCCAATGTATTTTTGGGCTTTGAGCCGCAGCACACCACAGTCTCACCTAAGAATTCAGTCGATAACCAAGCTATCCTGGCTGATGAGAAATCAGTAGTTAAAGTCCAAGGTATCGGCTGTGGCGCTTTAGTCTACGGCACTGGTTTCGTGGCTGCCAAAAACTTAGTTATTACCAACGCCCACGTTGTCGCCGGAATCAGCCGGCCACAAGTGGTTGATGCCGCCAAGACCTATCGGGCAACCCCTGTATTTTTCGACTCCAAGCTAGACATAGCTATCTTAAAGGTGAATAACTTAGCGGACCCGCCGCTCAACCTCTCCAGCCGGATTTTGCCGGACGGAGACGCCGCCGCTACCCTGGGCTTTCCGCTTGGTGCGGAGTTAGCCGCTGAGGATGCCGTTATCATCGATTACACTACAGCAATCGGCCGGGACATCTACAACAAGGGCATTGTTAAACGCGATATTTACGAGGTCCAAACCAATGTCCAGCAAGGTGACTCCGGTAGTCCGCTATTAGCGCCGGATGGGTCGGTGGTAGGTGTGATGTTCGCTAAATCAGTGGCTCAGGATAATTTGGGCTACGCACTTTTGTTCAACCAAGTTCAGCCGATACTCAATCGGATCACCCAGAATTCTCCGGCAGTTACCACCGGTCACTGTGTCCCCTAACTTTGATATATTAATAAGGTCGAGGATTTTTTATGAGAATGAAACTTATTGAACGTAAACCGATATTTAATGACGTGGAGTCGTTTATTTTTGAACCCCAGGAGCCAATCCAGTGGCAGCCCGGACAGTACATGCATTATTCATTTCCGCACGAAAGCGAAGATGACAGGGGACACGAACGTTGGTTCACGATTTCGGCCGCGCCATATGAAAACCATATCTCCATAACTACTAGATTCACCGACAAATCAGGCAGCAGTTTTAAGCATGCTCTAAAAGCTATGAAGATCGGCGATTTTATAGAAGCCGATGGCCCCAAAGGTAGCTTTCTGATAGATGAAAACGCCAACAGGCACGTCCTGATTGCCGGTGGCATCGGGATAACGCCGTACAGAGCCCAGCTGTTGCAATTGGACCACGAAGACAAAGATCTAAGCATCGAACTTTTTTATGCTAACCGTGACGAAAACCTGGTTTTCGGCCAAGAACTGGATAAGCTTGAAAAAAAACACCCCAACTTCCATATCACTAGATTCATAGGCGACAGACGCATAGTTGAAGCCGACCTGAAGCCGTTTTTAGACGACCCGCAAACACTTTTCTATCTGTCCGGTCCGCGGCCTCTGGTAGAAAATTACGAACACCTGCTTAAAAGCCTGGGTGTGCCGGAAGGCCGGATTAAGACCGACTACTTCCCAGGCTATTGAAAAAGCCCTCGATTAAAGAGGGCTTTTATCTGCACGGGATGTGAACCTAGACTCGATGACCGATACCGCGGCCGCCAAATACTCCGAATGCTTTTAGTATCGCCAACAAAATTACGGCTCCGATGATGGCTACAAGCAGCCCGCCAAGGCTGAAACTAGATACGGCGATGCCGAATATCGATCGGGCTATCCAGCCGCCAATCAAAGCACCAATAATGCCAACAATTATATTGGCAAACCCGCCTTGCTCTTCGTTGGTGTGCATTATCATTGATGCTATCCAGCCGGCTAAGGCTCCAAAGATGATCCATATAATTATGTTTAAAACCATATATCCTCCGTTAATTACTCCTTGATATTCTCCCTTTTCAGACCGTTTGCCGCAGTAAGATATCTAACGGCTTTGCAGACGATTTATTCACCGATAAATTTAGGTATGTTTTATTCACTTCAAAAGCTAGGCAGAGACATTTTTCTTATGCTAGGCTATGGTTTTAGTGACCACCGCCGAGCAAACACCCATATTATTAGACGAAGAAGTTGGATCCGACGATATTGCTCATATTTTTTTAGCCGATGAAACAGAAATGACTGCGGAGGGGTTCAGAAGGATTAGCGGACCGAAGAAGTTGTTCAATCCTGACGGGACTTTGGACTATTGGGGAATGGAGAGGGTTCAGGAAAAGCAAAAAATATATTCCAAAAGTAAACCTTTTATGGAAATCAGACAGCGATATGTGGGCTATGTACCCGGGCAAAGAAAAAAGGAAGTAACCGATTATCATGGACGGCCGACAGGGGAAATAAGAACCTACAATACCCAAGAAGTGGGGCCGCATGGAGTATTCTGCCTTTTCTACGAGCGTCCTATAGAAGAACCAACTAAGACACAACGCATAACCAGAGGACTTCGTTTGATATACTCTAATCTGTTGCGCCACCTTAGCTCAGCTGGCTAGAGCATCGCGTTCGTAAAGCGGGGGTCTGGGGTTCGAGTCCCCAAGGTGGCTCCAGTGCGAGCGTCGTATAACGGCAATTATATGACCTTCCCAAGGTTGAGACGCGGGTTCGACTCCCGCCGCTCGCACCAATAACTTAAAAAATGTAAACTAATTAAAGTGGAAATACCCAAGAAATTTTTACACGACCGCACGGTCTTATTGCTAATGACAGTTATGGCCGTCCTAGTAGTCATAGGTGTCAGCGTAGTACTTCTACGCTTTGATGTCTCCAGAAACCCAACTACCATCGTGGCTTACCGTCCCAACGTCAGTGGTACCCAGTACCTTAGCGGCAAGCCAATTGATATCTACAGTCTGGCGGTGTTCATGATTATTACCTCAGCGGCGGCAGTCATAATCAGTGCCCGGATTTATAACGCTAAACGATATGCCGCCTTGTTTATGTTAGGTTCGACGATCTTTCTGCTGGTGCTATCCACGATTGTCGCCAATTCCCTGATTTCTATACAATAGGGCTATGCGTTCCATAGAGATTCCTCAGCCAGAAGACCGCAACTGGCGTTACCGGCTGTTCGAAATCCTCCCCGGTGTCTTAACTTACGGCATCCTGCTGCTTCCCGTAATTCTGGGCAAGTACAGCCCTAAACTAGCCGCTTATTTTATCATCGCTTATCTGTTAGTCTGGTTCATCCGAGCTATCGGACTGGATATACGTTCCATCCAAGGCTGGCGGGTTTTAAATGAACACAAAAAACTGCCCTGGGACAAACTGAACCAAGATTTGGAAAAGCTAGAGGTTTCAACCCCAAATCCGCCTAAATGGCACGCCCGTAATTTGAACCGGGTAGAAAAGTATATCGGCATGAACCGCATCAAACCTAGCCAGGTATACCACGCTGTCATCATCGCTTTTTGGAACGAATCCATTGATGTTGTTGGGCCGACAGTCCAATCTGTTCTAGATGCCGATTACGACCCCAAAAAGATAATTTTGATACTTGCCTATGAACAGCGCGGCGGCCCGGAGGTTGAAAAAACCGCCAATTCATTAGTAAAAAAATATGGCAAACACTTTTATCATGCGGAAACTGTTATGCATCCCTGGCCCATGATCGGAGAAGTAATAGGCAAGGGCGGCAATGTTACTTTTGCCGGACGGCGGCTAAAAACTTATCTGGAAGAAGCCAAAATCGATCCGATGGAAGTGGTTGTCACGACGCTGGATTCCGATAACCGCCCTGATAAAAAGTATTTCGGTGCCTTAACTTATACATATTGCTCAACCGAAGAGCCCAAGTACGCCAGCTACCAACCGGTTCCGATGTTCTTAAACAATATCTGGGATGCGCCGGCGCCGATGCGGGTGATTGCCACCGGTAACTCCTTCTGGAATGTGATTTTATCGGTCCGGCCGCATATGCTGCGCAACTTCTCCAGCCACGCCCAACCGATGGCCGCGCTGATTGATACCGATTTTTGGAGCGTCCGCACCATCGTCGAAGATGGCCACCAGTACTGGCGCACCTGGTTCCGCTACGACGGCAAACACGAGGTTTTCCCCATATATGTTCCAATTTACCAAGATGCCGTGGTGGCCGATACCTATAAACGGACTATAAGAATGCAGTTCAAACAGGTCCAGCGCTGGGCGTGGGGAGCATCAGACATCGCCTATTTCGCCAACCAGGCGTTTTTTAAGATAAATAATGTGCCGACCCATAAAAAAATCGCCAAGGGCTGGCGTCTGCTAGAAGGGCACTTAAGTTGGTCGACGGCACCGCTTGTTCTCCTTTTAGCGGCCTATCCACCATTTCTATTCCACACTTCGTCGTACCTCGGTAATCAATTACCCCAATACGCCTCTAATTTACAAAGAATCGCCATGGTCGGTATCTTGGTCTCGCTATTCTTGAGTATGCGCAGCCTGCCACCCAAACCGGTCAGATATAAACGCCGCCGGACGTTCTGGATGGTCATCCAATGGATTTATCTGCCGATCACCTCTATT
>DATIIZ010000041.1:0-16571 GCA_035479215.1 Candidatus Babeliales bacterium | reverse complement strand
GCCTAGTGGATGATAATTTAAAGGCCGTCATTGAAACCAATGCCGTAGAAGTAAAAACGTTGCTATTCGGCAATTACCCTTGGAATCAAATAGATAAATTGCCGGAAGGTGTAACAAGAGTTAATGATTGGCCGGAGATTTTGGAGTATTTTGATGGATAAGCCAAGTAAGGATTTTCGGGAAAAGGTCTATGGGTTTGTGGGGCAGATACCAAAAGGCAGGGTGATGACCTATGGGCAGCTGGCGGCTCTAGCGGGCCATCCCTATGCCGCCAGGGTTGTGGGCGGAATCGCCCACTGGGGCGACCCCAGTCTGCCGTGGCAAAGAGTGGTCAAGAAAAGCGGGTCTCTAGCCGAAGGCTACCCCGGGGGCTTATCCGGACACAAGCAGGTGTTAGAAGCCGAGGGCGTAGAAGTTACAGATGATTACCGTGTGAATGTAGAGGAGTTATTATGGTATCCGCCCAATCCAGGACAGAACTCCTTGTTATAGTCGGTGAAACAGCCAGCGGCAAGAGTGATTTAGCACTGAAAATAGCTAAAGCTTACAGGGGTGAGATTATTGCGGCCGATTCCTGGACGGTTTACAAGGGTTTTGATATCGGGACCGGAAAACCTACTATTACGCAACAAAAAGCCGTAAAACACCATCTTCTGGACGTCAGGCGACCTAGTGACGGCTTTAATGCGCCTATGTTTAAAGACCTGGCCGAAAAGGCAATTGAAGATATCCAAAAAAGAGGTAAGCTGCCCATCCTGGTCGGCGGAACCGGGTTGTACATCGACAGTGTGCTTTATGATTTTGGGTTTCTACCAGACGTTAGCGGTGAGGAGCGGGCCAAACTTAATGCTATGGAAATTGGCGCTCTTATAGAACTTGCGGAGAAGTTAAATATTGATTTGTCGGGTATTGATACCCGCAACAAGCGTCGGGTTATCCGGGCGATTGAAGCCAAAGGAGAAAAGCCAACCCGAAAACAGATGAAAGATGCTGTTTCGATTGTAGGGATTAGAATACCGAGTGAAGAACTTCGCAAAAAGGTAGAAAGACGTACCCAGCAGATGCTTGATGCTGGACTAAAAAAAGAAGTTAAACAGTTATCAGAACAATATGGTTGGGAAATAGAGCCGATGAAAGGCATCGGCTACAGGGAGTGGAAGGATTATTTTGAGGGTGAGCAGAGTCTTGAAGAAACCAAGAAGCGCATTGTATCTTCGACTATGAACTTAGCCAAGCGCCAGCGCACCTGGTTCAAACGTAACCCAGAGATATCTTGGTTTGTTGGTTCGAAGAAAGCAGAAGCATTTTTAAAGCAACACTTAATAAATATATAATCGCGAGGATATGACTTCTGACGAAGAGACTCTCGATAACTACACATCGCCTGATACACAGCCTCCAATTGATCGCTCCTACCCTGATGCCGAACAGCCCAGCCTTAGAGAGCTAGAAGTACTTCAACTTTATGCGTGCGGGATACCGAGAGTTCTTATAGAGAAATATCTGAAAATCGGTAAGCATACCGTAAATTCACACAGAAAAAATGCTTTCGCAAAGATAGGTGTTAAAAACGTTACTCACGCTGTAGCGGTTGCAATCCGTAAAGGCTGGATTGAATAATTCTGAACACCTAAGTTAGGGGCTTTTGATAGCCTCTGGTATAATGATTAACAGAGGTAAATGGTGATTGAACAATTGTTTGGGAGTAAGACAAGGGTTAAGCTACTGCAGCTATTTTATTCCAACCCGAACCGTGCATTTTATGTGCGCGAAATAACGCGCAAAATTAATGAGCAGATAAATTCAGTGCGCCGCGAACTGTCCAATTTGATGAGCATCGGTATCATCACCAGCGAGGATAGCCAGAACCGCCTTTATTATGAGGTTAACCAGGATTACGAGCACTACCCGCCACTGGCAATGATTTTCGGCGGTATGAAGGCTACCACTGTCGCACCCGCAGAAGACAAGACCGCTAAGAAAGAAGCCAAAAAAACGCCCAAAGCAGAAACCACACCAAAGGTAGATGTGCCGGCAGAGCATCCGATGGCCAAAGACTTCAGAGCATTAGGCCGGGTAGAACTTGCTCTGCTAACTGGCCAGTTCACAAGGGATAATTCGGCGGGAATCGATGTGCTGATTGTCGGTAATGTCACGGAAGCTAAAGCCGATAAGTTCATGTCCGAGCTGGAAAAAACCGAGAATAAAGAACTACGCTATACGGTACTACCACTGGATAATTACCAGTACCGCCGGCAGATTAATGACCGGTTTATCAGCAACGTCATGGGCGCCAAAAAACAGGTTATAATTAATACTCAAGACTTGAAAGTATAGCGAGGAGATAAGTGGAGTTAACTTTCTACGGTGCTAATTGTGTGCGGCTGGCGGCTAAGAAAGCCCAGATAGTGGTAGATGATAATCTGGCTAAACTGGGCTTAAAAACTGTCACCAAACCGGCAGATATCAGCTTGCGGACCAGCCGGGAATTTCCGGAGCACCCAGACACTGCTTTCCGGGCGGAATTACCTGGTGAGTTCGAGATAGCCGGAGTAATCATACACGGTATTGCGGCTCGCGCCCACATGGACGAAGATGGCAAAAAGAACGCCGTTATCTATACCGTAGAGGCAGATGACACAAAGGTGGCGATTTTGGGCCATATTTACCCGGAGCTCAGCGAAGACCAGCTGGCTGCCATCGGATTGGTGGATGCGGCTATCGTACCGGTTGGCGGTAATGGCTATACGCTAGACGGGGTAGGAGCGCTGAAAGTTATCAAACAGATTGAACCCAAGGTGGTTATTCCGACACACTTCGCTGATAAAGCCGTAAAGTACGAAATGCCGCAGGCCGACCTGGCTGATGCGGTTAAAAGTTTAGGTATGGAAATCAGTGAAACATTGGCTAAGTTTAAAATCAAACCGGCAGAGCTAAGCGATACCACACGCCTGATTGTTCTAGAGCACCAATAGAGTTTTTAAACTAATTCCTATTTGAATATTAAGACACCCCTTCGGACTGTCTTCCCGAGAAAAGTAGTTAAATCAGGCCTTTCTTTTTAAGGGAGCGCAGGGCGCTAGTGCTTATCTTTACCTTAACTTTTTTACCATCGACAGTAAGAGTCTTAACCTGTAAATTAGGTTTCCAGGTTTTTTTGGTGTGGCGCTGGGAAAAGCTGACGTTGCTGCCGTGCTGTTTTCCCTTGGTATCAAAATCGAGTCGTTTCATAATCAAGGTGTTATTTTATAGATTTTAAGGGATAAAGTCAAACACCTTAAGGTATACTGTTTATGATGAACGGCAACCTGCAAGACATAGTTATCCTACTGCTGGTATTGCTGGGGAGCATGTCGATTCACGAGATGATGCATGCCTATGCCGCCAATTACCTCGGTGATGATACAGCTCGCCTTCAGGGTCGGCTAACGCTGAATCCGATACCGCACATCGACCCATTCTTGACTGTGGCACTACCCCTGTTGTTGCTTCTCTCTGGAAGTCCGATTCTGTTCGGGGCGGCCAAACCAGTTCAGGTGAACTTTAACCGGTTGAGATATGGGGAGTATGGTGGGGCGATAGTGGGCATGATAGGGCCAGTAACTAACTTTTTGATTGCCTGTGTGGCGGCCATCTTATTTAAAAGCCTGAATCCTCAGGTCGGTACGACTGCTTATGAGATTTTCAGTATCGCTATATTCCTTAATGTCGGATTGTTCGTTTTCAACTCTATACCTTGGCCGCCACTGGATGGTTCACGATTGCTTTACGCTTTTGCGCCCAGGGGATTGCAAGAAGTAATGGAGAATATCGAGCGCTCCGGCATCGTTAGCCTAGTGATATTCATCTTCTTGTTCTGGCAGTTCGGTGGACCCATCCAAGACCTGATGACCCACATAGTAAACCTTCTGGCCCCGGGTTTAGTCTTGTAACCAACCTGGCCCCCGCGGTAGGGAGATTTGGGGGGAGTATAATAGTAAGTGGTCGGTTAGGACACAATAAATTTTTCTCAATACAATTTACTAGGGAGCCTAACTATGCGGATCGGGCTGTGGCCCGGGCGTGAGGGCACCCACTTTGCGTAATCGCGGAGTAAATTGAGTGTCTTCCACCGGCCTCTAAGTAAAAAGCCCCAGGTTTACCTGTGGGCTTTTTACTATTTTTGGGGATCCCCAAAGTTTGAGGATAAGCTTTGGGGAAAGGAAGAACAATCAAAACCCTGCTAAATTTGGCTCACTTGATTAGCCAAATTTCTAGCAGGGTCGATATTAGTTCTGACGTGGTCGGGGTGACAGGACTTGAACCTGCGACCTCACGGCCCCCAGCCGTACGCGCTACCAGCTGCGCCACACCCCGTCGTCAGAAACGAGGTGCCGGCTTCCGTGAGCTCGTTTTGCTCGCTCACTTTCAGCCTCGGCTCGTCTCCTCCTCTAAATTTTGCAAAACACTGCGTTGCGGAGTTTCGCAAAATTGTAAAAACCTACCTTATTATATCTGTTATTATTGACAGATGAAAACGCTGAAGTTCGAGCATGATTTGGCCCAGATGATTCTAAAAGGCGACAAAACCTCCACCTGGAGGCTGTATGACGACAAAGACTTATCCGTAGATGACACAATAAAAATCATCGACAAAGTTAATCCGGACGAACCGAGTAACTGGCAGGTAATCGGGCAAGGAAAGATTAATGAGGTAATCGAGAAAAGGCTTGGCGATATTACCCCAGAGGACATGGCAGGCCACGAACCCTTTAATTCAAAGGACGAGGCGCTAAAAAAGTATAAAGGTTACTATGGCGAAAGGGTAACACTCGAGACTCCCCTAAAAATTATCAAATTTAGCTTTAGCCCGACCGCAGGTGAAACGGCCAGCCAGGCTATGCTTCTTGAGGAGGCCAAATTGTATACAGATGGGGGCTCGCGCAACAACCCGGGGGATTCGGCTTGTGCTTTTGTCATCTGTGATTTGGACGATAATGTTGTAGAAAAGTCTGGATACTATATGGGCATCGCCACCAACAACCAAGCTGAATATTACGGCATGATTAAAGGCCTGGAACGCTGCCGCGACTTAGGAATCGATAAAATCAGCCTGTATTCCGACAGCCAGCTGGTGGTCAACCAGATGACCGGCTTTTATAAAGTTAAGAATCAGGAGCTGGCACCTCTACACCAGCAGTTAACAGAATTAGCCGACTCGTTTGAGAAAATTAGTTTCCAGTACATCCCCCGGGCGCTTAACACCGAGTCTGACAAGGAAGTGAACCGGATCTTAGACGCTCAAGAACACAAGAAAAAGTCTTAAGCATCTTGCAAACAGGGGTGATTTGTGCTATATTAGCTGTTAGCCAGATTATCGGCTGGTCGCCCCCTTCAAAAGGGAGAGGAAAGTCCGGGCAGCAAAGGGCAAGGCAGTTGCTAACGGCAACCGGGGGTAACCCCAGGGAAAGTGCCACAGAAACGACACAACCGTACCCCTAAAGGGAACGGAAATGGTGAAACGAGTGGGCCCTCCGTTGCGAGGGATAATCCGCCGCAATGGCGGGTAAAAGTAAGAGCCCACAGTCAGCTACGGTGACGTAGCTGAGAGGTAAACCCTGCCAGCTGCAAGGAGATATGTCGCGACATGGTAGCCCGCCCGCGGCTAATCACAAGAACCGCTCGAGCTTACCGGCAACGGTAAGCCTAGATAGATGACCAGCGCTCGAAAGAGTACTGAACCCGGCTTACAGATAATCTGGCTGCCCGAAAACACCTCCGTTAGGAGGTGTTTTCTGTTTTTAGTGGGAAAGTTAACAGCCCTAGAAATATTATCAAGGTATAGTTCTAGTGTTATTTAAGGAGGTTTTATGGGAGAGATGAAGAACAAAATGACCGGTAAAAGTAAGAAAATGGCCGGCAAGATGAGCAATGATAAGAAGTTACAAGCTAAAGGTAAAGCTCAAGAGGAAATGGGAAATTTCCAGGGCAATTTTCAATAAGTAACTCGGTTCTAAATAACCAACCTCCGGTCATCGACCGGAGGTTTTTTATCTGTTATAAAGCTTTAGCCTGATTGACTTTTAAGGCGAAAAGAGGTATAATCATCTAAATCTAGTCTACCTCTGGTGGGTTAGGTGGAACTTTTACAGATTGAAGCCTACAATTTGTCGGGGGCAATTTGCGGATATATCTATGTCCGCAACTTGCTCTCGGCAACCCTCTGTCGATGAGACCGGCACATCTGTGTCGGGCCGACTGTTCGTTCAGCCGGCAATCCCATCAAACCAAGGAGGGGAACATGCAGGTCAGATCCATTAACACCGAGGTGAGTGGCGAATGGCGAATTAGATTCGCCGACATTGGTACTCCGGGGGTAGACAAGGCGGATTATCGCCACCCCAGCCAGAAGCTGCCGTGTTGTTACGTCTTGCATCTGATCCGAGGTGACATGGAGCATCCTGGGCTCCAGATTTCTCCCGACGACATCATCGTCTACGCACTCGGCGAGAAGAAGGAGTGGGGAGAGGTTCTGGCGACAACTCGCCGGCCGCTGCCTGCCGGCTCGACGGTCGTTGCCCTCTTCGTCAAGGAGAGCGGCGAGCTCTATGACTTGGCGCTCTCGCTTCACCGCGGAGCACCGTTAATCCAGGAACGGCTGAATCTCGCCAATCGGATTGAAATGGCTCTGGGTTCGCTTGGGGTCTTTATCCCTCGCGAGATCTGCCCCTGAATCGGCTTCGGCCGGGAAGGAGCAAGCGATGGCCTTCGGTTTCATCGACCTCACGGCTTTCATGATCGCGCTCGTCGGCCTTGCCCTGGCCCTTAACGGCCATTGGGCTGGCTGGGTACTCGTCGCAATCAGCATCCTGCTAGCAGTCTTGCGGGTGTGGTCAGAGTTGCGGTTCAAGCGCAACTCTTAGCAGGCTTCATCGAAATGCGGGGAGGCGCGGACAGCGCGCCTCCCAAAGAAATCTTGGGATCAGATTAGTGAACATTTTTGTTTATAAATTTGGTTCGAAGGACTCAATTCTTCGCACCCGCACATTTTATCGGAAACTCGGACGCGGAAAGAGGACAATGATATGAGCGGAGACTGGTATGAAGGTCCGCCTCTTTCCCCGTCACCCGAGGGAAAGAAGCACCTGAAGCAAGAAAGGGCACGTAGAAGAGCCCTATCTAACTTCAAGAGCCGGGAAGCCGAAATCCAAAGGCGACTCGACCAGGCCGAAAGGGAACTGACTTCGATTGTGAAGTGGCTAATCGCCATCCTCGTAATCGGAGTGCTTTTCTTCATCGCACTATTGGGGTTGGTGGTTTGGTATGTTCTCCAAGTTGTCCACCAGGTTGTCCACCTACTCATCGTCCTACTGGGCTGAGCAGAGAGGGGGCACATGCTTGCAGCAGAAGTACTTCTCTATGCCGGCTTTGGGATGATGATTGTCGCCGGAATTTTAATCCCGATCCGAAGATTCACTGTAACGGCAGTAACGGTTGCGCTTGGCATCGGCTCAAGCCTGATGCTAGCCGGACTAATCGTCAGCAGCCTCTAGACGAAGGGAGGAGACGTGCATCTAAAGTTCGGCCGGGAGCCCCTGGGCTTCTGCATTGCCATGTCTGGCCTTGTACTGTTCGTGGTATGGGCGGCTATCTGGCCAATGTCAATATCCGAACCCTGGAACATCCTGATCGGCATCGCGGTCGTTGCCCTAGTCGCGATTGGTCTAGGGCTGATCGTAATTTCGCCGGGGGATGAAGCGTAGCGAATCCGTTCGATTCGCAAAGGGGCGCCGCAACTCTGCGCGCCCCCAAGACCCATTTGCACTTCGGGGTCTTTTTTTAATTGAAGGACAACCTACGGTTTTCCTTCAACGACACTTTCGGAATAAATCCGAATTAGCCTGATAGGCGAACCGTGTCTACTACCTTTCCCTAATATAATTGTTCCGGCCTTGCGTAGTGAACTTGATGCCGGTGTTGTAAAACAGTCTGGCAGTTAGGTGCGAGGAGTTGTTTGAGACTGACTATTAGTCAGTCGAGTTCTCCGAGCCAAAGACTGGGTTTACTAACTATAGGCATCAAGTGAACGAAGCGGCCGGCCGGTTGGCGCCACCTTGCCGGCCAAGGTGGCATGATTCGCAAACTTTAGTTTGCGTAAGCTATTTACTGATTTTGGCGGCTTTTAAAACCGCCTCAAATGCTTTCGGTTCGTTGACAGCCAGCTCGGCCAGAACCTTGCGGTCAAGAGTAATCTGGGCTTTCTTAAGGCCAGCGATGAATAAGCTATAAGTAGTGCCGTGTTCTCGGGCGGCAGCGTTGATGCGGGCATTCCAAAGTTGGCGGAAACTGCGCTTTTTGTTACGGCGGTCACGGTAAGCGTACTGTAGGGACTTAGTTACAGCCTGCTTGCCGCGTTTGATACTGGTGCGGTTGGACTTGCTGTATCCTTTGGTGGCTTTGCGGATTTTCTTATGCCGTTTGTGGGCAGCCACGCCTCTTTTGATTCTCATTAGTAGGTCTCCGTCGGTGGTTCATAAACTTGAAAATCGGCATCCGGATCTATCGCCTCCGGATCTATAATAGTGTCTTCTTCTGTCTGGCGGGCCAACTTATCCTTATCCTGTTCTAGTCTTTCAGGAATTGGGGCAGGCCTTTGACTACGTGGCGCTGATTCATGAATAGCCATAACTTAAACTCCCAGCTTGCGTCTGATGTTCTTAGCCTGACCGCCGGTAACGACCTCTGAGCGGTTCAGGCGGCGTTTGCGCGAACCGCTTTTCTTCTCTAGAAAATGGTTTAGACGAGCGTGGCGGCGCATCAGCTTACCAGTCTTGGTAACCCGGATGCGTTTTTTAATCCCACTGTGCGTCTTTAACTTGGGCATTTTAACCGCCTAAACTTTCCATCTAGTTATGTATTGTCTGATAGAGTATAACATCTGTAATTAAATTTAACTTTTTTAATAGGTCGAGCCAAACATTTCTGATTGAAAGTTTCGGCGGCGAAACTACTTCTTTCTGACGACAAAACTGAGCATTCGGCCAGCAAACTGGGGCTCTTGGTCGGCTACGATCTCTTCGCCCAACAATCCACGGATTCGTTCTGCTAACTGATAACCCAACTCTTTATGGGCTAATTCTCGTCCCCGATAGATTACCGTAATTCTCACCTTATGTCCAGCGTCCAAAAACTCATTAACCTTGCGGAGTTTGACATCAAGGTCGTGTTCGCCGATCTTGAGGCCGACTCGCATCTGCTTCAAATCGAGGGTTTTGGACTTCTGACGGTTCTTTTGAGCCTGCTTGGTCTTTTGGTAGTTGTACTTACCCCAATCGACTACCCGGGCGACTGGAGGGTTGGCCTTGGGAGAAACCTCGACCAAATCCAATCCGGCGTCTTGCGCGGCCCGCAGGGCCTCCTCGCGTGTTAAGACACCAAGCTGGCGGCCGTCTTCACCAATAACGCGTAAATTAGCCGACCTGATTTCTTGGTTGACGCGCGATTCTTTGGCTATTTGAGTGACTCCATATAGGTGGGCATATCATAACAAACAGAGGCGGGTGGAACAAGTGTTTCTAATAGGAATAAGCGGGCAGTAAGGCTGCAGCTGATTGGTAACGATACTGCAGGGCCTCGCTGATATGGACCGGCAGTATCTGTGCCGAAGATTCTAAATCGGCGATGCTGCGGGCGACTTTGACTGTCCGGACGTAGGCCCGGGCTGAGATATCCAACTTGTCCGCGGCATTGTCCAGCAGAGTTTTGCCGGCGTCTGATAAATGGGCAAGCTCCCGGATTTGTTTATTGCTCATTGAAGAATTGAATTTCGCCTGCCCGCCAAAACGCTGCCTCTGCAACCGGTAGGCTTGTTCCACCCGAGCTTTTATTACCGGGCTTTGGAGTCGACCATCTGTCTTAGCCAGAAGTTTGGAATGCTCGACATCGTTGACTGCCAGGTGCAGGTCTATACGGTCTAGGATAGGCCCAGAGACCTTCTTTTGGTAGTTAGCTATCGCCGCCGGACTACAGATGCAGTTCTTATTCGTGCCGTAATAACCGCAGGGGCAGGGGTTCTGGGTGGCCGCCAAAATGAAGCTGGCCGGATAGGTGGCCGAATCTTTTACCCGAGAGATGGTTACTGTGCCGTCTTCTAGCGGCTGCCTGAGTGCCTCCAGGGTGTCGTGGCGGAATTCAGGTAGTTCATCCAGGAAAAGTACCCCTCGGTGGGCCAGGGTGGCCTCACCGGGCTTAGGGTTAGAGCCTCCACCAACAATCGCCATGGTACTAGTGGTGTGGTGAGGTGATCTGAAGGGACGGTTATAAATTATCTGTTCGTAGCCGCTGGTGCCCAGGCTGTGCAAATGGGTAACTTCCAATACTTCTTCATGGGTCAGATCCGGTAGGATGCCGCACATCGCTCTGGCCAGCATGGTCTTTCCAGTCCCCGGGGGTCCGTGAAGTAGGATGTTGTGGTGCCCGGCGGCGGCGATTTCCAGGGCCCGCTTAGCTAGGGGTTGGCCAGCGATTTCCGAAAAATCTACCTCCGTCTCAGAAGTTGCTAACTGGGGCAGCTTGCCGCCGCCGCTTTTTATTATCTTAAGTTCCAATGTGCCAGCCAGATCAAGATAAACATCTCTTAGGTTGAGAGCGGCTTTTACCCCTATGCCAGGTATTAATAATGCCTGTTTAAGGTTGGCCGTAGGCAGATAGAAACTGGTAAAACCGAGTTTTTTAGCAGCCAGGATGCGTCCGATCAGGCCCCTGACAGGGTTGAGTGAACCGTCTAGGCCTATCTCGCCAAAGAATAAATAGCTATCCAGGTTATCTGATTTAACCTGCTGGCTTTTGGCCAGGACCGCAACAGCCATAGCCAGGTCTAGGCTAGTGGAGTCTTTGGGTATATCTGCCGGAGATAAATTCAGGGTGACCCGCTTTTTAGGGAATTGCAGACTACAGTTTGCAAAGCTAGCCCGCAGGCGCTCTTTGGCTTCATCTACTGCCTTGCTGGCAAAGCCGATAATAATAATGGCCGGCAGGCCGTTGGTAATATGACACTCTACGTTTACCAGCAGAGCCTGGTTGCCGGCACGCTCCACAATACTTCGGGCACTTTTTGCCATGCCGATATTATCAAACATGGCTATTTAAAATAAAATTGCTAGCGTTAAAAAATTGAACAAAAAGAAAAACACCCGACTGTGTGGTCGGGTGTTTAACTTAGGGTTTTGGAGGTTTTAGATTTTTGTGAGCGTTTTTGTTATAAGAGCTTTTGGATGGAACAACGGCTTGCGAGAAGCCGTTGTTTCCGAGTCTTTTTGTTTTTGAGCACTTTTTTTATTCAGTGCTATGTAACATCTTATAAATAGATAATTTTTCTGTCAACAAGATTTTTATGCTTTTTATTATAAAGCTGTGCATAACTTTCCTAAAGCTTAAGCAAAAACTTAGCTTAACAGCATTTTGTATATGTATCTGGGGCTTGTTAGTATCAATTAATGAGAGATTTTGGTGATGCCGTTTTTGAGGGTACCGCCGGCTACTATGCAAAGTACCGGCCGTCCTATCCACCGGAACTTTTTAGCGACATCGCCGCCCATTTCGGTTTAGGTGGGACTGGCAGACTACTCGATTTAGGCTGCGGGACGGGTGAAATGGCTATCCCGCTGGCTGGATACTTTAAAGACGTACTGGCGATTGATCCCGACAGGCATATGCTCAACAATGGGCAAAGTAAGGCAAAGTCTTTAAAAGTAAGTAATATCGAATGGCAAAAGGGTTCTTCAAAGACCCTCAAAGGTGTAAGAACCCCCTTCAGGTTGGTTACGATGGGCCAATCTTTCCACTGGATGGACCAAAGTAGTGTTCTAAAAGAGCTTTATAGGCTTTTAGAGCCAAAAAGCGGGATAGTCATAGTGGGTGGTGAGCAGACACCGCAAAACAGCCGGGCTACTAAAAAAGATGAGATTGTTAAAAATCTGGTGTCTAAGTATTTAGGACCTAAGCGTCGGGCAGGCAATAATGTCTACGAATCAAGCGGCATAAATTGGGAAAAAGATTTATTCCAAAAGCCACCATTCAGTGGTTTTAAGAAAAACGAATATCTAGTTTTGGAAAGACAAAATATTGACCAAATAGTAGGTAATTTGTATTCGCTTTCGTGGGCCAAAAAGGAGCATTTTGGTAATCAAATTTTTAAATTCGATAGTGAAATCCGGGCTACACTTAAGCAGGCATTGGGGGATAAAAATATCGTTCAAAAATACAAATTCACGTCGTATTTTCTAACTATTAAGTAGGTCTGTTTGTGTTTTGTACGTTGTATTAGATATATAAATGTAAATTAATCTACGTTGTTATACAACTATTTATATCAGTAATAGTGTATATAGTACATCGATGTACTCTTGACTTATAGCTTAATCTGTAGTAAGTTAGATGGGTAAGTCCAAAAACAAAAACTTACGCACTCTCTTTGGGGAGGATAGCGCTCAAACCACGCTCAAACGTGGGGAGAGCGGTCAGTCAAAGCCTGCCGGCGGCAAGCGCTAAAAAGTAATTTTATAGAGCGCATTTTGCCGCCTTGCGGCTATCAAAAAATTCATTTCTAAGGTCTACATAAAAGCCTGCATTTAGTGCAGGCTTTTATGTTCATCCAAACAACAAAAACTCATATACAATGTCATAAGAATTTATGCTTAGACAAAGACTTAAAATTTCAGGAATACTGGCTATAAGCAGTTTTTTGACCTTAGGGATATTGCTTACTAGCACCAGTCCGGCAGAGAATATCATCTATTCCGCCTTGTTCTTCGGCTTGGCATTGGTTTTTTTAGTGAGCACTAGCTATACAGTGGTGAGGCTGCAAGCTGGGACCGTCAGTAATAAGAACCGATACCGTATAGCGGCTCTTAGCCTGATTTTTCTGATACTAATCATGTTCAGAAGTACCCAGTCATTAAACTGGGTAGATGGAGTGATATTAATACTGATCGGCTTCGGACTAGTGTTTTACATCTCCAAAAGAAACTATTAGCAAGCTAAGCATAGGCAGAAAATATGTCACTAAAGTATAATATTTGCTATGGAACAAAACAGGGGAGAAGGACCTAATTTTGAACTGCCCGGGCAGCTGGCGCTGGAGAACCTACCTGACGAACAGGCGGCTGAAGCACAGCCGGCTCACCAGGAGCAGGTTGGCAAACGGCCAAGCGAGCCGGCCCTGCCGGCTATCCCTCAAGACATACCGGTAGTAGATGAACCGGTTATCGCCGCCCCACCTCAAGATGTAGCCGCTCCTGCGCCGACTGATCCACACTCTCCGGCATCAGACTCAGACCACATTGAGCCTACCTGGATTAATAAGGTTAAGAGCGTGGCTGCCCACACACACGACGACCCCTTCTTGCAAAAAAGCGAGATGAGTAAGGTTAAAGCCGAATATATCCAAAAACGCTTTAACAAGACTATTAAAACCGACGAAGCCGCATGACAATCCTGATAATTTTGATAATGTTCTTGATGGTATTGCTGGCCGGTGCCGGGTTTGCTTTCGTCTATCTAAGAGGTATCTGGCGGGAACAGAAGAACTATGAGCGGGGCCTTAAGATGGTGCCGGTGCTTATACACTTGCCGCCAATGAGCGATGACACTGAGATTGGCGGGCGGGACGCCAGGGAAGTTATTAACGAGAACATTAGCCGGGCCCAGACTCTTTACAGCATCTTATCCAGCACTTTCCAAAAGGGATTCAAACACCGGCTTTATGGCCAGCGGCATATCGGCTTAGAAATAATCGCCAGCAAGGGGGCAGTACATTACTACGCCGCCGTACCAGTACCAATGTTAGGGGTCGTAGAGCAGGCCATAGTTAGCGCTTACCCGACAGCTCGGTTGGAAGAAGTCTCTGAACACAATATATTTAGCCAGGTCGGCAGGATTACCGGCACACTGGGCGGCGAGATGGTCCTAAAAGAAGGTTATTCCTACCCCATCGGAACATATGAAGATATAAAGCGGGACACTATGCAGCCGCTGCTGAACGCCTTGTCTACGCTGACTAAAGAAGACGGCGCCGGAGTTCAGATACTGTTGCGGCCGGCTAACCCCGGCTGGCGCAAGACCGCCACCGCCGAAGCTGATAAGAAACGGGGCAAGAAGTCTGGCGGCGGGATCGAAGGCTTTTTCGGCATTATCGGTGATATGTTCACGGCCATTGCCAAACCACCGGATAATGGAAATGATAAAAAAGATGATAGCAAGGAGATTTCTGGTCTTGACCAGCAGGTTATCCAAGCCATAGAAGAGAAAACCAAACAGCCCGGTTTCGAGGTGATGATCAGGTTGGTGGCCAGCAGCAACATATCCCACAGGGCCCAGACCATACTGAATAACTTAGTAGCCACCTTTTCTCTGTTTGACGCCCCCGGCAAAAACGGCTTTAAATTCGTTCCGGCCCGTGACCTAGATAGCTTTATAACTGGTTACATATTGAGATTCTTCCCTCAGGATAAGAGCAAGAATATCCTTAACGCCACAGAATTAGCTACTCTGTTCCACTTCCCAGACCAAAGTAATATCCCGACCAGCCAACTGCAGCGCCAGGCCAGCAAACAGGTAGATGGTCCGCAGAACATACCGGAACACGGCATGCTGATGGGCTACAACATGTTTCGCGGTGCCAAGAAGGAAATTCGTATAGCTGAATCTGACAGGGCCCGCCACATGTACGTAGTCGGCCAGACCGGTACTGGTAAATCTACCTACCTAGAGAATCTGGCTCTCCAGGACATGCTGGAAGGCCGCGGATTCGCCTTTGTGGACCCCCACGGTGATACGGCCGAAAAACTGCTGGCAATGGTGCCAAAAGAGCGTACAGAGGACGTTATATACTTTTCGCCAGCCGATATGGATTATCCCCTTGGCCTGAATATGTTCGAGTTCCAATCCCAGGACCAGAAAGACTTCTTGATCCAGGAAGCCATCAACATGCTTTATAAACTGTACGACCCTACCCGACAGGGGATAATCGGGCCGCGCTACGAACACCTTTTCCGTAATGCAGCGCTGGCGGTGATGGCTGACCCGGCTGGCGGTACTTTTATAGACATACCTAAACTTTTCCGTGACCCGTCCTTCGTGGAGCAGAAACTCCAGCATGTAAAAGACCCCAATGTATTGGAATTCTGGCGCAAAGAGATGCCAGCCAGCCAACGCTCCAACGAGTTCGGCGAAGTAACTAGCTGGTTCGTCTCTAAATTCGGGGCCTTTTTGAGCAATGAGATGATGCGTAATATCATCGGCCAAACCAAGAGTGCCTTTAACCTGCGACAGGTGATGGACGAAGGTAAGATTCTACTGGTCAATTTATCAAGGGGCCGGACAGGCGACCTAAATTCCAAACTCTTGGGGATGATTTTCGTTATGAAATTTGAAGCAGCGGCAATGAGCCGGGCCGATATCCCAGAGGAATACCGCCGTGATTTCTGTCTCTACGTAGATGAGTTCCAAAATTTCAGCACCGATTCGTTCGCCGACATCCTGAGCCAGGCCCGTAAATACCACCTTAATCTGATTGTTGCTAACCAGTTCACGACGCAGCTGAGTGAAGAGATCCGCGATGCGGTGTTCGGTAACGTTGGCGGGGTAGTGGCCTTCAGGGTAGGCACAACCGATGCCGAGTTCCTGGCTAAACAATTTGCACCGGTATTCGATATCGACGACCTGCAGTTCTTGCCTAATTACAATACGGCGGTACGGATGATGATCGGTGGGGTACCGGTCCAGCCGTTCAGCATGGCCACTCTACCGCCGCTGGGTAACCCCAACCCTCATCTGGCAGATGCCCTTAAACAACTCTCAGCAGCTAAGTATGGCCGTCCTAAAGCCCAGGTAGACAGTGAGATTGCCAAACGCTTAGAAACCAAGGCCTTACCACGACCGGCTAGTCAATTCGGCCAGCTGGGACCAGGCGGCCGTCCTGGTTTTGGCTCTTCGAGCCTACCGCCCGGCGGTCTTCCGCCGCCTCGCAGCAGTTTCGGCAGCTCTAATCCTAGTCTACCCGCAGCGGCGGCCAAACCGAAGCCAGCCGGGGGTAGCTCATCATTCTTAGACGAGTGGCTGGCTAAGCGCAAAGAGACTATTGTAAGACCTACATCAATTCCGGCCACTCCGCCGAAGTTAGATTCTAATCTAACAACTCCAAAGACACCCGTCCAGACTAAACGGGTTGAAGAAAAAATCGATAATCCTAAAGTAGAGGCCGCGGTAGAACAGCCTCAGAGTAATGTAGGCGAGTTTAAGATAGACAGGGAAATCGACCCAGCTAAGCACCAGAGCCAAGTCGTTCATATAGATAAAGAAGGCAACCTAAGTTTTAAATAAGAAGAGGCCCTCTTTGGGCCTCCAAAAGGCGAGGGGGAGACGTCCGGGCGTTGGACGTCTCGACCCCTCATGCGTGTGCGAACTTTGTTGGTTTGGCCGGGTTCGCGCCGACTAGTGAAGGCTTACGAGCAGGATGACCACCACCCATACCACTGCGGATCGGGCGGTGTACAGAGCCCATCCTTCACGCTTCGTTTGGTTCTTGATCTGGT
>DATIIZ010000040.1:0-4033 GCA_035479215.1 Candidatus Babeliales bacterium | reverse complement strand
TTGAGCATGGCTAAAAAAGCAAAAAGGGGCCGTCCGCCCAAGAAAAAAACCGAACAAAAAGCCAAGAGCAATGGCGCTTTTTGGCGCAGCCTGGCCGCAGTCACTTTGATAATCTTTGGTCTGGTACTTTTATTCGGAGCATTTATAAGTGCGCCGGTGCCACACAATGTCTGGCACGGTTTTTGGTGGGCACTGGGTGTCGCTACTGTTTTTGCACCGTTAGCCCTGGTTTATCTGGGACTTTTAAAGTTTATAAACGAAGAGCAACGCATCCCATTCCCGAACATTATAGGTACTAACGGGCTGCTGGTTTTCTCAGCTGGCTGGTTTTACGCTACTTTTCTGCATGCAGCGGCTGACGGCACTTTGATAGGCGGCCATGGCGGCCAGGTAGGCGAAACCGTCGGTGCTCTATTAGTAAATTCCATGGGTAAGTTCTTGGCATCTTTAGTATTCTTCCTTCTGGCTATCTTTGCCTTTTTCTTTACTTTTTCTATCAACCCGCGCTCTTTAGTAAAGAAGCCGCAGGCCTTCAATCGCGAGCCCGGTGAAGAAGGCTCCGAAGAAGACCTTGGCGAACTTAAGAAAAAGATGTCGCCGGACTTCCAATTACACGAGGGTGTTCCGGTTGAACATCATGGTGCGCCGGCCCGAATGGCCAGTATGCGGGCTAGTGCTGAGAAAGTAGCACCAGCGGGTGACCACGCCGCATTAACTACCGCTAAAGACCCAGATTGGCAGTTCCCATCGTTAGAACTTCTGAGCTCCAAGCAAGATAAGGCCGATGCCGGGGATGTCAAAGGCAATGCCCAGATTATTAAAGATACTTTTTCTAACTTTGGTATCAATGTAGAGGTAGAGGGCGCCAATGTCGGACCGCGGGTGACCCAGTTTACCCTAAAACCACCCACAGGCGTAAAACTCACCAAGCTAACAGCCTTAGAGAATAACCTGGCTCTGGATTTAGCCGCTACCAGCATCCGCATGGAAGCTCCCATCCCCGGTAAGCGGGCGGTGGGCATAGAGGTACCCAACGTTCGCCCGGCTACTGTTACACTGCGCGGTCTGTTATCCAGCCCGGAGTGGAGTGAAGGCAAGGGCTCGCTGGACTTTGTCGTCGGTAAGGATATTGCCGGGGAACCAATAGTTGCCGACCTGGAAGAAATGCCGCACCTTTTGATAGCCGGCCAGACCAAGTCCGGTAAATCCGTGATGATAAATACCCTTTTAGCCAGTTTCCTATACCGCAATACTCCGTCCGACCTAAAGCTTATTTTAGTCGATCCCAAGCACGTGGAGATGGCCCCGTACGAAGACATCCCTCATCTGTTAGCTCCGGTAGTCAGCGAGCCGGAAAAGTGCATCAGCGCCCTTAAATGGGCGGTAGCTGAGATGGAGCGCCGGCTAAAAACCTTTGCCGAAGTAAAACAGCGGGATATCCAGGGCTATAACACCTTAAAGCAAGAAGAAGGCATGCCGCATATCGTAATTGTGATTGACGAGCTGGCCGACCTGATGATGGTAGCCAGCCGAGATGTAGAAGCTCTGATTGCTAGGATTGCCCAAAAGGCCCGGGCGGCGGGAATTCATCTGGTGCTAGCTACCCAAAGGCCGGATGCTAATGTTGTTACCGGCATTATCAAGGCCAACGTACCGGCCCAGATTGCCTTTGCCGTAAAAGACCAAGTGAACAGCCGGATTATCATTGACCAAAGCGGTGCCGAAAAACTGCTCGGTAAAGGTGATATGCTGTTTAAAACAACCGATCTACCGCGCCCGGTGCGCATACAGGGCGCTTTAATAACTGGAGATGAAACCAATAAGCTGTGTGACTTCTTGCGCAGCCAGCGTGGCCCGAACTATGATAATGAGGTAGTCAGCCAGCCAGTACAACTCGGCAAGGGCGGCGTGGTTGCCAGCACCGATCCAGGTGGCGATGACGATGAGACTCTGCACGATGCAGTGGAAGTAGTAATAGCAGCCGGTAAAGCCAGTACCTCTTTGCTGCAGCGCAAATTAAGGGTCGGCTATGGCCGGGCCTCACGCCTGATGGATGTAATGGAAGAACGCGGCATAATTGCCATGAGTGATGGTACGAACCGCCCCCGTGAAGTGTTGGTAAATAGTGCTGATGAAGTTTTTGGCAGTGCAGAAGCCGAGCCGGCCATGGCCACCGCCGGCGATGCCGGCGGTGACGTCTACGACGACATGCCCGACGAATAAAAAGTGTGACAAAAATCACTTGTATTTGAACTGCCGGCTTATTATATTTAACTTAAGAGGAAAATAAAGATGAGAAAGACAAACTCATGGGAATGCCGGATTTAGCTCCAGTTTTTGCTGAGTTAGACGGCCAGAGTATGTCCGCGCCCCAAAACGGCGCGGATTTTTCTTTATTGATGTCTAGACCTGAAGGCTTGCTGACGACGTTTGACGGAAGACAACCATTCCCTTCTGATGAGTTGACTGGACTGCCTCTTCCGATCAAGTACTTGGCTGAGAATCAGCAAGAGAATGATGAGGATCATCACGCTTGGAATGGAGCTGCCAGAATAAAATCAAGCTACCTAGATCTTTTTTCAGTAAACGCAGTTTTGATTGCTGGCGCCCTTAGAGCTTCAAGAATTTATCGCACTCCTCGAAGGTTTCACCACGAAGAATCACCAGATGGTGTACACAGGTTCTTGTACGGTAATAGGTTGCCTAGGGACCTTGGACAACTAGCTCAAGTAATAAGTCTAGGAGCCGGAGATGTTGTTCCAAGACAAGGAGTTAATCCACTCGAGCTTGGTCCGAATGGAGAACTACTTCAGAGTAGGGACCATTTAGCTTATGCAGTTAGTCCTTTGGGTGACACGGAGCATGCTTTCCTCGCAAGCCCAAAGCGGACCTTTGTAGAGAACGCGTATAGCCACCCTATCAGAAGAGCTCGAAGTCGCAATAAGTTAGGGAAGTTCTATATACACTATGCTGTTGAAGAAATGAGCAAAGACAGTCATCAAAGTACTAAAATAGCTGACTACCTAAGTGTTCAAAATGGAGCTCGTAAGAGCCTTGAAGATACCCTCTATGACAGAACTCTGGAAACTTTAGACGACCTTCTAGAGCCTATAGTAGACACTTATAATCAGGCCAACGAAGAAGGGATGGTTACCGTTTGGTCTAGAGAACCGCGAGCTGTTGCTAGAGAATTCATCCCCAGGGATATATTCCAACACCTTTTCCTTGATGTAATTGGATTCCAAGAAGCTGCATAGGCTTTACAAACAGGGGTGAATCAGGTAGAATTAGCAGCATAGGAAACTAATTCAGGTTAGCGCAAACTCTACAGGCGGCTGGCCCGAGACCAAAGGAAGGAGTCCATATTGAATAATTATGAGATCGCGGTGCTTTATCACCCGGATTTAGAGATAGATCTGGATAAAGCAGAGAGCCGTGTTAAAAAAATTATCGCCGATAACGGTGGTAAGATTAGCAAAACCGACAGCTGGGGCAAGCGCAAACTGGCCTATACCATAGCCAACCAGGAGTTTGCTGTCTATGTATTTTATGCGGTTGAGCTGCCGGCAGAAAACATATCTAAAGTTGAACAAACATTTAATATAACGGATGAGATTATCCGATTTCTGATAACCAAGCCCGACCTTAAGGCAATTGCCAAAGCCGAGGCCCTGCGAGACGAAAAGGCCAAAAAGGCAGCTGAACGCGGAGATAGAGAAGAAGATGATGACGATAACGAAGACGATGAGGCCCAGAGGCCCCGCCGTCGTAGTAGAATAGAGGAATAAGAGGTAGATTATGGCACGAAGCTTTAACCAAGTGACTCTGATGGGGAACCTGACGCGAGATCCGGAGCTACGCACTACACCTAATGGCGCCAGCGTTTGTAGCTTTAGTTTGGCGCTGAACCGCAGTTACAAGAATTCTGAAGGCAACTGGACCGAAGCAACAGATTATATCGATATCGTAGCCTGGGGACCTTTAGGCGAACGGGTAGCCCAATACCTGACCAAAGGCCGGCCGGCACTGGTAA
>DATIIZ010000039.1:0-4686 GCA_035479215.1 Candidatus Babeliales bacterium | reverse complement strand
TATATTATAACACTTTTTACTTCTTAAGTCTAGATAATATTTCCTCCCTATACCTTGCGTGGCTGGGGTTATCGGGATCGAAATTCGCTGATGTAAGATAATCAAATATCTCGTCTGCTGTTATTCCCTCTCGAAGTTCTTCTTGTACAAAAGGAGAAGTGCCAATAAAACCATGGTAATAATCAATGTCAATAGTATTAACACCAAGGATATCATTGCCTAATGAGCCTCGAAATATCCTATTAACATATCCCCAAGCTTTGCTGGATAAGTCCTCCGTATTGACCGGATTACTCGCGGCTTGGGTGCGAATAACCATTCTGTCCAGATAAAGTTTTTGGAGCTTGGGCCTTGATACTGGCGGCTGCCCTAGCTGGCCTAAAGCAAAGGCAATATCCATATAAAAGTCTTTTGACCTATCTGATGGAGCTCCTCTGAATGAGGCAGCCAGAAAAATAGCCAGACCTTCATGTGCTCTGTGTGAACCAGGCATTCCGTGTTCCAACAGTTCATCACCTGTCTTACTGCCATTAACAGCTTGCATGGCGTGAGCTATGACTTCGTGAATGAATGAAACAAGCATAGTTGCCGGGGCACGATAATTAGAACCTACGTTAACTTGCTTCAGACGGCTATCAGTATCCATCGAGGATGTACCAGCTTTAATTATTGCTTTCCAGCCAGCCCAGGCCGGATCGTCTTCTGCCAGCATATCTATTCCGCGCTGAAAAAGTTGTTTAGTCAGCTCGGGGGGCACTTTATCAAGTTTATTAATTTTTGGGTCTTCAAAAATACTGAGCACATGACCGTAACGTTTTATTATTACTTCTTTTATCAGCGAGAGGGCATTATTAAGCTCTTCAGTATTTTGCTGGACATCGATATTACCCCCAGAGTCACCGGCTTGATTCTCAAGATAGTCTAGTTGAGACTTAAGAAGCTCTTGGTCAACTCTCTCATCTCCGACAAGTTTTCTGAATTCTTGTAATTGAGCAGCTACTAATTTTTGTACTTCAAAAACATCGGGCTGGCCGTATAATTCTATCGAAGATTGGGTGAACCTCTCTGATACAATTGGCCGCTCAGAGATTATTCCACGCTGTAGCTGGGCACTCGTCAAAACTAAATAACCCACAGCCGCTCGGCGGGCCCACTTTTCCTCTTCCAGCGAACCGGAGGGGCTTTCCCAGACTTTCCTGAGGAAAGCATACTCTTTACTCTTAGACTCATCAGCAGCGCCCTCAAGCTTTACATAAACTATCCTTTCAGCATCCCTCTGGTCAGGATCCCGTTTGAATGCTTCATGCATGCTAACCGGTTTCAGGCTATCGTCTGTCATTTTTTTGTAAAGAAATGTTTTAGTTTCTAAAAGATGCTATTAGCTGGTCGAGGTTTAAGGTGCCACCTTTTTCGGGGTGAAACTGGGTGGCGAAGATATTGCCTTTTTTGATAATTTCTATGCCGTAATCTGAATCAGCAAGTACGTCAAATCCCTTAGGGGCCTCTGTTACATGCCAGGTATGGGCTTCGTATTGCTCTAATTTTTGGCTGTTAAACTCCAGCTTGCCTTTTCTCGTGCCTTTCAGTTGTGTTGGGCCCTCTAAAAGCTGGTCCATCTTGGGTATGTCCCTGCCGAATGCTCGGCAGATAACCTCAAAACCCATGCAGATGCCGATAAGCGGTTTTTTATTGTTCAGAATGAATTCCATCTGTGTCTCGTACCAAAGGCGGCCTTTTTCGACCAGATCATCGATTTCCAAGCCTTCGCCGCCACCGCCGGATAGTATTATTAAGTCCTTATCGTGGTCGTTGAACTTTAAACCCGGATTATATATCTGGACTTCCACATCATGTCCAAGTAGTGACTGGTTCAGGCTATTTAGATGGACAGTGTTGTTATTTATAAGTAAAATTTTCATTTTTGGTTATGTACCACCTGTATAAAAGCTACGTAAACTACTGCTGCAATCAGCAGTACGAATATGATAAGCATCGGAATAAAACCTTTTTGGTTTTTATTTTTATGCATACCGCTTATTATTATGCACCCTGTTGCCAAGATTTTTCAAGGTAAAATATAAAAAATGGGTATATTCGACTTCATTCCGCACACCGAGGATTACGAGAAAAGCCTGAAAGTATACGGTCCGGGGCCGAAAGCCCTGCTGTGGTGGGACTACCGGTCGATGGCCCTGAGGTTCAGGGAACTAGTAAAGAATGTACCTGTAGAAGGCAAGTCTATTATGGACGCCGGTTGTGGTATGGGTGATTTATTGCCGTTTTTATACGCCAAATCTGCCGATTTCAAATACTTAGGGCTGGACAAAAATCCGGAGTTTATAAAGATTGCCAAACAAAGATACGAGGGCCACGAGTTCAGAACCGCAGACCCCTTCAATAGAAAAATCGGCTTGTATGACGTGGTAATCTCATCCGGCGTGATGAACGGTAATGTAGATGGCTGGCTGGAAAAGCGTAAGAGAATGATAGTTAATCTGTTCGAGCAGACTGGTGAAGTGCTGGCTTTCAATATGGCTGGCGGCTTGAAACCTCTTGAGGGTGATTCTTTAATAGCCTACGCCGATGCCCAGGAAATTTTTGATTTTTGTAAGACTTTAACACCTAGAGCCAGCCTTAATACCCAATATCTGGAAAAGGATTTTGCAATCGTGATGTACAAGACGGTTTATAAGGATTAGCGGTTACGGAGTGACTCCAGCAGAGCTTTTTGTTCTTTGCTGAGTTTGGTTGGCGTATCGACTGCCATGGTGACAATATGCGCACCGCGGCTGTGTTTGTTAATATGCGGTACCCCGTGGCCCGACAGCTTGAAATCGGTGCCACTTTGGGTGCCGGAAGGGACTTTCATGCGGACTGGCCCGTCTACCGTACCAACTTCTATTTCGGTACCCAGAGCCGCGTCAACCATACTGATGTGTTCTGTGGAGAGGATTAAATCACCTTCACGAGTGTACTTTTTGTGGGGTTTTACGCGTATATTCACATATAAATCACCCTTAGGGCCATGGGCGACGGCTTCGCCGTGTTCACGCAGCCGGATTGTTGCGCCGTCGTCTACACCGGCCGGGATTTTCAGCCCGACTACTTGATTGCGCCGCTGTGTACCTTTACCGTGGCAGACCGAACAGACTTTTTCCGGTATCTGCCCACGGGCTTCACATTTGGGACAAGGCGCCGACTGCTGGATATTACCAAAGACCGTCCGCATGACATTCGTAACTTGGCCGCGGCCATTACAGTTATCGCAGGTTTTGAGGTTGTAGCCGGGCTCTACAGTTGTGCCCGAACAGTGGCTGCAGCTATCCTGCATAGTCAGGTTAAGATCTACCTCTGTACCGAATATCGCTTGTTCAAAACTGACTTCTATATTCGTTTCTACATCCTGGCCTCTATTTTGGCGGCGACCAGCGTTACTGCTGCCACCAAAAAAACTGCCGAAGATATCGCCGAGGCCTAAGTCACCGAAATCGAAGCTGAAGTCCTGGGCCGTGCCGGCACCACCAAATCCAGCAAACGGATTGCCGTCACTGGCCGCACTGGAACCAACGCCAGCGTGGCCAAATTGGTCGTAGCGTTTGCGCTTGGAGTCATCTTTTAAGACTTCGTAGGCCTCATTCACCTCTTTGAACTTGGTTTCGTCGCCGCCGCGGTCCGGGTGGTGCTCTACGGCCAATCGGCGGTAGGCTTTTTTAAGCTCATCGGCGCTGGCGGTCTTACTCACCCCCAAAACTTCGTAATAGTCACGCTTAGCCATGGGAGCCTTCTAATTCATCATGTCTTATTTTTCCTAATCTATTCTTTATGCAAATGCCGAGAGCCGTAACCACTCCTTCACCTTCAACCCCGAATTCTTGAGCCGATTGATTAACCTCTCTTAAAAATACATTTACGTCAATATCTAAGCCTCGTTCTCCGAAGAGACTCTCGACAACTTCTTCAAAAGTGGGATCATAACCTAAAGCGGTTACTGCTTCCTGTTCATATGTAAGCATATCGTCAGCCGCAACACGCGCCAGAGGATAGGCCTGATAAAAAGGTCTCCTTCTGGTATTGCTATCCTCTGGCGCAATCAGCCCCTGAACTATAGACTCGAATCCGGTTTGAGCATCAGCCATTTTTTTGTCTTTCGCGTTTTGAGATTTCGGCTTCGATAAACTTGCGGTCTTTTGAGACATATGTACCTTGGGCATATTTGATACCCAGTTTAATTCCCGCTGCTAATGCAGCAACAGGTAAAATCACGTACTTAAAGAAGTTAGTTGCTTTCATTTTCTTCGCCTCTTTGCCCTAATCGCTCTCTCTATCCCTTTACTAAGAATAAGTATAGCTTCTGATCCTGTATTTCTTAATTCTCTGCCGGACGGAGACCACGTAGCCGAGAATTTTCTGTTCGGTAAGCTTACATTGGTAAAAGTTATACTTCCATCTGCTGAGCGAGTTTGAATGACTTTTGTAGGATCTTTTTTACCTACAACAATCCTCCTCCGCTGACTTAAGTTATCCAAAGTCTGCCAGTGTTGACCCAGCAGGAGTGTATTGGCCTTAAGGGAAAGATCTTCCTCGGGAGTTAAATCACGCAGACCTTCGCCCACTTATTCTTCTTTCTTGCTTGACCCGTCAGAATCCGAAGAACCCTTGTTCGACTCGTCTACGACTTCCCCTTCA
>DATIIZ010000038.1:0-3220 GCA_035479215.1 Candidatus Babeliales bacterium | reverse complement strand
TGGCCAAATTGGCGTCATTCGATAGGTTGGTGCTGGATATCTGGCTGCCGTTAACCTGGTATTGGCCGGTAATGTTTATATTGGAAAATGTCGGCGAAGAGCCGGTAGCGATATCTTGCGGCAGTGAGAAAGTCAGTGTATTTCCAGAAGGCGTGATTATCACCTGGTTGGCAGTTCCAGCCAGAGTTAACGCTCCTGTCAGTGTATTGAGTGATGTAACGCCTCCGGCGCTGGTCAGGCACGTCGGACAGCTTAAGTTACCGGCCGCATCCAAGGCTAGTGGTCCGGAGGCACTGACAGCTACTGTACCGGAGGCGTTGGGAATGGTAATTGTATGGTTACCGACGGCTGGGGTGGCAAATACCAGACTATTGGTAAATGAACCATTGGTCGCAGTTAGTTTAGTGCTGCCATCACCTTGCAGTGTCAATGTCTGGGTAGAAGTTCCGACAGTCATAGTGGCTGTCGGTGTTATGGTATTTACACTTAAAGTTCCACCGATAGATACAGTCGAACCGTTATCGGTAATAATGGAATCACCTATGCCCTGGGCAGCCGTGAATTTAGCCAGCTTGTTGGTTGTTCCGCCAGCGGTAGTTACACCGCCACCCACACCGGCACAGTTTCCGACCGTGGTACAAACATCATTACCGTTAATCTTGGCTCCTGTCGCACTAACGCTGAAATACTTACTGCTACCCGAACTGTCCGTTACCTCGAATAAATTAGCGCCCAGCGGCGAAACTGCATCCTGAACAGTGAAGGCTGTCGAATTTAAGTGAATAGAGTTATTGCCGGTGAAGGTCTGGTTAGCGCTAAGCTTAGCCAGATTCGCATCGTTTGATAGGTTTGTACTGGATATCTGACTGCCGTTAACTTGGTATTGTCCGGTGGTATTAACATTTCCAGTAGCTGATATGCCTGAACTGTTTACAGCAAAATAGGTGGTCGATTGGGCGTTATTGCTAACAGCAAATAAGTTGGTGCCCAACGGCACTAATGCATCCTTAATCGTCAACCCGCCATTGGTAGTATTCAGGATGAAGGCGGCTGGATTAGAAACACCGTATACATCTTGGAAGGTCGGTGTCGTGCCGCCGGCAATCGTGATACAGGAACCACCGGTTATGATACCGCCGCTAATTACGGGTTGCTGTAGCAGCTCACCAGGAGCACAGCTAAAACTGCTGCCGCCAACTCCGCCTACGCTATAAACGCTGTTGACGTTTATGCCGCTGTCAGCCTGAATTTGGCTAGTAAAGGTGTTGGCGCCGCTAAAGGTCTGGTTATCATTCAGCCTTGGGATATTGCCGCCAAGTCGGGCATCACTCAGCGTGCCGCTGGAAATATTACTAGCATTAAGTGTCGATAGGCCAGAACCATCACCGACAAAGATGTTCCCATTGGAGGTGAACTTGTTAACACCAGTGAATGTCTGGTTGCCAGACAAAAATGCTACGCCGCTTAAGCTAAGTGTTTGCTGTGTCGTGCTTTTACAACCGGCTGAGGTGCAAACTAGGACTCCATCTAGCGTCAAACCGCTGCTGCTTAGCGAATAGCTTCCGGTTTTAGAAACTAGTGCCCCATTTGTAGAAATATCACCATCAACTTGCAGCCTGGCTGTATCAGAAGAAACTGGACTTTTGCCAACGCCGACTTTGCCGTTAGATGTATCGACGACCAACAGGTTATCGCCAGCTGAATTCTGAACTTCTAGGCCGTTAGTAAGATCGTTTTGGATTAAAACCGCGCCATTGGCGCTAAGGTTCTTACCAATCAGGGTTTCAAAGTTGATGTGCAGCGTCTGATTGCTGTTATCAGCAGACAAGGAAGTGGAATTATCCAATTTTGAGACACTGGGTCCTTGAGCTTGTTTGGGGTTGCGTGAGCTTATGACGCCTGCTAGCCCAAAGCCGGTAGCCGAGATTAACAGTAAGATCATTACCGTCCACCCCACAAAGGTCAGCCGCTTTGAGCCGACGTGCATGTAAGCTTCTTCGGACTCTGATTGATTTTGGAAACCTGGCTTGCCACGGCCATTGTTAAGTGATGGCAACTGGCTTTCCAGGCTTTCTAGGTTATTTTGGGTCTGCGGTGTAGGGGTAATCAATTCTGCTGGAGCGATATCGACACTTGTCGGAAGTGCTTCTGATGCTGCCGGCACATCTTTGACAGAATATTCACTCATAACAGAGCCCTTCCGGCAAGAGATGGATTTATTTTAATCGGCTTGGTTTTATTTGGGACTGGCAGACCAAGGTTTTTTGCTAGGTCTTTTTCGAGTAATAATCTTGCACGCTGTAAACGTTTACGGCAGCGGTCTGAGCATGTCTTAGCATCACGCCTTCCACTTAGTGAAGCGTAGCAATAAAGGCAGGTTTTTTTCTTTTGGCGTGCCATTGTTTTTTGGTTTTGTTTTAAGTTTTATTTTGTGTTAAAACTTAAGCTTAATTATCAGGGTTAGCCGGGACAGTGTCAAGGAGTTTAGCTGTGACATTTTCACATAAAAACTCGAGTAGCGTATAGTTGAGATGGCTAAAAATATGTAGTGTTATTTACTGAAACATGTTTCTTATCCTGTTGATACTTGCTATACGTGGGTTTGTAAATATATTGTTGTAAAATATCCGTTGTATTAAATATTTGACGCTTATACTTATCCACAAATTTAAATTCGATTATACTACTAATAAATTGCGAATTACTGCAGTTTTGTTACTTTTTATTATTTAAATTTTTTCCTTGGGTGGACTTAAGATTTGAATAAAATATTAATCTTAGTAGGCTTTTTTTAAGTATATATTCTACTTTTTATTGCCCGATATCTTCGACTAACATTGTTGCTGGTTGGTTACTTGATGCTGTCAATTGGGCGTTTCCACTGCCAGACGAGCGTTCTAAGGTTAGCTTATAGGTATGTGAAGCACCATTGGGAGTAATTATCACAAAGCACCTTAGGCTTTGGTCTATCGCGCTGGCGGCCAAGCTAGTTCGACAGGTTTGCAACACCGTAGAACTCTCTTTAATACGTAGGGTCAGTTGGTCTGAGGCTACACTGCTCTGTAGGGCGGTTTGGGCGGAGATCCTAATGCGGTGGTTAGCTGGTACGGTAACTGTTACCGTTAAGCTGGTTAGGTCAGTTTCGGTAGTAATGGTAGTTTGGTTGGCAGTTACTTGGGCATAGCCTAGTGTGCCGCCATTACAGTCGTGCCAGGCGGAG
>DATIIZ010000037.1:0-35211 GCA_035479215.1 Candidatus Babeliales bacterium | reverse complement strand
ATAAGCGAACTAAAGGGTGCCAAACCTAGCCGTAGCGGTTTAGCTAGGCTTCACGACGCCGAGCAAGCGGTATATGATTTCCCGCATTGGATATACGTTTGCGGTAAACGCTACACCGCTAAAGACTTCCCAGAGGTTACTCCAGAAGCAGCCTTACGCCATCAGATAGAAGTGGTCAAAACACGGCAGGTCTGGGCTAAGAACCCAGAAGAATACTTCAGCGAGATGGGCAAAATATACTATTGCAAGGGATTAGTTTGGCTTTGCTACAACATCCATCAGCTCTCTTCAAAACAAGGACCGTTTTCTTGGGCTGAATTACAGCGTGAGACAAACAAGGATACAGAAAGCTTAACCAAGATTCTAATGAAACTAAAATCGGACAACTGGAACTATGCTTCTATTAATAAAGCGCTTCCAAATTTGTATAAACTCGCCGATGAATTAATTAAGAAATACGGATGATACCCGCAGAGGTCAAAGTGCTTATGTTTGGTGATCCCAAGGGGAGTCGAACCCCTGTTGCTGGGATGAGAACCCAGTGTCCTAACCACTAGACGATGGGACCGTGCAAAGCAGTCGTAATTTTAACAAAACAGAGGTAGATAGTCTATGGTTTGTAGGTGACTTTGTTGGAGCCGCCAACTAGTGTCAGCCAAACCTGCCCGGCATTCAGCTTGATTGGCAAACCCTTATCATCCTTAAAACTTATCTGGCTGGCGGTATCGGTTTTTTCCCAGGTTCCAACAGTAGCCCCACCATCTTGAAAGATATAGGCTGTGCCGCTACCATTGTCCTGGTAAATACTATGCTGGCCGTCGCCGGCGATACTGTAAGCCATCACTAAAGCTATCACGGTTTTTGGATGTAGACGTACACCGGTCTTGTCGTCTGCACTTACTAATTCCATATGTGGCGCCCCGCCCTCACTCCTCATGTAGCTATTACTGGCAGCATCGTAATCGTAATGCACATAAAAATCCGGACCGGAAATAGCTAAGTCAATGGTTTTAGCGGTCGGCACAGCTATCTTTTTATCGGCCTTCCGTGGCCAAGTGGTATAGAGGCTGCTGGTAAAGCCCTTTGCTTGGTTCAAGGAGTCCAGCTTAGCAAAGCTGGTATAGACATTATGGGGTGCAGCCCGCGTGGACACCCGGCTAAATGCTCCGCTGTTGAAAAACTGGTCCAGGTCTCGATAATTACCGCTGCGCACCTCGCCTAGGGCATCTGGAGAACCGCCTACATGGACGATACTGGCCTGGAAGGGTGCCGCAAAATCAATGTAGTAAGGCCTTAGCGAGCGCACCGGGCCGATATATTGCGGCTGGGCATCCTGGAATAACGACATGAACCTAGTAATTCCTCCTTCTGCTACAGCTTCATAAACTACTCCGGCATCCTGCAGCCCGGATTGAGGCCGAGCATAGACGCTGTTCTCGATCATAATTCCGGTTACCGGCCTTTTGGCCAGGGCTGGGTCAATTGGCAGCCCGGTTAGGGGCGATGGTACCGTGGTAGGCGGCTTCGGCTTGGGCTTGGCAGCAGCATGTACTACCGGCGGAGCCGGATCGGGCCGTAAAAAGTAAATATATCCTAGGGTGCCAGCGCCTATTATCAGAAGAATCCCCAATACTAAGGCTGAGCGCTCTAAGCGGTTTAGCCCCAGCCAGAAATTCCAAAATCGCTTAAAGTGCTTATGGGGTGATTTTAATATGCTACGTTTTGCTTCTGGCGCTTCTAAATCCTGGTCGCTTATCTCAATATCCGGCCTTTGTCCGGTGTTATATTCCATTGGTTTTGGTTTTGGCGCAGGCTTTTGGTTGTCAAACCTGGGCTCCTTTATATCGCCCTGCATCGGTACTATTTTAACAGACGCCGCTTATGTATTAGGATCGCAGAGTTTCGATAGCCCGTTTTAGGCGTTCTAAAGACTTATCTTTACCGAGTACACGTAAGGTGCCGAATAACTGAGGCGAAGATTTAGAACCCGTTATAGCTATCCGTATGGCTGCGAAAAGAATGCCCGGTTTAGTGTTTAACTGTTCAAGCAACCCGTTAAGCCGCGAGGTAATATCCTTCTCAGTAAAATCGCTTGGTTCCAGTACTTTAGCACTTTCTACCAGAAGTGCTTTAATCTGTAGTTTGCTAGCTGATTTGAGCTGTCTATCAGTCGGATTATCAAATAATTCTTTTACTTCTGAAATCTTCGGTTCACTGAAGAAAAAACTAGTCAGTTGTGGCAGCTCGGCCATAAATTTAAGTCGCTCTTGCACAAGTGATAAGACATCTTTTTTATATTGTTCGTCGAAACGCTCAGCTGCTTCCGGCCAGAAACTCTCCGCTATTGGGCTAAGCTTGTTCAGTGGCATTTCGCGAATAAAATGGCCGTTAGTCCATTCAAGACGTTGTTCGTCAAACTTCGCGCCGCTGCGCTGAACTTTCTTGAGGTCGAATTTATCAATCAGCTCTTCTACGGTGAAAATCTCTTGTTCGGTACCGTCGTTCCAGCCAAGAGTAGAGATAAAACTTACCAGGGCCTCCGGCAAATAGCCCGCCTCGATGTAGTCCAGCACGTCCTTAGCACCGTCACGCTTGGAAAGCTTTTTCTTGCCCTCTGGACCAAGTATGTGCGGCATGGTCGCCAGAATCGGCCGCTCCAGCCCGAGGGCTTCGTAAAGATTCAGGTAGTTCGGCGTGCTGGCAATGAATTCCTGGCCCCTGATAACATGGCTGATTTCCATCTCCGCATCGTCAATGATATGTGAGAAGTTGTAGGTAGGATAACCGTCAGATTTTATGAGAATAAAATCATCAACCACCTCTGGACCAGTGTTTAAATCGCCTAGCACTTCATCATGCCATTTATAAGGCTTTGGCTCGGACTGAAACCGAAGCGGTGTTTTGCCGTTCCATTTTGGCGGCTGGGTTGGTCGATGGTTACGATATAAAAAAGGCTTTTTTGCTTTTTGGGCTTCATCTCTGAACTTTTGTACTTCTTCGACTGTGTAGGGGTCGGCATACGCCCGGCCCTTGTCGATTAACTTCTGGGCCCATTGCTTATAACTTTCCAGTCTCTCACTTTGTCTATACGGTGCAAACTGGCCGCCACAATCCGGACCCTCATCATATTGCAGCCCTAAGACCTTAAGGCTATTTATAATCTGTTCTTCGGCGCCAGCTTGTTCGCGCTTCTTGTCTGTATCTTCCAGCCGCAGAACAAACTGTCCCTTGGCTTGACGGGCTACGAGCCAAGCAAACAAAGCTGTTCGGATACCACCAACATGTAGCGCCCCAGTTGGGCTAGGCGCAAATCTAGTGCGGACCTTCATTGCTACTATTGTAAGCCAAAGCTTAGCGTTTAACTATGGATTGACACCTTTGACGATATCCAAAAGTTCATCAGAACTCAGGTTCGCTCGGTCCTTGATCTTATAGAGTACTCCATTATTAACCCAAACTGCGTCATTCCCCGTCCCGTAGATGTAGATTGTGTTGCCTTTCACCTGGGAAGTCTGCACTGGGGAACCTTTCGGTACTACATTTTGGCCGACTAGCGAGCTCGTTAAGTTAGATGGGGTTTGATTAATCTCGTAAACCCGGCTTTCATCATCTAAAGATTTATATTTGATGTTGACGGTGCCTGATACCGCTTGGGCTGGGCCGGACATGGCATACCCCTCGGGTTTATAACTAGGGATGGTCGGGCTGAGATGGGCTTTCATACCGGCGAATTTTATAGATAATTGGGGTACTCTCTGCCAAGAAATAATCAGTCCGGAAATTAAGATACTAAATACTGCCAAGGCCGGCAGCCAGCGCCGGTGACCCCTAAACCACCGTTTCTGCCAAAAATGCCTAGCGGCGTGATAATTAAGGGCTTCTTTATGGGAATTGGCATTAGATAAGGCTTCATCTAATAAACGCTCTAACTTCAAATGGGAGGCGCTGGTAATCATACTAGGAAGTGGTGCGGCCGGATCGCGAACAGTAGATTTAGACTGAGGTTGCCTTGATTGGACTAACTCCCCGCTCAGGCGTTTATTCGCTTTATTAGGGACTGAATTGGGTTTGGCTGAAGGCACGCCGAACCGGGCCACCCGGGGACTTTTCGCAGTCTGTTTAGCCCGAGACTGGCGCTCAATGTTTATTGCCGAGGCCGCTCTTTGGATATTGTCATGAAACTGTTTAGCCGGCTTCTTCAGGCCGCTTCTCATCAGTGTCTGGGCTTTTTCAGTCCGTTTATGGAAGTCGTAAGATTTTACAGGATGTTGGTTTGTTTTTTGGGGTCCTTTAACAAAGCCGTCAATATGTCTGGTTGAGTTGCCTGCTTTGCTTGAGCTTATGATCTTCCCTGCTGTGTCGTACTGACCATTTTGACTAACTAAACTGGTTCCTGTACTCACGGTTGTTACCTTTTAGTCTGTGAGATACATTCTACATTATTGCGGATAAGCTTATCAAGAGAGGAATTCGCTGTGCGCTGGGGATAAATTATGCGAGAATAAATGAAAGAAAGCCTTCTTAGCTAAATTTAAGATAGAAAAGGTTAAATAAACAACCAATGGATTACTTGGACCCCAGAAAGAGACGATTTTACAATATCCGGCTGGTTGTCGGTTACTGCTTGATAGCCGTGGTGATTGCACTGGGGACTTTGATTATCGTTTATGGTGCCAACGGGTATGGAATCAATACAAAGACCGGACAGATAGTTCAAAATGCCCTGCTGTTCACCGACTCCATACCAGGAGGGGCTCAGATTTACCTAAACGGCCAGTCTCAGAACACTACAACCTCTGCCCGGCTGGTTTTGCCCTCTGGCAAATACACGCTTAATCTAAAAAAAGATGGTTACCGGGATTGGACCAGACAGTTCACGCTTAACGAGCTGAGCGTGGCCAGATATGTTTATCCCTTCTTGTTTCCCATTAAACCGGTCAGCACCAATTTAAAGCCCTATCAGAGTGCACCTGGTATTTATACTGAGTCGCCGGATCGGCGCTGGTTATTCATCCAGGTTAACGAGACCAGCACTCAATCGCCGGCTTTTGATGTTTACGACACCACCACACTCGACCAGCCGACTCCAGTTGTCGAGCAGTTAAGTATCCCACCTGCGATTCTGACTGATTACTCTGCGACCTCGGCTTTTAAGGTTGTGGAGTGGTCCAGCGATAATGATCATGTCCTTCTCCAGCATAATTTTAGCGGCGGCAATGAGTTCCTGGTCTTTAGCCGCGCCCACCCAGACGAATCATTTAATATCAATCGTCTGTTTAACACTTCTCCGAGCCAAGTGAGTCTCTACGATAAAAAGGCAGACCAGCTGTATGTCTATAAGCAGCCGGATGCTACTTTACAAAGAGCAAATGTCGGTGCCAAAACCCTAGGACCAGTGCTTATTAAACACGTCCTGGCCTATAAGCCTTACGGACGTGACCTTGTGACATTCATCACAGATAACTCCGAACCGGTCGGTAAAGTCGGCGGGCGGATATGGGATAACGGCCAGACCTATAAGCTCAATGAATTTAAAGCCGGCACTACCTACCTGATTGATGCTGCTAAATTCCAAGGCCGTTTTTACTACATAGTCGGCAGCGATACGGAGGACCATATCAGTATCTATAAGGATCCGCTCAGCGGTATAAAAAATCCGGCCTTCGGCAAAGCTGTAGCCTTATTGGCACTGCATAACCCTGGTACACAAAAAGTCAGCTTTTCGGATAATGCCAGGTTCATAGAACTGGAAAACGGCCAGAGCTTTTCGGTTTACGATATCGAAACCGACAGCGTCTACCAGTACAGCTTAGCCCAGCCGCTGGCTGGAATCATGGTTTGGATGGACGGTCACCGTCTGATGGGTGTATCAGGCGGTAAAGTTCTGGTAATGGATTACGATGGAACCAATATTCAGCAGCTGACGCCCAGCAGCTTAGATTCCGGGCCACTATTCAGCCGTGACTTCAAACATATGTTAACTATTGCAGCGTCGTCGTCAGACTCATCTATCGTTTTGCAGAACATCGATTTGCGGGCCGGCAACGATTTACCCAAAAGATAATTATTGAGTAAACCACTTCACCATTCGCGACCACAGCGTTGGCGAATTACCCGGTACTATGGCGGCACTGCTGGCTAGTTGGTTTTGGCTGGACGCCGCAATGTTACCGGAAGGATCGGGGCTAATCTGTTCTCCGGTAATCACCAACCGGTTATTGCTAGTCCCTGGCGGGTCACAGGTGATGAGTGTCGCCGTTGCGGTTTTTTCGCTCAGGCCGAGCACCGAGACATCCTCTGGCTTAACAATTACTCGCTTATAAACCTGGTAGGTATAGCGCTTACCATCCTTTTGCAGATAAAAAGTATCGCCGGGCTGCAGGTCATGAAGCAAGGTGAAGGCAAACTTATACTTACCGGGGTTCAGGATGTTATTCGAGCTATGGCCGACAATAACTACATTGCCGTTCTGCCCCGGGTCAGCTGTATCGGCATAGTGGACTACGCCACTTTCCAAACCCTTCTCGATACTTGATTCATTGACAGTGTTAACATCATAAACCACTGGTATCTCAACGTTTATCTTAGGGATTACAACTAACGGCTCAGAACTTACGCTATCGGTGGTGATTATCGGGATATTCGTCACGTTACGGCTGGGTTGGATAAACGGGGCAATTATCCGCTCATTAAAAAAACCGAACAGGAAAATCAGTATGGTCAGGCTGCCGATACCTAGACCGAATAAGAGTGAGTGTAAAGGATTAGCTTTTTTCTTGTGGTGGGGCCTGGTTTGTCTTGGCGCTTTTTCAATCAGCTTTGGCTTGACCTGTTTGATGGTCCGCTCAACCACCTTATGTCTAGTTTTTTTATGAAATGGAGCGGCTGGCTGGACGTCAGATTCGCTATGGGTGATGGCCGGGTGGTGGGCTGACTGGGCATGGCTGGTGTAAAATTCCTGCCAAACGAGGTGTTTTTCTGAATCTGTTAAGCCGGCATAGTATTCATGCCAGGCTGTATTAATCTCATGCAGCGGCCGTCCGGAATTAGTCAGCTCGTATATAAACTGCTGGTGCTTAGAACGCTGTGTTGAGCCCATGCTTTTAACTTCCTGGGCTTCATCCTCAACATCTGGCTCATCAGTGTAGGCAGACTGGACCTTTTTACGGATTAGATCGGCTGCGTGGTTAGTGTCATCGTGCACAGGCTGCGCGGAATCATCAGGCAGATGCAGTGACGCGTTAAACTGATCGGATTTATTGTTATCTTCATTGGCCATAAGTTAATTATTTCTTACCTTTATTGTACAATATACACCGGTACTAATCTGTTTTTACAAGGGCGGGTGGCGGAATTGGTAGACGCGCTGGACTCAAAATCCAGTGGCAGCAATGTCATGAGGGTTCAAGTCCCTCCCCGCCCACCACGCAAGAACTAATTACAGCCAAACTAGAAAAACGCGCAATTAAGTGGCGCGTTTTTAGTTTGTCCTAGCATTGTTCTTGCTCTTCCATTTTGTGCAAACTCCGCATAAAACGGTTCTTGACAGGGGTGTCATACATCTGTAATTTAATAGTAGGTTTAAAAAACAAAAATGTTTTCATATAGATATGCATACCTACTCGGAAGTTTGTTTATTCTATTCCCGATATGGTTAATTCTTTTTCGTGCACGTCCTGATTTACGCCATGCAATTCTAAAAGCCAGCCTTTTAGTGGGAATTGGAGGGCCGTTATCGGAATTGCTTTATACCAGAGACTACTGGCAGCCACAGAATATCTTTGGTTCGCGGATAGGTATAGAAGATTTCCTGTATGGGTTTCTGATTGGAGGAATAGCCTGCTCAATATATGAAGTCGTTTTTAGAAAGGCATTCTCCAAAAATCGCGACAGAAAACATAGGTGGTCACATTTTATTCTTCCCATCTTTGCAGCGATGTTTGTACTCTTGAACTCTTTAGTTTTTGTTTTTAACATGAATTCAATATATGCATCAATCTTAATCTTCATATCCTTCGCACTATTTGCTCTTTGGTTACGCCATGACCTGCTCATCGCATCGTTAATAAGCGGTGTTTTCGTGGGTGCAGTCATGTTTGTGGGATATCTGATTTTCCTTCATTTTTATCCGGAGGCCATTCATAGGTGGTGGTTTTTAGACAATATTAGTGGAATTCTTGTTCTCGGAGTCCCTATAGAAGAGCTTGTCTGGGCTTTTTCATGGGGGATGGCTGGCGGTATTATGTACGAGTTCTTTACGGGATTAAAATTTATTAAATATAGACCGAGTGTGATTTAATTACTACTAACTCCTTATGCTTAATTCCATGAACTTCGAAGTCATTGTAGTCGGGGCCGGTCCGGCGGGCGCCATGTTAACTAAAGAATTAGCTAAGAGAAAAATATCGGTACTTTGTATCGAGCGTGAAATAGAAGTTGGATATCCCAATAAATCAACCGCCGGCACACCGCTAGACACGTTTAAAATATTTGATATTCCAGAATCCTTAGCCTATGAAAACATGGGCGGTTTTCGTCTCTTTGGAACAACAGAATCTTATGTCGCCGAATTCGGAAAGCCGTTTGCTAAAGTTCTGAATTTTCGCGAAGTCAAGCAGTACCTTATGAGGCAAGCTATCTATTACGGTGCTCACACTATCTTAGCTTCAACTGTAACCGATGCAATAATTGAGAATGGTAAGTTAGCGGGTGTTAAATACACGGGTTTTGAGGGCGAAGGAGAAGCAAGAGCCAATGTAATAGTTGATGCAACCGGCCCTGAATCATTATTGGCGGCTAAGCTAGGCCTTATGCCCGAGCGAACACTTCTGTCTGACCCATATTCGCTTGACTACTTTACGAAACCAGGAGTCGGTGGAGCTTTTGAATATTTTATGGGGAATGCTAAACCCGATAAGTCAAAAGATGGATTTTATGTAGACTTATTCCTTGGCTCAAAGTACACACCAGGGGGTTATTCCTGGATATTCGGTACAAGCAACACTGAAGTTAAAACCGGTTCATGCAAAATGAATCCAAACTATACAATTCCAGGTGAAAAAAGCCAGAAAGAATACTTTCATGATCTTCGGTTAACCAATCCGCAGATTAAGGACGCTAATCCATTTGAAGTTCACTTATGCCCATATCGTCACTGGGTGATCGGGGGGCTTAAAAATGCGACCCTGGATAACTTTATGGCCATTGGTGATGCTGCCACAAAATTCCAGCCGGTTTTTGGTGAAGGCGTACGTGCCTCTTTCTACTCGGCCCATTTCGCGGCGGAGGCGATAGAAGAGGCTCACAAGAAAAATGATTATTCTAAAAAAGTTCTTGAACTCCACGATAAGCTTTGGCGTGACAAATGGGGGCATAATTGGGACGTTTCAAAAGCAATATTTAAGATACTTTATAGCAGTAACGATGAACAGATAGACAGGTTCATCAACGGACTTAGAAAAGTCGATCTTAATACTCTATGGAGCTTCTACCTGGGCAATTCCAATAAGAGTGATTACATAAAATTTTTCAGAAGTTTAGCGGGCTTTGTAGATAAAAACACAATTTTAGAAATCATTAGATCAATCTGATTGGATCAGAGTATTCATAAAATATAGCCACCAGACTTTAGGGAGCAAATCTCCCTACCCCTAATATGGTTGACAAATATCACATTAAGTATTATAATACCTACTATGGCTCAATTTAATAGGTCTCTTGAGGAGGCCAAATGGTTTGCTAGAACAGCTGAACAACACCTTGAAGGGGTTGTAAGCCCTAGTCTTTTCTTCGGCATGGCCCATGTATTGGATAGAAAAAAGACCAGAGCCGCTCAAAAAGAGACTATCAATGAAGCGGTTACACAGATTGCCACGACTTTTGATCCGGAGCGAGTTGAAGTTGATGAAGAGCGCGATAGCTTTTTTGGCTCCGGGACTATTTCTGTTAAGGGTGCGAATATCAAATTTAACGGCAATAACCCTCTTTACGACCAAGGTCTGCCAAATGTTTTTGTGAAGAAATCGAAGAGTGGCTTATCGACAGTCGACTTGTTATATATACCAGACCACATAGATCGCGGATTTAGTGCTACTCCCTCGATGCATCCATCCGTTACATTTTCCGAACTTTCTGGTGGAGAGTTTGAGCTTGATCTTGGTCCGTGGGCGCCCCCAGGTTTTGAAATTCCACTAAGGCATTCAGAAAGGCTGGCAAGAGTAGTTCAGCGAATTGGAGCTGAAATATGCTCACCGGTGCTCCGTCCACAACTAGAAGTTATAAAGAACTCATAACAGGGGCATACCCATAATTTAAATTGCACTTATTAAGGCGTCGAAGGGTTGCTCCGTCTGGCGCCACTAGATGCTAGTGTAAGCCGCCCAGCTCGCCACTGGCACACCAATCTTGACGGGCGTGGTACATATCTGTAGTTTAAGAGTAGGTTCAAAAAACAAAAATTAAGAAGTGAACAATTTATTTTCGTACGATGTATTTATCCAGCTGATTGGCTTTGTCGGAGTCGTTCTTTCTTTTTTGGTATTCCAGTCTAATAAGCGGCATAAGATGCTTTTACTTCAGACTGTATCGGCACTGGTCTGGTCGCTGCATTTTTTCCTGCTTGGGGCTGTCACCGGTTCGGCGATGAACTTTATAACGGCTGGCCGAAACTATACCTACTATAAAGCCGGCCGGAATCGAAACATTCTCATCCCTTTATCTTTCGCAGCCTGCATGGTAGTAGCTGTCCTGCTTACCTGGCAGGGACCCAGGAGTCTCTTACCCATGGCCGGCTCGTTAATTGGCACACTGGCATTCTGGCAGGTTAAGACACACCATATCCGCCTGATAGTAATAGTCAGTCCAAGCCTTTGGCTGATATATAACGTGATTTCTGGTTCCTATGCCGGAGTCGTCGCTGATACTTTAGTCATATTCTCAATTGCACTCGGAATTTACCGTTTCGATGTTAGGCCCTTATGGCGCCGGCGTTATCGCCGGCATGCAGCTAGAAAAAAACTCAAGTACGCTTAGCTGATTCGTAAGCAGCCGTCGTGACGGCTTCGAAGGGCTTAGCTGGTTGCTGAAGGAACCAGACCGCTGAGTAAGCTGCCAGATTTTCATCTGAGATAGCCGTTTTGAATGCGGTGGCCGAAATCTGCCGGCCGCAGGCGACGATTATCTGGTTAGACTGAACGGTGACTGCGCACATCTTTGTTTTGGAGACCCACTGTTGGATCTGTTCGATGACCTTTATGAAATCGGCCTTTTGCTGTAGCAAATCTGGTGAGGCAAGTTTTTGAGCCTGGGAAAGACTAGTAATTACCAGAGTATTTTCTCGTTGTGCTATCGTGCTGGGCTGGTTTAGGAAATAGTCCAGCGAGTCGCCTGTAGCCGCCAGTTTGCCGATGTATCTACTGACAAAACTTTCTAATAAGATAGATGTTTCGGAGTTACGGCCAAAGTCACCAGCCAGCAATACACCGTCGGCCCACGATGCGGCATCTAATAATGTAGCCAGCGCCTGGCGGCTAAAACTGCCGATTTCGTTACTCGGCGCATATTCGACTTCAGCAAATAGCTGAGAAACTGTTTTTTGGAGCTTATCAGGCAGAATCACCCTCGCGTCGCCAATACCGGCCTTTAAGGCCGCTGAAAAGGCCGCAGAGACAGCATTAAAACTTTGTTTATGGCCGCCGATAATCAATAATTTACCGGCGTGGCGTTTATTCTCGGGACGACCCCAAAGAATGTCTGGGAACAGCGGCTCCTCAGTCTGTCTTAACCAGTTCATATTTTCCATCTTTCTGATTCAGCTCGTAAATCATATTCTTCCGTTCAATCACGATTTTCCAGCCTGATTGGTTAGCTCTGTCGAACAAACTCTTATCGGGGTTGAAAGCTATTGGCTGCTGCACCAGCTCCAGCATGGCGGCATCACTAAGGCTGTCACCTATGCCGATACTGTCATCAAAAATCAGATTGTGCTTGTCGACTAACTCTCGCAAAACTTTGGCCTTATCAAACGCTGGCACCGATTTATTGCCGGTAAATCTATTATCTTTTCTCTCGTACACCGTACCGATAAAATCGTCAAAACCATAATGGGCGGCAACCAGCTTGACTACCTCGATCTGCGAACCGGAGATTGCCAGCAGGATATAATGCTCATTTTTCAGTCTCTGTATCAGATCGCGGGTATATGTGTAAACCTGGTCTTTATATTCACCGAACACTGTTTCGACCGCCGCATCCAGCTCAGTGGCCGGTAGATGGTTCAAGACTTCCTCATAGACTCTTATCACTTCAAGTTCGTAAGTCCGGAAATTAATACCCGGCAACCTAGTTTTCCAGCTCATCCGGGCCGATTTGATTGAATCATACGAACCAGGCTCTACATATCCAAGCTTCACTAACGCATCGGCCACAGCGTGATAAAGCTGCCACCTGATCAGAGTGCCATCAATATCAAATACCGCAAACGGCCTCTCCCTTTGTCCTTTCATGTCTTGATTATAACTTAAGCAACACATCTGGATGCAGTACAAGGAAGCGGCGAAGCACGGACTGAGCTGTATATTTCAGATACTGCGAGGTAGTACTGGAGCTGCTGACGCCGTAATGCGGCGGTGTGTTGCTTATATGGCTTTATAAAGTAAGTCGATATAAGGCTGTGGGTTAGTCATGTAATCATCGTGTCCGCCCGGCACGACCGCGTAGCGGACATTTGGGAAACCGCTCAGGGCAACCTGGATATCGGGACTGCAAAAGGCATCATCTTTATTACGGACTAACACCACCTGCTTTGATTTTAGCGGTCCCAAAAAATCCAAACTTGGATTGTTCTTTAGCGCTAGGGGTGTATATTTAGGTTTTTTAAAGATATATAAACCCTCCCAAACAGTTTTTTTGAGCACGGCTGTCCAGCCGCCGGCCTGGTTGGTCATTTTGCTGTCGATACGCTTCTTCTCGACCGCTCTGTTAAAAATAGACTTTCCGGGCCAGTAGGGCGGATCGATTAAAAAGAACAGGTTAATCGGTGATTTTATCGGCAAATCATAACAAGCCGTTGAATGGGCGATCAGCACGTCGGCCTGCCAGGGCTCAGTGATATTAAACCCGGCTGTTATCAGTGCCTGTCTGAACTGCTTGGAAAGCTGTAGTCCGCCGGCCCAGCCTTCCATAACCGCCACATTTATCATATTCAGACATCCAACTCGATACTTATCGGGCAATGGTCGCTGCCCATCACATCGGCATGAATTTGGGCCGATTTAATCTGTTTCTTAAGTTTCTCTGAGGCCAAAAAGTAATCTATGCGCCAGCCGACATTCCTTTCCCTGGCATTGGCCCAGTGTGTCCACCAGGTATAAAAACCGTTGCCCTGTTTAAACATCCTGAATGTGTCTATAAATCCATGGGCGACCAGAGCCTGAAACCCAGCCCGTTCTTCATCTGTAAAACCTCTTTTACCGACGTTTTCCTTCGGCCGCGCCAAATCTTCCTCGGTATGCGCTACATTGAGATCGCCACAGAAAATAACCGGTTTTCTTTTTTCTAATTCCTGGCACCAGGCAATGAAGGCCTTATCCCAGACTTGCCTAATCTTTAGCCGACTCAAGTCATCTTTAACATTGATGGTATAGACCCCGACAATGAAAAAATCTCTGAATTCGGCCGTAATTACTCGGCCTTCTTTGTTTGGGTCACCGTAAACATCACCATGCAGTTTGATTTTAGATACAAAGTCATCAGGAAAGCCGTTTTCAACCTTGAGTGGTTTTATTTTAGTAAAAATGGCAGTGCCGGAGTAGCCAGCTTTTTCTGCAGAATTCCAATACTCTTCGTAGCCCTCAAACTCGATTTCTGCTTGGCCTTGTTTAGCCTTAGTCTCTTGCAGACAAAGTATATCGGGCTGGTGTTTAGTCATGAATTCCTGGAGCGAACCTTTTCGAACAACGGCTCTTATTCCATTGACGTTCCACGAGTATATCTTCATATCATTGGCCTCCTGGCTTCCCTTTCCTGCTGGCGGCGTTTGATGGTCTCACGCTTATCGTAGCGTTTCTTACCGCGCCCGACAGCAATCCTTAGCTTAATATAACGCCCGGCGGTCAAAAGTTCCAAGGGCACAATTGTTTTGCCCTGCTCCCTGGCCGCGATTAGGCTGTCAATTTCCTTTCTTTTGGCTAAGATCTTCCGGCTGCGGGTTTGGTCGGCCTCATCGATATCTACTCCTCTGGCCCCAGTAATCTGGGAATTCAGCAACCATAGTTCACCGTTCTTCTCATTTACGTGGCTGCCGCGTAGCTGCCCATGTCCAGTCCGCAAGGATTTTACTTCAGCGCCAGTAAGTTCTAAGCCAACTACAATACTCTCACCCAGTTCGTAATCGAAGCGGGCTCGCCGATTTGTTATCTTGCCGGTGCCTGGACTTTTCTTAGCCATAACACCTTAATTGTACGCTATAAATTACAGTAGTTTTTTGTTTCTGTGGTTAACAAACGCGCGCCGGCAGGAATATTTTTACAGTACCTTTCTTTCTGTTTTTGGTTTTCGGCCTGGGTTTCGGCTACGGCCTGCTTTACGACATTCCAAGTACCTGGTTCATGCTGCTTCACCTTCATCCAGTACCACCACTCGGCTCCCCAGAGGTCAATGGTCCGCATGCCTGTACCTTCACCGTAGGCTATCCTATCCTTTAGCCTTTGCGGGTTCATGGACTTATTCATCTCATCAACTGAAATCTGGGTAATATTCAAACCTTTCGGTGTCCAGGGCTCAGCTTGCAGCTCGTGGATAATCATATCTTTTCCAGAAACTAGTTCTTCGCTACCAGCCAGTGCAGCATAAAACTTGGCCGGTAGCGGATATTCAAAATAGCGGTGAGTAAACGAGGCGTCCCAGACCCGCTTATAGACAGAAATTGCGAATTGATCAGGGGTCGGTTTGCCAATGGGGATCCCTACCCAGTTATCACTGCGGCTGACTATGATCTGATGGTTGGGGTCCATTCTCTTCACCAAATCATATTCAAAAATCAATCGGTTGCGGTCGAAGTCTTTGCATTCCCCGAAGACCTTCATAAAGAATTCATTTTCCAGCTCATAATTCTGCAGCTGCGGATTTTTCTGGTAGTGCTGGATGACTGCCTCCATATATTTATAAAGCTGCGGCTGCCAAGATTGTTTGTTATTGGGGTCAATGTTAATCCAATCTGGCTCGTGGCATTCCGGCCAGCGGGGTTGGCGCATACCGATCGCCAAAGAAACCTTTGCGTTGTATTTCTTGGCCAACGCAAACTGCCAATCTAGTTTTGAAAAATCATACTTACCTGGAGTAGGTTCTATATCACTCCAGTAGCTGACCAATCTGACTTGTTTCAGGTTTAAATCAGAGAACATCGCATTCAGGGTCTCTTTAGGGTCTAAGCCGAAACTCTCGGCGTATTCAGGTATAAAGGTCGCACCAAGGCTCATTGGCTCGTTTTTGTGTTTATTTATATACCACTGGGCTACCGCATAGGAATAAGCGGTAAAAAGAATAACAATGCTAGCTACGATAAACACAGCACGGTGCCAAAAACCGCGGTGCCACAGATATGACCAAAGCTTATTAGCCCAAGCTTTGATGTCCCTTCGGTTATTTTGCTTCTTCAAACCTTTAACCTTTTTATCAGCTTCTGCGTGGTATTCTATTAGTGACTTTAATATTTATGCTAAACAAACCGCTAACGCTTACTATAGTTATACCAGTCTTTAACGAACAAGACCACCTGTCTGTCTGCCTCTCGGCCATCGCCAAGCAGACCGTCATGCCAGACGAGGTGATCGTAGTAGATAATAACTCGACAGATAAAAGCCAGGAGGTTGCTAGTAATTTCCCTTTTGTTAGGCTGCTGAGCGAACCAAAGCAAGGTGTATTGTTTGCAAAGAATACCGGTTTTGCAGCTGCCAAGAGTGATATCATCGGCCGAATAGATGCCGACAGTATTTTGCCACCGCGCTGGGTCGAACAGGTTAAGAGTTACATGAAAGATAAGACATATGCTGCACTGACAGGGCCGGTGAACTACTATGATATGCCCCTGCCGGAGACCAATTATCATTTAGACCATTGGATGAGGTCATCAGTCTATAACTGGTCACCAAAAAGTCCCTTCTTGTTCGGTTCCAATATGGCTATCCGCCGCTCTGTCTGGCGAAAGCTCAGTCAGAGCCTCTGTAATGACACCTACATGCATGAAGATTTAGACCTGGCTATCCATCTGTATAAAAGTGGTAATAAGATTCTTTACACCAAAGAAGTACTAGCCGGTGCGTCAGGGCGGCGCTACAATGACTCACCGCGTCGCTTTTATAAGTATATTTCGATGTATCGCCAGACTTATCTTAAGCACGGCCTGCACAGCCTGGCAATATACTCGGCAACAGGGGTATATTCATTCGGTTACATAATCCTGCATCCCTGGCTAAGGGCCTGGTACAAGATTTACTCCGCGGTGTGGCCTCTAGTGCCCTTAACCCGGCAGGCCCGCAAAAATCCAATGAATAATATTTGATATGAAAAAGCCACCCAAAGTCTCGGTGGTGATTCCCGCCTACAACGAAGCAACCTATATCGGTCGGCTGTTAAATGCCCTAGTAAAACAAAGCTATAAAAACTTCGAAGTAATAGTTTCTGATGCTGAATCTAAAGACGGCACGAAGGAAGTCGTTGATTCGTTTAAAAACAAGCTCGATATAAAGTTCATCGAATCACCTCCGCTGGGGCCTGCCCACGGCCGGAATATCGGTGCTAAGAACTGTAAGGGTGAATGGCTGCTGTTTTTAGATGCGGATGATGATATTGACGACTCCGACTTTATTCAAACATTAATAACCGGAGCCGCTTATAAAAAGTGGCGAACAGCCACGGCAAGAATGACAACTAAAAGCGGACCGAGCTACGCCCCTCTTTACCACTATCAGCGACTGTTATCCCATACCAAAAGGCCGGTAGCCTCTGGGTACTGCATCCTAACTAAAAGAGAAGTCTTTGAATCCTCAGGAGGATTCAACGAGAAAATCAAGTTTGGTGAAGATTATGAATATGTCAGCCGGAATGCCAAACACGGCTTCGGCTTTGTTAAATCAACATATTATTATGTTGACCCCCGCCGAAACAAGGAAGAAGGATTGGGCTTGGCGTGGCGTGGCACGTTAAATGAAATCTACAGACTATTGCGCGGTTATAAAAAGCTCGAAAAGCAACCTATTAACTATGAATTCGGCAAACACCAAAAGCGCAACCAAGATTAAACAGGCCAAAACCGGCCGGCACCATCATAAGCTGATTATCCAGTTTCTGGAGTATATGGTCGGCGGTGGGGTTTATTTTTGGGGAGGAATGGCCATCTTTGCTCTCTGTTTTGAAGTGCTCCACTGGCCCTGGTGGGTGGCTAAGGGCTTGGCGGACATCATCGGTTGGTCGGCCAACTATGCCATCCAGCGCTACTGGGCATTCTATGACTCTAAGCTTAAGGGTCAAGACAGAAGAGTAATTTTCCGCTTTATACTAATAAATGGTATCGATCTAGTATTTGACTATGCTATCGTGGCGGCATTTATCTACAATGGACTTACACCGTATGCCGGCTTCTTCGCCTCTGCCGGCTTCACAACTGTTTGGGACTACTTATGGTACCGTTTCTGGGTATTCAAACCCGCCGAAACTAGCTGAATTTGATATTATTCGATTGTGATAGCCTCAGATAAGCTTCATTCTCTCCTGCCAGTCTTTTATTGGAGCTGGTGGCAAGTATTTTTTACGGTACTTTTATTAGACTGGGGAATCTTTCATATTCTAAAGTGGCTGGATCCGCCTCATAAGAAATCGCCACACTGGCTTACAAATATGTACGGAGATATCTTTCTTCCTATCGGGATAGCCTCTAGCATTGTTGTCGTCCGTCAGTTTGAGCATAGCAACGCATGGTATGTGAGCAACCTTGTGAACTGGTCCATCCTGGTTCTGGGGTTAGCGATAATAATATTTCTGGAGTTTGGGATGGAGTACAAAATCAAACATAAGAAAAATAAATTTCAAGTTACTTCGCCAAGTGCGATATGGCATGCGATAGTCTTCGTCCCGCTTTTTTATTTAGCGGTAATCTCCCTAATCCCCATCTTTGTAACTCACAAGCCTACATGGGCATTCATTTTGGCGCTTTTGGGTTATGTAGCCTGGTTAACCGCTCTCCTGCACGATATAAAATGGCATCCCGCCGATAATCATAAGAAAACACCTCTGGAAGTAATTCGAGCAATTATTAGAGAATAGTCATTGGGCGGAGTTGGTTTGCTGGCGGCCGCCGGTTTCAACTGTGACTTGACAGGCGCCCCAAAGGCCCCTCTGTGAATCTTTAGCAGTTTGTTCAGCGGTTTTAAACTCTTCTGATTTTTCAAAAGGAAACTGAGTATAGGCAAAACCATAGCCGTTACTGATAAGTTCATTCTCAACCAACCTGCCATCGGGCAAATACACATATCTGAGCAGCCGGCCGTATCTGTCTCTGTTGGTATCCAACGGGTCGGCCTGCAAGCGGACACTGTTAGTGCCGATCAAGTTTTTAGTGAAATCGGCCGCCTGGGGCCCGTAACACTGGACCGGAGTATTCGGCCGGTGGGTCTCTGGAGTATCCACTCCAATCATGCGGATAGTCTCTACGCTGCCATTCATATTCACCGCAATCGTATCACCATCTACAAAGTGGCTAATGCTGTATGTCCCTGGCTGGCTCAGCTGGGCTTTTTCAATGCCTTTGTCAAACCAGTTCGAATGACTAAGAGCTATTATCAATATAAAAATTACTGAGAACAACAGTTTTAAAATATGCTTACGCGGATACCTCATCGGCAAACAGTCTAGAAATCGATGCCTTTATTAGCAAGGTATTTGTCGTCGAAGTGATGGCGGATTTTAGTCATGTTGGTAGCGATATCTACCAAAGGCAGTAGTTCTTCGGGAAAATCCCTGCCGGTCAGGCACAGACTAGTTTTTTTAGCTTTCGTTTCAATTAATTTTTTTAAATCAGACTTTTTTATAAGCCCATGGTGTGCGGCATTATTGATTTCGTCACAGATCACGATGTCATAATCACCGCTTTGGGCTGCTTTTAACGCAATGTCGTAAGTTTCGCGGGCGGCCTTTTTATGTTCATCTTCCGAAACATCTTTAGCGCTTAGATCCCCGGCATCATAAAAACCCTTGCCGCCTTTATAAAATAACAATTTGTCTCCGAAAACCGGTTCAATCTTTTGGATGAAATCATGTTCGCCGACGTTCCAGTGCTTTATGAACTGGATATAAGCCGCTTTCCAGCCGTTTCCCAGCGCGCGGGCTAAAAGACCGACACTGGCACTGGTCTTACCCTTGCCTTCACCGGTATAGACCAAGACCACGGCTTCTTTAGTTTTATAGTCTTCAAATGCCATCAGATTAACTTGTTGGCCTGCAAGGCCATATCTAATTTTTGCCTTTCAAACCCCAGGATATGTTCTTCGCCTATCACGATAATCGGAATGGCTGTCCAACCGGTTTTCATGGCGATTTCACGGCCTTTTTCGGGCTGTTCATCCACGTTTATGTATTCGTAGGCAATATTACGGCTCTTAAGATAAGCTTTTGCGGTATGGCAAGGCGGGCACCACTCGGCGCCATAAACAGTAACCTTAACAGCTGAATTGCTCATTTCCACTCCTTTATTACAGTATAGCAGAGGTCAAAGTCTTGTCTTTTGGGTGGTTTGAACTTATAGTTGGTTTAGATAAATAAATCGGGGAGGATTAAATGTTTAGAGTTAACCGCGCCGTGCTGGCACCGGTGCTCGCTGAGTTTTTTGCTACAGGAATATTAGTAATGGTGGCTCTAATTCTGGGTCAGACAACGGCCGTATCGTACTTCATAGCAACTAGTTTGGCAGTAACTGCAGCTGCTGTTTATTTGATATTCAACATGGTGTCTGGCGCCCATGCTAACCCGGCCATAACATTCGGGATGTGGACCGCCCGCCGAATCGGTACTCTACGCGGAATATCTTATATCGCCGCCCAGCTATTGGGTGCAGTAGCCGCCTGGCAGCTTTTCCAGTATCTTACAAACCACACAATGGCCGCCAAAAATGTACCGTTCAGTACGCCAATATTTGTGGCTGAACTTGTGGGAACCGCTGTACTGGCGCTTGCCTTCACCGCTGCCCTTAACAAGGGAGCCATGGTCTTAAACTCGGCCGTAGCAATCGGCGCTGCATATTTTGCCGCCATCCTGATTGCCGCGACAGCATCGGCTGGCTATGTTAACCCAGCAATCGCTTTGGGCGCCCGTGCCGGGAGTGGTGTATATGTGCTTGGTCCTCTGGTTGGGGGGCTGATTGGTGTGAATCTCTACACTTACTTCTTCGAGACACCGTTAGTAGCCGCGGCTGCAGCAACTCGGACTGTTACGAAAAAAACGACTACTAAGCGGACTACGACACGCCGACGCCGCTAGTTAGCAGCATTAGTCGGATAAAAACGCCTGGTTAACCCCGGGCGTTTTGCTTTATAAGATCCGCCTCGAACTCTCTTATCCCGGCCAGGTTTGGCTGATAGCCTGAGACGTTAGGAAACTCTAGATTCTTGGTCATCTGCCAGACTGCATTTGCCAAAGCGGCGATGCGTTTTAATTCTTCTTTCTCATAATCCAGGACTAGTTGGTTAATGCGTCCACTTTCATCCGGCTCTACAAATTCTACTATTCCCTTTTCCACCTCATATCCCCGAAAACGGGCTGAACTCTCAACCAAGAACTTGTAAAAATATATCTGAAGCTTAATTTTGTGTAGCTTAGGAATACTTGCCTGCCATTTCGCATATGGTTTACCTGTTTTATAATCGACAACTGTTATTTTGCGGCGTTTTTCATCGACTACCAACCGGTCAACCTTACCGCTTAATCGTACATCTCCGATGGCCGAGCCCTCATTGCGAAAATCAAATTCAAATCTGTCGGTTTTAGCTAGATTACTACCCCGCTGCGCCAACCAGGCTTTTAAAGCAGCCTTCCCCCGCTCCTGAAGATTATTTTGTGTATCTAAAGGCAGCTCAACCCGGTTCAGCTGAGTATTAAATATATCTGAGAGTTGTCTTATCGAAGGTAGCTGGCCCTCCGTAATAAATATATTTCCGGCGAAACGCAGGCTGTTATGGACAGCTGTCCCGAAAGCGTCAGTTATAACCGGGGCTTTTGGAAATTGAAGCAGAGACTCCATAAAAAAGGCGTCTGGGCCGTAAGATATGATATCTATAAATTTTCCGAGATCCGTTGCGCTCAACTGATAACGCTGCAGTCTGGGGGCCAATACGTCTTTCAGCTCTGTGTCGAGCGGCGGTAGATGACGATCTGCCCAGTAGTTTCGAGCCGCAGATAAGCTTAGGACTTCCGACTCGTCGCTTATAATCTTACTGAATGAACTCGGAGCTATAGCCGAATTCAGAATTCCATTTTCTGTCTCATCAATATTCAAATATTTCAGCCGTGTATAGTTTTTCCCGGCCAGGTCTTGTTTATAGCTGCTGATATAGAGCCTAGTCATGGCTCGGGTAACAGCCACATATAAAAGCCGAAGCCGTTCGTCTTCACTAGCACCTTGGTAGCGGATATAGCTTAGATTGGCCGGCAAACCTATACGATGACCTTGGTTACGGCTACTGCTTCCCCACACTTCATCTAAGCCGGCGACTATGAATACGGCTTGGAATTCTCTGCCCTTGGCGCCATAGGCGGTCAGTAGGTTTATGGCTTCGTGGGTTTCGTGATATGGACTGGTATTTAAGATATTAATTCCAGCGGCGCGGTAGCCGTCTGTAAATTCAATGAATTCCCGAAGGCCGGCCGGCCGCCGGTGATTTACGAGCCATTCTCGCAACCGGCTGCGCAAGACATTCAAATCGCTGATTAATTTAACAAAGCTTTGCGCCGATTCCTCTGATCTTTGCTTAGAAAAATAGTATTCGTATATCGGACTTACAGAAGGCAACTTTAGGTCTTCGCTAGGCTGGGTTAAACCCATTAAGATATCTAGCTGTTGCTCAAGCGTTGTGAGTGGCAAAAGTGAGGCCAGACGTAGAAAAAAGCTAGCGATAGACTGCAGGTTCTCATCATTGAGTAAAATAGCGGTGAGCGGCTGGTGAGACTCTCGCGATTGCCAGTTGATCTGCCATATGCGCTCCGTGGGAATGTCCCAGAACTCGTAACTTAAGACCTCTACCCACAAAGAATTGGCCAGGGACTCGTCGGCATCGGCTAACGCCAACACCAAACGGCTCATCTGCTCCAGCTGGTGGATGAGCGGCTCATCTAGGACATTTTCGCGTCGCTCATAAAAAACCTTTAATTGTCTATCAGCTAAATAAGGCAGAAGCGGCTCTAGGTAGCGGTGCTTTGGTGCCAAGACTGCTATCCGGCTTGGAGACAGGCCGCTTTTAACTAGCTTGGCTATTTCGCTGGCCAACCAGTCGTGCTGGGCGGTGTCGCTTATAAACTCCCTAACCTCAATTGTTGGCGGCTCGGGAAGATCTTTATTAGCCGCAATAAGCTGTTTCTTAACTCCTAATACTTCTTGGTGCAGCCGGGTTTGGATTTGGGAGGCTATATTGGCGGAAGTTTCGATAACTTCTGGCTGAGAGCGATAGTTTTCGTCTAGACTAATAACCTTGACATCCCGGTAAGTCTTAGCGAATAGGGCCATGTTGGCGTGTTCGGCACCTTGAAAAGCATAAATCGCCTGATCGTCATCGCCTACGGCCAAAACATTAGGCCGGCCCTCATGCACCCGGTGGTCGGTCAACAACTCAACCAGCCGGAACTGGGCCGGGTTAGTGTCCTGGAATTCATCCAGCATTATGTAGTTGTAGCGCTCGGCCAAACCGTATTTAAGCTCCTTATTGTGCTGCAATGCATCAATAGCCCGTAAAATCATATCGTCGTAATCATATAAGTGCTGAGCCGAGAGGATCTGTTGGTACCTGCGATAAAGTCCTGCCGATGCCAATAACCTTTCATTGAGGGTCCTTCCATCGACTATATGCTCACCAGCTTCATTCTTAGCCAGCCAATGCTTTTTCCACTCCGTGAGTTGTCCGGTCTTGCCACTCTGGTGAAAATAATCCAGTGCGGATTCCAGCTCGCCTTGGGCATAGCGGGCCAGCGGCAGCACGTCCCTGGGTAATTTTTGGCCGCCATAAACACCTAATCCACTAAGAAGCTGCTCAAAGATAGGCACACTTTTTTTACTAACCATTGCTAGATTAAGTAGAGCTGGACGCCAGGCCTTATTAGCCCGCTCGATAAAGCCCAGGTTGTTAAGGGCGATTGTTTCAATATCATCTGGACTGAGCAAAGCTCTTTTGGATTCACTTATAAAACTTTTAAGATCATTTATATAATTGTCGGCAAACTTTAAGGGGCTGCTATAAGGCAGCTTGGCAATTATTTCCCGCAGTAAGCTGTCTGCGCGTAACTCTTCGATCAGGTTTAACTGGACTCCTTCAAAATATTCTGGATATCGCCTGAAAATCTCACCGCCAAAGGCATGATAAGTACTGATCTGGATATCATAGGCCGCGCGGCCTGCCAGGCGGTTAAGCCGCTCTCGCATTGCTTGCACTCCGCTCTCAGTAAAAGTTAACAGTAAGATAGCGTCGGCTGGTGTATCGGTCTGTTGCAGAATATAACCGACCCGAGCACCGATGAGCTGGGTTTTACCAGTACCAGGTCCAGCAACCACCAGGACCGGCCCGTCGATTGTCTCGACCGCCTCCCGTTGCTGCCTATTTAGGCTTTCAAACACCTCATTAAATTGTCTACTCTGCACAACATAATTATCTCACGTTAAGAGCCCTGTAAGATTTATCGACTACGCTATTTACGTCTTGCTGTGTGCGGTAAGAGAATCAAAAGATAGGTCCAGGCTAAAACTGCCAGCCAGGCTGCTAAAGTTATCCATGTATACGTAGAGATCCGGTCTTCGTAGGGCTTTAGTGACTGCCCGGTAACGATATAACCTTCGTCAGTACCGTTAGTGTATTTAGTGACTCTGGTGGCGGCGCGGACACCTTTTGAGGGTGCCCAGGTGAAGTGATCTGTCCCGTGCACGTTTGTAAAGTTAAAAACACCTTGTGGGGGCAAAGGTGTTTGCCCGTCCAATGTTGCCGAGCTAGCAAGAACATGCTGAGAACTGTCGGTAATTACCATAAAAACTGAAGCATCATAACGCAAGTTTGTCTTTAGGGTAGGCACGACATCCTTCGGATCCGAGCCGTTTTGTAATTCCTGTTTAGCGACCTGGGCTGTGGTGAGGGGTAAATCATCGGCGCTAAGACGGGTCGATTGCTGAACCATAGCATAAGCTGCTCCCAAGACCAATGTGGCGACACCGACAACCATTATCCAGGAGCGTATAAGAGAACTGGACAACAAATTACTCATGAGCATTATTGTATCAAAACGGCCAATTAGTGACTATTTGCGGGTGAATTCTTGAACAGTGAATTTATATTGGTTTTCTTTGTCTCTTGGATGATCATGGGAGTGAACTAGTTCCCACTCTCTAGGATCATAAACAAAAAACCTATCTCCGGGTAAATTGGTGTGGACGGTAGTCAGATAAAGTTTTTGCGCAAGCGGCATCGTCCTTTCGAAAATTTCCTGGCCACCAATTATAAATACCTCAGTTTCATCTTGCAGTGATGGAAGGGCTAAAGCTTGCTCGAGAGAGTGGACCACCACTCCACCACTTAGTCGATAATTCTTTTTGCGGGTCAGAACGATATTCAATCTCCCGGGCAAACTGCGGCTAATAGATTCATAAGTCTTTCGTCCCATAATAATGGCATGACCAATGGTTATCTTACGGAAATAATCTAATTCTGCGGGCAATCGCCACGGCACGTTGCCAGCGTTTCCGATGACTCCGTTCTCAGTTACAGCCACAATTAAGGATATTACCATTGCTGTTATTTTAACCCTTGGGAATTCAATTGCTACTAAGTATTATTAGTTAGCAAGGAGACAAACGGGCTGTGAAAAATGAAAATAACCCTTACTTAAAGACGGTCGGAGATAAATTTCAAATTACTGCAGCCGGCCGGATTCTCTTAGATAGTATAGTCACCGACTCCGCTGGACCGGTATATGCCTTCCGGGCTAAGGCTTCGCCGCTTATGACAGCGGCAGCCATGGCCAGGCTATCCAGAAGGGGGAGTGACCTAAGGGAGACTTATCTTGATGAATTTGCTATGGCCGGCGAAAAAGATGCCAGCGGGCTGATTCACCGGGTTGTCACAGCTTACGGGGATGACTCTGTACAGCAACTGGTCGGGCTGCACATGGTTGTAGAGGATGCATCTAATCTGTTAACTAAAAAGCTGGAATGGGGACGTTTCGGTTCATATCTGGAACAATCTACCCGTTATATATACTTTGATGAAAAAGATTCTAATGGCAAATATAGATACTATGTGCCACAAAACTTTAGTCCCAAGATATCCAAGCAGTATGTAAAAATAAATGACCAGATTTTTGATATATATTCCAGCCTGGTCCGAAAACTTACCGACCATGTAAGGAAAACAAATCCTGAGCCTGAAGAAAAAAGAGAGAGGATTGCTTGGCGTGGAGCTACCAAGGCCCAGGCTTGTGATGCTATCAGGTCGGTTTTGCCGGTATCCACCAAAGCTACAGTCGGAATATTCGCATCAGCACAAGCGGCTGAGAGCCTCATAATGCACTTATTATCAGAAGACTTGATGGAAGCTCGGATTGTCGGCCAGAAAATGCTTGAAGAAGCTCGGAAGGTTATGCCGGCATTTTTTGAACGGGCTGATAAAGCCGACCGCGGTGGAGCAATGACAGCATTCTTGGCTGCTAAACGCAGCAAAGTCAAAAAATCTGCCGATGGCCTGGCCTCTAAGGATGCACCGATTAAAAAAGATGTAGTAAACTTATTGGATTTTTGGCCTAAGAGTGAACTAGAAGTGGTGCCGCACCTGCTCTTCGCCGACAGCAAACTGAGCACCTCTGAACTTCAAAATAAGATATCCGAAATGACTGAAGATCAGAAGGCCAAAGTCCTCAGTGACTATATGGGTACAAGACTGAACCGCCGGCACAAGCCGGGCAGAGCCCTTGAAATACCGCACTATATGTGGGAGGTAGTATCTGATTATGGAGTCTTCAGGGACCTACAACGTCACCGAGTTATAGATGCTCTTGAGTGGCAACAGCTGAATACGGATTACGGTTACGATATCCCCAACTTAGTAAAGGAAGCCGGGCTGCAAGACGACTTTATGAAATGTTTTAAGCTCTCCGAGCAGTTGGTAAAAGAGCTTATTGAAGCTGGTTTTGATGAAGAAGCCCAGTACGCCACTCTTTTCGGGCACCGGATGCGCTACAGGTTCATGCTTAACGCTCGGGCGGCGTTTCATTTCATTGAACTGCGTTCTTCCCCGCAAGGCCACCCAGGATACCGAAAAATCGTCACTCAGATGCATCAGCAGCTGGCTAAAGTTCACCCACGGATTGCTTCCGCGATGAAATTCGTCAATAAGGATGAAGACCCGGAACTTACCCGCATGGCTGCCGAACTGGCCACACAGTACAAGCTGGAGAAGCTCTCAGCTAAATCGCCAAACGCAGACTAAAACAGCTGTTCTTACTTGCGTGTGCTTTTTTACTCACGTAAGCTTAAGGGTAATGGACGCTTTTTATAGAAGCTTAAAACAAAAAAAATTCGAAGGTGATATCGATAACTCTGAAGCAACCCGCCAGCTTTATAGCCATGACGCTTCACTCTTTGAACTGGTGCCCCAAGTTGTCGTAGCACCCAAAAATATCGCTGATCTGGAAAGGCTAGTCCAGGCGGCTAACGAATGTCGGGGTGAGATACCTGGTCTTTCGCTGACGGCCAGGAGTGGCGGGACCTGCATGTCCGGCGGCTCCATTGGCGAATCTGTAGTTATTGATTTTAATAAATACTTTACAAAAATAGAGGTCGTATCAGATAAAACTGCCCAGGTTCAGCCTGGGGTCTTTTACCGTGATTTTGAAAAAGAGACCCTGACTCACACCGCTCTGATGCCATCATATCCGGCCAGCCGAGAGCTTTGTACAGTCGGCGGCATGGTTGCCAATAATTCTGGAGGGGAAAAATCTCTGCAGTATGGCAAAACCGAAGACTATGTAACTCAGCTTGATGTTGTTCTTAGCGACGGAAACAGCTACGTGTTAAAGCCGCTTAATGCAGTCGAGCTGGAAGCTAAAAAATCTAAAAAAGGCTTTGAGGGTGATATTTACAGAAAATTGTTCGATTTGCTCGATAACCACTACGCTCAAATTAAGAAAGCCAAACCAAAGGTCAGCAAAAATTCGACTGGATACAACCTATGGGATGTATGGGATAGGGATGCTGGAATTTTCGATCTAACCAAACTGTTTGTCGGTTCTCAGGGTACCCTAGGCCTGGTTAATGACATCCACTTCAGGTTAGTCCGTAAACCACTACACTCCGGCTTATTAATTCTATTTCTAAAAGACCTCGATGATCTTGGTGAGCTGATACCCAAGGTACTGGAATATAAACCGGCCACTTTTGAATGTTTTGATGGAGCCACACTTTTACTATCGCTAAAACTGATGCCCTATTTTTTGAAGATGCTGGGCCCGGCTAAATTTATTCATTTACTTCTTAGTCTGGCGCCTGATGGTCTGCAGCTTCTGAAGGGTATTCCTAAGATGGTATTGATGATTGAATTTAATGGTGACACCGAAGACGAGGTGCGACAACAGATTAAAACCCTTCACAGAGACCTTAAGGAGAAAAGAGCCCGCTATGAGATTAATGGCTTTGAAGAAGACGCGACCGAAGGAAAGAGTGAAAAATTCTGGACGCTGAGACGCAACGCATTCAACTTACTTAGGAAGAAAGTCAAAGATAAACACACCGCACCCTTTATTGACGACCTAGTTGTTAACCCCGAGCACCTTACAGAGTTTTTGCCAAAACTTCGACTGATAATTAAAAAATATCGACTTTTCTCGACTGTCCAAGGACACATGGGGGATGGTAACTTTCATGTCATTCCATTGATGAATATTGAAGAACCAGCTGAAAGGGCCAAGCTATTGCCTGCGATGAAGGAAGTTAACAACTTGGTATTAAGTTACGGAGGGTCACTCTCTGGCGAGCATAACGATGGAATGATCCGCGGACCTTGGCTGACCCAGATGTATGGCCCGCAGGTAGTCGACTTGTTCAAACAAACTAAAAAGATCTTTGACCCCCAGAATATCTTCAACCCACACAAAAAAACCGATGCTGATTGGGACTTCTCAATGTCCCATATCCGTGAAAACTTTTAAGAAATATTCCTATCTAAGGAACGGTACTGACTTAGCTACGGAAGTTTTCAACCACCATTTGCGTAACCCCCATACCTGATGTTCGTCGACAAGAGCGATTCCAAACAGGGCTAAGGCGTAGATGATATGTTCATCGATGCCGGGAGTATTGACTGGCCAAAGCAGCGCACTCCACATAAGAATAAACAGCACGATTCCAGCAAAGGCTGCTGTACGAACCCAAATTCCAAGGAGCAGACCAACTCCGATAACCAATAAACCTAGCATGAATAGCCAATCCACCCATGCTTGACCTGCCAAATTATTGTAGAAATTAGCCAGAGGACCGGTTGTGGCATGACCAAGGAAGCCAGTTGTTGGAGAACCACCATGTATCCAGGATTGGTTGCACCCTAAATTAACTGCTCCGCTTAGCTTATCTTTGCACGTAGCAAAACCTAGGCCGAATAATTTATCTAAAAAAGCCCATAAGAACACATAGCCCAAAGCTATACGAAGGAGTGCCCAAGCGTACATGCTTGAGTCGGCTACATATTTTTTAACTGCCATTTTATTTTCCTTTAATTACTTATGTTTATATAGTAGCTCTTTTTACAACCATTCTCAAGAAGTCATAATCGAAGCCTAATTATTTAATTTTTTTTGGGCAGCTGTAAGAAACCCAAAAGTTACGGCTAAATACAGCAGCCCGCTCAAACAAGCCGACAATATTTTTGAATGAGTACTCACTACAAGGTAAGTCCCTGACCCCAGAGTTAGTCCCACCAAACCATAGGCTGTTTTGAGCTTAGTAGCAGAGGGAGTTATATAAGAATAAGTAGCCCAGCCCAAGCTGGCTAAAGCCGCACAGAGGTGAATAAATAGTACCATCACTATTAAGTATAAAGCTTATGGTAGTAAAGAACCAAAAGCGATCGACAGGCTTATTCCTAAAGAGATAATCAGCGATGTCAAGAACATCTTCTTACCCCAAAGTTCGTAGTTTTTAGCATCCTGCTTTTCCAGACCCTTGAATAACCAAAAAAAACCAAGCAGCAGAGCGGCTGTTAAGTATATGTATCCTGTATATCCAAAAACGCTCAGCCCGCAGGCAGCAAGGATGAAGGCCAGTATATAAATCATTGTTTGCCGTTTTGCCGCCGGCAGACCACTCTTAACTGACAGTACCGGAACCTCCGCATTCTTATAGTCCTTAAATCTATACATCGATATGGAATAAAAATGTGGAATTTGCCAAAAAACTAAAATTAAAAAAAGTATCCCAGCCGCGGCATCGACCTGATTAGTCACAGCCAGATATCCTGCAACCGGCGGCATCGCCCCGGGGATCGTGCCGACCAGAGTCCCGTACTTAGAGCGTCTTTTCACATAGCCATATATAAACAAGTAAAGAATAAAAGCCATAGCACCGGCTATAAATACCAGCCAGTTGGTAAACAGCGCCAGTATATAAAACCCTAAAATACCCAATACCGACGCATAAGCCAAGGCACTCAAGTTACTTATCCTACCAGAAACCAATGCCCGTTTTTTGGTGCGAAGCATCCTAGCATCGATACCCCGGTCTAGGTAATTGTTATAGACACAAGCCGAAGCGATTACCAGTGATATACCAGCTAGAGTTTCTGCCAGCAGCCAAAAATAAACATCGCCTTTTGCCGCCAAAAGAAATCCGGCCGCCGCATACATGAGATTGCCGTAAATGATACCGGGCTTGGTAAGCCGGTAGTAATTATTTAACCTGTCTATGGCTGTATACCTTCATCATGGATAATGTACTGATTGGTCTGCTGCGGCGAACCTAGGTGGTGCCCATCATGGGTTATGTCAACCGGCCCGTGATGATAACTCAGGTTCTGCATTATCCATAAAGAGCCAAAGACTATGATTACCACTACCATCACCGCGAATAATAAAGCTATACTGTTCCACCACGGCCGTTTCTCGTTATCAAGGTGTAAAAAGAATACTAGCTGGACCAAAAGTTGTGTGACGGCTAGCACCGAAACTGCCACCAGCATAAAAGTATCTGAAGGATTAAGGTGATGGCTATGAATATGTTTTTGGACCAAGAGGTAGGCTAACAATGTCAGCACTAAAGATAAGCCAAACCCAGTAATATAGGTGAAAACTGTATACTTAATTTTAATCTCTTTCATTGGATAGCCCCGAATAGATAAACGATTGAAAAAATAAATATCCAGACTATGTCTAAGAAGTGCCAGAACAGGCTTAGCATTGTTAGCCGTTTAAGGTTCAGGTTTGTTAAGCCAAATTTCTGAACCTTATACAACATGATACCCATCCACAGAAGCCCGAAAGTTATATGTGTACCATGAGTGCCAACTAGCGTGAAGAAGGCTGAAAGAAAGCCGCTGCGACGCCAGCTGTTACCTTCGTTATACAAATGGCTGAATTCACGCAGCTCCAGTCCTAAAAAGGCCAAACCGAGTAGGAATGTTATTGAAAATAAGGCTAAAACAGCTGTTTTCTTACCTCGCTGAGCTGACAATATGGCCAATCCGCAGGTAAAGCTGCTAGTAAGTAGTAACAATGTTTCAGCTAGGACGAAAGGTAGGCTGAACAAGCTACTGCCTGCGGGGCCACCATAGGTGTTATTGCGCAGTACAGCGAAGGCAGCAAATAAACTGGCAAACAGCACACAGTCGGTCATAAGATAGACCCAAAAACCGAATATGGTCTTTTCTTCTGCTTGTCGTTCAGTGGCGGCTTGGTTCATACTTTATTACCCGCTAAGTTTGTCTCTAGTTCTCGGATTTTGGCTGGACTTAGAGAATATTCATTATCTTCTGCACTGGCCCGGATCGCTAAACTGACAATTATTCCCAACAAGCCAGCTATAGCCAGCCAGTAGATATGCCAAATTAGCGCAAAACCGAAAGTGAAAGCCATGAGCCCTATCAGCAATGGCACAGGTGTGTTCCTCGGCATTTTAAAAGCTGAGTATTTCGGCTGCTCCACGTGGAGCTTAGTCTGCTTAAAGTGCCAGTAAGCATCTATTGTTTCTACTTTGGGGATAATCGCGTAGTTATAAGAAGGCGGTGGTGATGTAGTAGACCACTCCAGGGTGCGTCCACCCCAAGGGTCGCCCGTAGTATCCAGATTTGTGGCTCTTTGGCGGATACTGACTATCAGTTGCAGTATCTGGAAAGCTATCCCCACGCCGATGAGTACTACCCCGATTGCCGCTACAATGAAAAGCTGCTGCCACCCCAAAGAAGCATCATAATGGTCTAGCCGACGGGTGGCTCCCATTAAACCCAAGATATAAAGCGGTATGAAGGCCAGCAGGAAACCGCTGAGCCAGCAATAGAAGGCATAGCGACCCAGTCGCTCATTTAATTTAAAGCCAAAAAATTTCGGGAACCAATAAGTAAGCCCGGCGAAATACCCAAAAACCACTCCGCCAATAATCATGGTGTGGAAATGGGCTACCAGAAACAGACTGTTGTGCAGCTGAAAGTCAGCTGGCGGAATTGCCATAATCACTCCAGCAACTCCACCGACAGTAAACGTTGCTACGAATCCCAAGAACCAGAGCATAGGAGTAGTGAAACGTACTTGACCCCTGAACATAGTGAAAAGCCAATTGAATATCTTTACCCCCGTCGGAACGGCAATCGCCATAGTCATTATGCCAAAGAACGCGTTTACGTTGGCCCCTGCCCCCATAGTGAAGAAATGGTGCAGCCAGACCACAAATGAAAGGAAAACTATCGCCCAAATAGCCAAGACCATAGATTTATATCCAAATAAAGGCTTGCGCGAAAAAGTCGGTACTATCTCTGAAAATACTCCGAATGCCGGCAATATCAGAATATAAACTTCTGGGTGCCCCCAAGCCCATATGAGGTTGACATACATCATCGGGTTACCCCCGTTTAAACTTGTAAAAAAGTGCATCCCGAGTGACCTATCTAGGGCCAGCATAGTCAGAGTGGCGGTCAGAATCGGGAAAGCAAAGATTATCAGCACCAGTGTCCCAAGGACGCTCCAGCAAAACATCGGCATCTTCATTAAATTCATACCTGGCGTACGCATTTTTAAGATCGTGACTAAGAAATTTATGCCTGACAATAAACTGCCGATCCCAGCGATTTGCAGGCCCCATATCCAGTAGTCAACTCCCGGCCCGGGACTAAAGGCTGTTTCAGACAGCGGAGGATAAGCCAACCAACCAGTCGCAGCGAAACCGCCAACTAAAAGAGAGAGGTTTATTAGCATTCCACCCATGGCATAAAGCCAGAAACTGGTGGCGTTAAGGAATGGAAAAGCAACATCGCGCGACCCGATCTGCATCGGCACCACCAAATTTATCAAACCGAACATCAGGCCCATTGCCACGAAGAAGATCATGATAGTCCCGTGCGCGGTAAAAACCTGCTGGTAGTGGTCAGGTGATAAAAAGCCGTGGTTCCCCCCTACTGATACTGCCTGTTGGGCCCGCATCATTCCAGCATCTACCGCGCCGCGCAGCAGCATTAAAAGCGCAAAAACTATATACATAACACCGATCTTCTTAGGATCTGTACTGGTTAACCATTCCTTCCACAGCCAGCCCCAGCGTTTCTTGTAAGTCAGAAGGCCAATCACTGCTAAGGCTCCAAAAACCATCGAGGCCTGGCCGCCCGCGATAACCCAGCCGTGCTGGACTGAATCTAAATTAAGGTTACCCAAAAGGCTCACTACAGCTCCCCTGCCGGCGCAAAGTATGGCGGCTTCTCGTATTTGTTTATTATTGCTTCGTAGAGGTTTTTATCTGAAAGCGCGTAGTAGGCCACTGGATGGTTCTGGCTCGGCGAAGCCAGTTTCTGGTATGAGCTGATGTCCAGTTTATTTAAACTATTTTTCAGTTGATTTACCCATACCAGATATCCCTGTTCGGTAGAGGCTTTGGCAGTAAAATGCATGCCAGAAAATCCCTCACCGCTAATATTAGCTGAAACACCCCGATAACTGCCGGTATGATTGGCTTCAAGGTTAAGCTGGGATGACATGCCAGTCATGGCATACATCTGTCCACCCAATTGAGGAATCCAAAAAGAATTCATGGGAGCATCAGAGGTAATGTCAAACCTGACCGGTGTATTAACTGGGAGTTCAACGAAATTAACTGAGGCAATTCCTTCTTTGGGATAAATGAACAGCCATTTCCACTGCATAGATACGACTTGGATATTAATAGCCGGTACCTTGGAGTTTAATGGCTTGAAAGGGTCTAAATTGTGTGAGCTGCGCCAAGTTATCACTGCCAGAACAGTTATTAATACCAGAGGTATGCCCCACCAGATGCCTTCAAGCAGCCGGCTGCTGGAAAAATCTGGGTCGTAGTGTGATTTTTTGTTACCGTCACGATAACGCCAAGCAAAACCGATCAACATAACATAAACCGGTATGATTACGACAAGGGCAAGAAGTGAAGCTGTGATAATCAAGTCTTTTTCCTGGCTGCCAATCGATCCATGAGGCTCAAAAACCGCAATAGTTTTGGTACGCAGGAAATTAATAGCTAGTACTAAAATAGCGACAGCTATAACCGAAGAAGCCGCAATCTTTTTCTTTGTGCTCATGCTTGACTATTACTATAGCAGTTTCAGGGCTTTTTAAGAGAGAGCGAGTAATTAGAATACTGGCTTATGAAGTCTGCAAGACCGACAGTATTTACTTTAGTTGAGGTTCCGGCCAGATTCATTTCAGCCAACTGGACATATTTCTTAGCGGCATCTAATGCAGCTTTGATGTCATTCGGTCTAAAGTCATCGTCAATCACATCATCGATTATCTGGAAGGCGATGCCAAAGTTCTCGCCAAACCTACCCAAAGCAGCAGTATCAGAACCCGAAAAGTCACGGATAATGCCGCCGATTTTACAAGCTGCTGATATAAGTGCAGCTGATTTACTACGGGCGATATCGATATATTTATCGTCCAAAGCCTTAATTCTAGGAATATCTAATTCCCTGAATTGTCCTTCGCACATTCGTTCGATAGCTTGGGATAAGATATCGACAACCTGCGGGCCTACCTTTGCAGCTAGTCCTAAGCCGCTGGCAATCATATAATCGCCAGCCAAGAGGGCGGTATCCTGCCCTTCTGCGGCAGCCATAGTCGGTTCACCTCTACGCAATCGGCTTTTGTCGATTATGTCATCGTGAATCAGCGAGGCCTGGTGAACAAGTTCAATAGCTGCCCCGCCTTTTATAAGTAGTCGTTTTTGATAAACATCACAAGTTGTTGATACTCCGAACAGCAGGATCGGCCTAAGCCGCCTGCCGCCTAAGTTAAAAGCTCTAGTAACTGCCTGCTTGAGTAGTTTGTCGTTAGTTCGTGCTTTTAAAAATTCTCTCTCGACTCCTGATATGAACTTCGGCAGATCGCTAATTGAGAAAATCCGAGAAACTTCTTCCAAATCCATCATTGAATTCTATCAAAGTCTACTGGCTGATTTCGTCCAACGCTGCATCTATATCGGAAAAATCTTGGAGACCGGCGGCCGGTGATAATGTGGAGCCTTCATAATTGGTACTGACTAAGAAGTTTTTACCATTGAAATCACGCAAACTTAATGATTGGAGGCTTGCGCCCGGGATACTATTAAACAGAGCAAAAATACCCCGGATTTCCGATGCGGTGATATCTGTTTTGATATTACTGGCTACGGCGTTTAGAATTTGATAATTTTTTCGAGGATTTAGTATTAATTTCCAGTTCATTTTATTCTTTATCGCCGTCAGGACTTGACGCTGATCAGCT
>DATIIZ010000036.1:0-10412 GCA_035479215.1 Candidatus Babeliales bacterium | reverse complement strand
CTTTCTTGTCTACTTCTTTTTTTTGCAGTCCTTCATCACCAGCTAATTTCCGCGTGGTTATGCGGTCATCCAATTTAGGAGTGGTGGTCTTACTATGGATATTACTTTTCTTGCGATTATCTTCCTCTATAACCAGACCCTTAAGTTTTGCCAATAAACCATGCTTTCGCTCGGCTTCTTTTTTTTGCATCATGACTTCAAATTTTTGGGCCGTAGGATTATTTTTCTCATCTAAGATATCGTCTGCTGGCTGGACATCGGCAGCCGGCGTTTGCTGGGAAACCCCAGAGCCGCTAATCAGGCGGTCAGATGAGGGCTCGACAATTTTAGATTGAGTATCAGGTGAGCTTAAATTCACATTCATGTTTTTAATAGCCCAGCCCCGTGTATCTAAAGTCTGCGCCAATGTCTTGAGTCGGCTTTGAACTTCGGTCTGGCTAAGGTCTTTAGTCAAATGAGCTTCTAACTTTTTGGGTGCTGTAATCTTCACTAAATCCGTACCACCCTCCATTTTCCAGATGCGCTGGCGAGGTTTTAACAAAAACCGGACTCGGCTAAGCAACCAGACTTCGGTGGGTTGTTCACGCCCCAAGGGGCTAGCCAGCACACCGAACAATAGCATCGGCAAAGCAAACAGTAGAATAAACAGCCATTTTAAAGGCGAGCCTATAAGAAACAGCCTAAATTCTATAAATGCACAGGTGCCGGCAATCGCGGCATAAATAAAGCTCTTGAAAGTGAGAGGCCCAAGCAGTTTGTCCTCTGATTCAATATCCTGGATTACTTTATAAACTGCCATTTGACTCTAGAATTCCTAGTCTTATTTATTATCATCATCTTTATCGTCATCACTGTTGGGCACATTTGGCCTGAAAACATCCCCGGGTTGATGCTCCCTAAATGCCTGAGTTACCCCTAGCTTTGAACCTGCCCTAGAGGCTTCCGCAATAGTTTCAGCCAATTCTTTATGGTCAATCTTAAGTTCGACTGGACCGCTCAAGCCAGCCTGGGCCCCGCTTGGCCTGAAAGTGACTGGCGCTGAGGTAGTTGATCCGCCTCTTGGTGTATACCCACCGCCAGTCCCACCACCAGTACTTCCGCCGCCAGAATTACCTCCGGATCCAGTCCCACCACCAGTACTTCCGCCGCCAGTGCCACCACCAATATCTCCATCGCCAGTACCGCCGCCGCTGGTATTATCTCCGGATCCATTGCTGCGACCCCGTGGTCGAGCTCTAGACCTATTAATAATTTCTACCAGCGTTTTTCCTGTTCCACGGGTATCTGTAAACTCAAGAGCATGGTCCACCAGTTCTTCAGCGTCTTCACCTCCCATTATTTGAGATAATTGGTACTCGTTACCCGTTTCAACTAGTCTTTCAACCATACCCCTAAATAGAACTGAAGGCTTCATAAGCATTTGCTGTTTAACTCTAAGCCTATGGGCAAGCCTCAAGTCATTAGCAGAAGTCGCTCTATCAATTTCAGTCTGCAGACTTGCACCTTCTTCTGCCATGTCTCCTATACGCTCGAACATAACTGGATTGACAGTAGCTAACTTCCGAGCATCTGTTTCTCCCATAACATCACTTAAAGCCTCGGCTTGTTGTGCTCTTTCATCACCAGACTGCATCAGTTCAAATTCAACTGCCCTATCCCTTATCCGATCATCGATTTCCGCTGGGCTCATGCCTTTTTTTTGCAAACTTACTCTCATCTTGTCGGCCCAGTCCGGAGCAACATCCTCGCCCCTATATTTTGGCAGGCCGGTCGGCAATCGATGCGGTACCCAGTCTGGTCGCTCTTGGGAAGTAATGCTGTATAGTTCTCCGTCTGGCGCTACAGTGTTACGCCACATATCTGTTTCCCATATATATCTCATTTGTCCGTCTGATGGATCCTTTATCTTCCTTTTAGCTAGCTCGTAGAATGACCTGCTACGTATTAGGTCTCGAATTCCAGCTTTGGCCATTCTTTCGCCCCTTAGTCTACTGTAAAGTTCCCCATTTTTCTGGGCTTCATATGCTAAAGCTAGGCCTTCGGCTACCATGTCCATTGACATTTCTTTACCTGCCATTATGTCCCGCTTGCTACCAGTTGCTTTATCTCGACCGCGTTTTGCAATCGCTTCTTCTATAGCATCTTCTTTGGAAGAGTGTTCATCTTGTCTGGCAATCGCAACACCTAATTGACGCCTTGTGGGTATGAGACGTCCACTAGCTACATTGGTCAGTATTGTATGCCCTAGCTTACCGTCTTTACTTATCCCATAAGGTATACCCGCAAATTTCTTTAAGCCTCTATATTTGAAGTAATCCGGATCTCCTTTAGGGTTTAAGTTTGCTTTACCGTATGTATTAATATTCGATTGTTGCCTTTCCTTAAGCTGGGTCGAAGCAACTTCTCTCCCTTTTTTGATTGGCCATGATTCGTTAAGCCCTTTAGACGCAGTTGCCAATAGAGTTCCTCCCCATTTAAAAGCCTTTGGCAGGAAGAAATATGGTCCGAAGAATCCTGCCAGCACCATTATAGCGTCCAATGGCCCAGGTTTGCCCAGATTGCCGACCGTCCAGGCAAAAATCCGGCCGGCGTATATGATGGACATCGCTAAGGGGAAAAACACTAACAATTTAACAAAGTTATCTTTCCAGTATTTCCAGTATTTGTCCGTTCCCGGTAGAACAAAGGCCAAAAAGGCAAGAGGAGAGAGTATTACCAGCAGCACAATCAGGGCGTTTCTGAATAGCAAAGTTGCCAAAAATACGATCAAAGCTATAAAAATTAATATCACTGCCAACACAAGAATAGGCCAGCCAAAAGCTAATAATGGCCCTAAAAATATCGCCGTGGTGATGATGCCCGCTGTTGTACCTACTCCAATCGCCGCCGCCCAAGCCCCACCAAGCCTATGGAGTAAGCTGGCTAAATCAAGACTAGCCGTTCCACCGAATGGGGCAGCCATTAGACTTGCTACTCCCTGCCCGGCGGCGTTAGCCAGCCCAATAGAATAGATGCACAAATACCAAGAAAGTTGCATGAGTATTATCGCTGCCGCTAAGCGGGGCAGTAATTTTCTGACAGTATAGGCGTCGAATGGGCCGCCACCAATAGCTTGGGACAGCACCATTACAAGCATTACTATCACTAAAATGGCCGAAGTTAATTCCCTGAATATAGACCAGGCTCTTTCGACTGAGCCATTCAGGTTCGCATTCACATCAAAGTTAAGCTGCCCTTCCACGAAATCAGTAATACCGTCGGCTGCGTCACTCAAGCCATTCACGACCGGGCAAAGAATCCAACTTAAAGCCGAGTCCCAGCCATCGCTGTTAGTCCCAAATACGCAGGCATTCCTGCCCTGGACTTCTGGATTGGTAGGCGCCGCATAGGCGCTGGTATTAACCGTCAGTGTAGCCGTGTCATTTACATCATTGGGGGGGTTATAGCAAATCTTTACGTTAGCCGTCGTATCTTTGTAGGTTGTTAAGGTTATTCCCATGTCGGTATTAGCAGTGTTTAAAGTTGATTGGCACCAACCAGTGATGTTTACACCGCCTATCTTGCCGCCGAGAGATTGCGGTGGTCTAAAATTAATTTCTGTATCTGAGGGGTCGGAGTCGACAAACGTGAACTTGCTCTTATCGCTGAAGGTTACCTCCAAGTTTTTACCGGTGACGTCAAGAACTCCCTTGGCGTCTGTCCAATCAATCTTAATTTTCGGTGCCGGAGCCGGTGTTCCACCACCACCAAAAGCTGCAACGGAGAGATTACCAGTGTATGTTTGACAACTTCCCGATGCCGTTTCGCGATACCTAAAGTAATTTTGGTAGGGGCTGACTTTCGTGGTACCGTCTTTGGCCGCCTGTGTGATATCCACTACATCAACCTCGAGCGCCGCACTCTTACAGATTGAATTGTCATCAGATGTCTGGAAGAGATAATGTTGAGCTCCGCCACCCTGGACCTTTTTGAAGGTGGACTCTTTGCCGCTCTGGTATCTGCCGATGATAGTTGAGCCATTCGAATCCCCGAACCGTAAATGGAAGTCAGTCGCTGAAGCAGCGGACGCTTTAGCGCTGAGCTGGAATAAAAATACAAATAGAATACTAAGAAGAGACAGGCCCAGTAGGATTTTTTTTGCGGGTTTCATTTTTGATTAAAGTTCTGCTTGTTAAATATTACCATAACCACCACTTGTCAACAATCTGTAAATAAAGGGTTAGCACCAAGGCGAATTCATGAGCCGATTATGGTATAGTTTTACTTAAGAAACTTCTGCAATGCAAAAGCTAAAACACAAACGTTTATACCTAGAAATTATATTGACAGCTTTCATGTTTCTGAATGTCTTTAATTCGGTGTCAGCGGCAGCTGTACCACCTGCTTGCCAACCCTTCGCAGGCGATAAGTCAGCGCTTGAGCAATGTATGAAAGAAACACCGCCTGGTTGTCTGGATATTAACCGAGATACAAGGGCTGGAGAGGAAAAGTTTGATAGTTGTAGCGCCGAGAAAGTCCTAAGTAAAAACAACGCAATTGTCAAAAAGCTTAATGAAATAGTTGATTTTCTAAGTGCCGGAGTTGCCTTGGTGATAGTCGGCTCCATTATCTTTGGCGGCGTTCAGTACGCTATGGCTGGCGGCAGTCCTGAGGCAGTCGGTAAAGCCAAAGAAAGGATTACCAATGCCGTGATTGCCCTTGTTGTTTACATTTTCATATTCAGTTTCTTGCAGTGGATAATACCCGGGGGGATATTTAACTCATGATGTTTGATTTAATTACCACATTCAGTATTGCGCGCAATCCCGCGGCTGGAGATATATGTACATTGCCTAACTCTCACTTTTTCTTTTTGCCTCCCTGGTGGGAGTATCTAAATGGCCGGATTGACGGGATTGGCCAATGCTCGCCAACTCTATACAATGCGGCCGGCAATGTACAAATCGGCGATATTTGGCTGGTTGGACTGGCGGTTTTGGATATGCTGCTAAGGATTGCTGGCTTCGTAGCCGTGGTCTCCATCATTATCGCTGGTTTTCAGTATCAATTTACGTCAGGCAATCCAGAAAAAGCCGCCGCTGCCAGAAAAAGGATATCCAATTCCATAATCGGTCTGGTCATAGCCCTAGTGGCTACCGCTGCGGTAACTTTCATAGGCAACCAATTGGCTAAATAATATGTGGATATTCAGCGCACTGGAATTAATAGACCCCCACAGCCTGCCGAAGGCTAATGACAACGCCCTCCAGATAATCTTAACGGATGCATTTATTCTTTTGGGCGCGATTTCTGTGCTCATGATTACGATAGCCGGGATAAGGTACATATTGGCCAGGGGCAACGCCGATGCGACCTCCCAAGCTAAAAATATGCTGACTTATTCTGTTACCGGGCTGGTTATTGCCGCACTTGCCGCCACTATAGTAAATCTAGTAATCGATAAGGCAGGATGATATGAAGGCAAGACTGATTTTCATCAGCGTCCTAGCCGTAGTTGCGTTATATTTTTCGTCAGTACCGGCATTGGCGACATTCAATCCGCTGGGCTCGCTTTGTAAAAGTGCTGCAGCCCAAAAAAGCCCCACCTGTCAGCAAAATAAGAACCAGAACGGCAGCAGTAAGAATCCTGGAATCGATCTGATACAATCGGCCGTCAGCCTGATAGCCGTATTAGCCGGCATCGTAGCGGTAATTATGATTGTAGTTAGTGGTTTCATGTTTATAACTGCAGGAGGTGCTACCCCGGGACAAAGGTCCGGCGACCCCAACCGGATAAAGAGCGCTAGAGCCACGCTTACCAATTCCCTAATCGGCTTGGTGATAGTAGCTCTGGCCTGGGCAATAGTTACATTTATTACTAACCAGTTGGCCAATACATAGTAAAATTCAATTATGAAACTAAAACTAAAACAACTATTTTTTGCCGCTGCAATCCTTGTTAGTAGCCTTACTGCTTTGAGCCCGGCTATGGTGAAGGCCGTAGATTGTGATACGAACCCAAAAGACGGGGTAATAACTACACCCGAAGCAATTCAGTGCGGTGCATGCAGCGCTTCCAGCAGCACGCCCTGCAATGCTAAGGTCGCCCCCAGAACCATAACGGATCTGGCCAAGCAGGTAATTAATTTAATATCTCTCTTTGCGGGAATCGTGGCCGTAGTAATGATTATCGTGGGTGGTTTTAGGTATATCACGTCAGCTGGCAATCCCGAATCTACTAAATCAGCGAAGAACACTATTTTATACGCGGCCGTCGGCCTAGTTGTGATAGCCTCAGCCCAGCTGATTGTCCATTTTGTGCTGAATGCAACCGACACGACCTGCACAAAAGGCCAAACTGCACTTGGACAGCCTTGTAAGTGATTGCCATAAGCGGCTTGACTGTGGTATAAGAGGATATATACTTTAAAACAAGTAATAAGGAAACACCTAAATGATTAAAAAAATAAAACTAATGTTTTTGTCGCTAAGTTTAGCGACTGTCTTGGCTATTCCAATGGCCTTGATGCCAATAACCTTTGCCTTACATCCCGACGATCCGGGTGCTGGAGCCACCCCTACCGCAGGAACACCCACTGTATCTGCTCAGTCCTTGACTCCACAAGACACCAAGAATGCCCTTTGTGCTGGTTCTAACCTTAATCCCAGTGATACTACCTGCCCGACTTCTGGCGGGAACGATGTGACGGCATTAATTAAGAAGATAATCAATATCTTATCGGTTCTTATCGGTGCTATAGCGGTGATAATGATAATTATTGGCGGTTTCCGCTACGTCACTAGTGGTGGTAAACAAGAAAGTGTCACAGCTGCCAAAAATACCATACTATACGCAATTGTGGGGTTAGTAATCGTAGCTCTAGCCCAAGTGATAGTGCACTTCGTACTAAACAGCGCTACGCCGGGCTAAAAAGCCGAGTAACCTATATAATAGGGGTATGAAAAGACAAATCACCAGCTGGCTCGCTAGCTTTGCAATCTTTAGCACAATCCTTTTGGGCGCATCAGCACCAGCTTTAGCGCAGCTGACTCAAGAGGATATAAATAATGGTTTATGCGCCGGTTCTAACCTGCAATTTACTGAGACCCCTGGTCAGTGTAATACGGCCAGCCAGGATGCTACTTCCAAAATCAACGACATTGTCCATTCCATCGTTAACCTACTTTCCGCAATCGTCGGAATTGCGGCGGTGATAATGATTATCGTCGGCGGATTCCGCTACATAACAAGCGGTGGGAACGATGCCAGTGTGACCAGTGCGAAAAACACCATCCTATACGCCATTATCGGTCTTGTGGTTGTTGCATTAGCTCAGATAATTGTTCGCTTTACGCTGTCCAAACTGACCAGTTCCTGATGCTAAAATAAGAAAAAACACCCCAAACAGGGGTGTTTTTTGCGAACAAGTATTTTTACAGAATCTCAATTTTCTTGATAGTGTCTTGCTTAAGCTTAGCAAAGCTTATTGTCAGCACACCGTCTTTCAATAATGCCTCTATCTCTTCTTCTTTAACCGGAACCGGCAGAACTAGGCTGCGACTGAATTCCCCCCAATAACATTCCTGCAAAAAATAATTCTCCACGTCCTCTTCGTTGCCGGCGCTCAGAGTCCCCTTAATGGTCAGGGTATTATCTGAGATGCTGACATCCAGATCGTGCTTATTAACTCCAGCTACGCGGCCTTTGACAACTAATTTCTCTCTGGTCTCATAAACGTCTACGGCCAGCTGGCCAGCTACGGGATCGTCTTCGTTCCACTCATCGGCGGAGTCATCGGCTGCTGGTTGAGGCGCACTATTTTCATCATCCTGAGCAGACACTTCTTCCTCACTTAAAAAAGCGGCCGTAATATCATCACCCATCAATAGATCATCCTGTGGTTGGCTGCCTCGAGCCATAGTATCCCTCCAAAATTTAGGTTATCTGAAATTTGATTCTTTGTGTTAATGCTAGTATAGCTTAGGCACTTTCCCAGGCGCAACCTTTTGGTATGCTTATTTACAACGGAACAATTACAACATGAGTTTATTAGAGACGGCTATCGGTTTATTGGCTCCACCGCAGTGTATTAATTGTAACGAAGAAGGCTCAGCCCTCTGCCGTCAATGTTCAGCTGTAGCAATAAGACCTTTTGGAGAACGCTGCTGGCGCTGCAATTCACTTAGCCTTAACTGCCGAACCTGTCCAAAATGCCGACATCTTGGAGGACCACATCATGTCTGGATAAGCACCGACCATGATAATATTGCCCGCGATTTACTCAGCCTTTATAAATTCGGTCATCAAAGGGTAGCAGCAGAACCAATCGCCCGACTAATGAGCGACACATTTCTTAAGTTCAATCCATTTGAATCCACCGCCGGGAAAGAATATTTGATAGTCCCGATTCCCACAGCTACAAGCCGGAGCCGCGCACGCGGATTCGGTCACGCTGAACTACTGGGTAGATATATTGCCGCTAATTTAAAGCAAGAAAGGTCGGATTCGCTCCGCCGCATCGGACAGAGCCGGCAGCTTGGTTCAGCTCGAGAAAAACGGCTAAGACAGCTGAGTTCTAGTTTCCTGGTCAAAAATCCTTATAAAATCAGGGGGCGAAATATATTAATTGTAGATGACGTCGTAACTACTGGCGGTACGATAATTTCGGCTACTCAAACCCTACTGTCAGCCGGCGCGAAACAGGTCGATGCTATTCTGTTCGCAAAGCGGCTGTAATCTGTTAAAAAAGATGCATTTTTGGTATACTTACCTCTGTTCTTTAGCCCTGGAAGGGTGACCGAGCGGTTGAAGGTAACGGTCTTGAAAACCGTCGTGCCGGAAACGGTACCGTGGGTTCGAATCCCACCCCTTCCGCCACGCCCTCAAGGCTCGCCGGATAAGTGCAAATTAGGTATAATTACCTCTGTTCTTCGCAAATTTTTAAATCGGGCGCTTGTTACCGTTTGAAAATTTGAGAGGAGTAGCCGGCTGAAGCTGAAGTTCGCTAAAAAATAATGCTCTCTTTTTAGCCTAACGCAAGCTGGTGTCGGACTACGACGAGGAGAGGAACCCAAGAGGCTGAAGGGGTCGGTTTGCTAAATCGATAGGGGGGCGAAAGCTCCCGCGAGGGTTCGAATCCCTCCCTCTCCGCCACGCATCAACTAATAGCAACCCCGCTAACAATTTGCACAATCAAGTGGTGCAGATTGAGCGGGGTTTTGTATTATTGCTGCTCTACCCCATATTTATCCTGAGACGATGGAGATCAAAAAAGCAGACAGATTAATATAACTTGGATACAATAAGCTTTAGCTGAATAGGCTAAAGTAATGGAACAAAACGAAAACTCACCCTGGAAATATAAGGCCGATGATGGCAGAGAACCAGATGAATCTGCAAGACCAGACAGCAAAGACTCATCTAATGATAGCCACTCTTCGCACAAGAGTATAGCTTGGGAAGCTCCGGAATTTATCGACCACCCTCACGGGCCGGGCTGGTACTCTGCCTTGGCCGCCAGCACTGCCGCCTTGGCCGCTATTGCCTACTTGGCTAAGGATATTGTCGCAGGGGTGATAATTATCGCCGTCGGGATAATCGTAGGAGTATTTGTTAGGCAAAAACCGACAGATGCCAAGTATGAGATAAACCCTTCTGGCCTAAGCATCAACGGAAAACAGTATTTCTTTGGTAACTATAAGTCATTTACGATTGTTAGTGAGGGCTCGCTATCAAGTATTAACCTCTTCCCTCTTAAAAGGTTTACGCCGCCACTGTCCGCTTATTTTAAATCTGGCGAGGAGAAGAGAATCGTTGACACTATCGGCAATTACCTACCGTACGAGGACCGAAAGCTAGACAGTGTCGATCGCCTTACACGTCGCTTGCGTTTGTAAATTCGAGCTTGCGGGTTCTGCACTGGCCTTTTAATCTGTAAAGTGTTAATATTACCCCTGTTATCATTCCTATTTATGGGAAAGGTAGTAGCTCGATTTAGTTCGCTTTGGCGAACCCGGCTTTGCCGGTCGAGCGTTGAAGGAAAACCGTAGGTTGTCCTTCAATTTGCGCGTGTAGCTCAGCTGGATAGAGCGTCGGCTTGCGGAGCCGAAGGTCGTAGGTTCAAATCCTGCCACGCGTACCAAGCATAAACAATACAATCCTGAAACATGCAGACTGATATCGTCGAAAAAGCGGGGATTAATCCAAAAACTCTACCATCAAGTTTAATTTATTGGCAAAAGCTTGAGCGTAGAATAAGTTATGTTTTAGCTTTGCCATTCCTGGCTCTCATATTAGTAGCCACCCTGGACAAAAATACAGATTCATTGGCTGTGCAGCCCTCCTGGGAAGCATGGGTAATATGGTTGGGCTTTGCAAGTCTGTTAATTGGCGCATTCTATGGCACTTGGGCTACTTATTTGGTACCTAAAAT
>DATIIZ010000035.1:0-3812 GCA_035479215.1 Candidatus Babeliales bacterium | reverse complement strand
CGACGTGGAATGGCTCGCCCCTGCGCCCCTCTAAGAGGGGCGTTTCCAATCTTATCCCTGTCACCATCCCCTGCTTTAAGGTTATAATTGTAGTCTATGCACCAGAAATTTCAGGAATTGAAATTAAAATCGAACCTCAGGATGCCGCCGCAAAAAGTTCTCCAGATATATAACCTATTAGATAAGGAAGGTGTCAAGATATGGGTGGATGGCGGTTGGGGCGTCGATGCCCTGCTGGAACAGCAGACTCGTGAACACGCCGATTTGGATATTGCCATCGACCATACCCAGGAGACTAAGATGCTAGGATTACTAGATACACAAGACTACAAAGTTGTTCAGACAAATGAGCAGACCAAGCACCAATACGTATTAGGTGATGGCGCACATCTGATAGATGTCCATGTTTTTGGCTTTGATGAAGCCGGCAATAACGTCTACGGAATTAAATACTCTAAAGAGTCGCTAACCGGAACCGGAAAAATCAACGGCCATGAAGTCCGGTGTATAAGCCCCGAGTGGGCCGTCAAATTCCATCAGCACGCCAAGATGGGTGAGACCGACCGCCATGACCTGCGCCTTTTGTCCGAAAAGTTCGGAATCTCCCTGCCCGCCGGCGTATAATTCTGTCTAGTGAAGTTTATAAAATACTCAAATATCGGTGTTAAGTTACTGCTGCTGATTCTCTTTGCCCACTACCTGTTAAACCCAAACCTACCTCAGTACCAGAACAAGGGGATGCCGGCTCGCCTAATAATTTACCCGCTTATAGTATTTTCAATTCTTATTATTCATTCGGCGGTCCGCTGGCAACGACACAAAAAGATAGCTTATCCGCACCTGGCTGATCTTTTTATCAGCCTGGCGTTCACGATTGATGTCCTGGGCAATACCCTTAATCTCTTCGATAGAATTGAATGGTGGGACGATTTGATGCATCTTGTGCTCTGGTTTTTCTGGGTATTGGGCATAGGCACCCTGTTGAGACTTTATACGAACTATTCGCGTATCGTAGTAGCAGGCCTGACCGCCGGCTTTGGAGCCATCACAAATATCCTCTGGGAACTGGCTGAATATAGTACATTTGTTCCAAATAACCCCTTGGAGGGGCCTAAAGCTTATCGCGACACCATGGGGGACGAAGCACTGTCGTTGATTGCCTCACTGCTCGGAGCTGTAATCATCTCTACAGTTTTGTGGTTCGTAATAAAAACCAGACGCAAGTCGTAACCCCTATCCCCCTTCAGAGTGCATTTTGCGGTACAGCAGCCAGACTATGTAACCTGTTAAGGCACCTAAGGTATTGGCGAGTAAGTCCCAATCGGCATCTGCCAAATCAATGTTTGAGATGTTCAGTTTAACAAGCCAGAATTCCAGGAGCTCATTTGCTACGCCGAAAGCCGAAGTCCAGCCAAATAACATTACCAATTCAAGATACCAAGCGAAGCTCCATCCGAAGACTTGCCTAAAATAAAAATACAGACAGGCTGAGTAGAGGCCTCCACCCACGAAATGCTGCTGGAAAGTATAAGTCTCGCTAGATATATGGATATCCGGTATAAAGACTGCGACCAGGAAGAGGCCAGCTGCCAAATAAGGCAGTAGGCTCTGGGTATTACTTGTCTTAATGGGCAGTTTTGAAAGAATAGAAGGCAAAAGAGCAGTTATAATACAGATGAAAAGTATGAATAACAGGTACATATTGGCTACATCATAGCAGAGTTAAAGAAGTTAGCCGTAGCTTAGTTCTGTCCGGTTTCTCTTTAAAATCTTTTGATTAAAGCCCTGGCTGCCCGGCGGAAAGACCGGCGACGCTGGACTACGGGTAACTGCTCAAGGTCGGCTTTTACTTCATCCACAAAATCCATGAATTCATCAGATGTGGGTGGCATTTCAGGAGTCAGGTTATTTATTTCATCTAGCTCCCTAGTAAGTGGTGGCCGCTGGTCAGGCGCAATTGTCTGAAGTCCTTGAATAGCCGTCCGGTCCCTACCCATTTGGCCGAAAAACGAATCTGAATCACCCGGGCTTTCCTCAGATCTAGGCGATATTTGCTCTAGGCCAGCGGTTGCTTCCTGTTCAAATGCTGCCAGCTCATCCAGACCGACAAATATATCAAAGGCTTCTCTTGATAAGTTGTGTGCTCTGTCCAGTTCTGGGAGGACCTCTGTTTGTAAAACACTTCTCTCGAGTGTCTCTTGCGGCGGCGAAAGAAATGGTTTTAGAAGTTTAGCGCTACCTCTGGACGAATAACCTTCGGCGCCAGTGATGTAAGTAAAAGTAATAAATTCAGTATTCTTAGGTCGGTTCGGACTTTCAGGAGATGGCTGGAATTTCATAACTATATTATACTATAAAATATTCTAATTACAAGAGTTATTATGCTTACTCTATGTCTAATAAAGAGCAAGATTATCATATTAAACGCCAATTATAAAAACCCAAATTTTACTTGGAGTTTTATATAATTTTACTAGTTTTTAAGTTGCTTGGTCCTCAGGAACCCAAGCTCGATTCTCTGCCGCTATTGGATCGTAAACACCATGGCCACCCGTACTTGAAGCCTGTGATGCAGTTCTCTCGAGAGCGTCTGCACCGACTAAGAATTCAGCTGTTTCTCTTCTTCTTCGTATATCTAAAGAGGCTTTTGTTGGATCGGATTCATCATCGGGAATGCCTGCAGTGGTCTCATCATCCGTTTCTGGTCTGGTCTCGACGTAAAATAATACATGGAGCCTTCTTTCCGGCCTTAGGCTATCTCTTATTGCCTCAGCCTCAGCTGGCGCCTGCTCAGGTTTTTTAAACTTTCTCATATTATGATTATACATCTCTGTTAGCAAAGACAAAAGCCACCGTTTCCGGTGGCTTTTGTATAATTTGGCCTCGTGCTATTTTCCCAGGGCTAAAACCCAAGTATTGTAACCGATGCTGGGCTTAACTTCTGTGTTCGGTATGGGAACAGGTGTTTCCCCAGCTCCATGGAGACCAACCTGCCCTTTTTGCCGCCTACCTCGCCAACCAGACAAGCTGGTTGCACTGGTAGGCTCTTAGTGAATCGCGGTGTCGCCTTAGCTCGTTTCTTCGCTCACCGTACCAATAGTACGACTCGCTCAAAAACTCGCTGGCTCCTAGCGCTTCACTCAAGCAAAAAGGCCAGGCCGATGTCAATGTCGGCTTTATTTTTTAAACTCCACGGTAAAAGTCTCTCGCAAATGACTTCTACTTTGTCCGTCTGATCTTTCTATGAAAGTTCAGTGAACCCTTACATTATAGCATAAACGTTGTTAAGCAAACGACGTAATCCGCCAAATGACCGTTGTCATTATTGCTGATTACCAATAGCTAGTCAAGCTTGCACTCTCACTCCCAAAAACTGCCAACTAAAAAAGTTGGGCATTTCTTGGATCGTAAAAAGTCGATCGGGCTATTAGTACGCTTCCGCTCCATACCTCACGGTACTTCCACGTTGCGCCTATCAACCAGGTAGTCTTCCTGGGCCCTAACATAGGGAAATCTAATCTTGAGGCTAGTTTCGCGCTTAATATGCTTTCAGCGCTTATCTATTCCGAACTATAGCTACTCGGCAATGCCCTTGGTAGAACAACCGATACACCAGAGGTTCGTCCGACTCGGTCCTCTCGTACTAGAGTCAGCCCCTCTCAAATTTCCTAGCGTCCACAGCGGATATAAACCGAACTGTCTCACGACGTTCTGAACCCAGCTCACGTACCTCTTTAACGGGCGAACAGCCCGACCCTTGGAAGGTGCTCCCCCTCCAGGATGAGATGAGCCGACATCGAGGTGCCAAACAG
>DATIIZ010000034.1:0-12420 GCA_035479215.1 Candidatus Babeliales bacterium | reverse complement strand
ACGTCAAACGGGGCGGCGTTTTGATCATCGAGCCATGGCTGACTACGGAGACCTTCGATCCGGACAAGGCAGATGGAGTCGAGTTCCTTGACGAACCCGACCTCAAGGTGGCTCGCTTCTCGACCACCACCCTGGATACACTTGTCGTCAACACTCGACAAGTTCCTGTTACCAGGCTCCGGTTCGATTACATGGTCAAGCATGCGGATGAGCCGGTGATGACGTTCAGCGAAGAGCATGTCCTTTCGATGTCGTCGGAGGACGACTTCCGCCGGGCCTTCCGTGGCACGGACATGGAAGTCACCTTCGATCCCGATGGTCTTTCGAGCAACGGCCGTGGCGTCTACATCGCTCGCAAGGTCGCCTGAGGCTCTCGCTTGCCCCCGTCGAGCGCTCTGCAGCAATGCAAAGCCGCTCCGGGGGCTTTGCATTGTAGGGGCCTATTTATTACGAACAGAACTCTATGATTACCTTATTGATAATAGGGAGTCGAAATTATGTTGGTGACAGACAAAGATTTAGAGAAGTTCAAAAAGTCGTGCCAAAAAGAAGCATAAGAATTGGCTGTTCTCTCAAAGTTTCTGTATTTTAAAACTCTGGATTTTATCGCTTGGATTACTGATTGCAAACTTTGATTGTTTTTTGAATTTGGTCGTAAACAATTCAAATTTTACAATGACAGAATTTAATTCAACTTCAAGCTTGGGATCTTTCCACCCGTAAATATACGAACCGTTATTAAAACCATAGAATGCGTGTTCTTTGTTGCTCTTTAATGCAACTGTGAGTGGACTAGTCTCCCCGGGAAGAAGTGCTTCTGTCTCAGCATCCTTTGCTAAAAAGGGGCTATATTTTCCAGTCCCAGTCGAAAAATCGATGTCATCTAGTGGTTCTGCTTTGCTCGACCATCTACCAGTAAAATCACATATATCCGCCCCTGACACAGGATCAATGAACGTAATTCGTACTTTAAGTAATTCAGCAGCACTATTGCTACGGAGAAACTTTCTAAGACCGGTTCGCTCCACATTTGTGACATTTATATGTAAGAAACGATGGCTCGGACCATCGGCTTTATCGCCGGTTTGAACAAAAAAACTTGGTCGTTTAACTACCCGCTCGTAAAACTCAGTAATTAACAATGCTACCAGTGCACTTAGAAATATCAAAGCGGCATCACGCACTACGGTCTCCTTTGGTGTTCAACTTGGCTGGGGAAGAGGGATTCGAACCCCCGATCCTGGGACCAGAACCCAGTGCCTTACCGCTTGGCCATTCCCCAATAATTTACCCCTGTTATTATAGCTCGAAACAGCTTGAGCCGCTATACTATTGAAATGATGCATCCAATTACCCGCCGGGAATTATGGATAGCGGAATTAACTTTGATATTAGCTGCTTTTTTACAGCTGACTATCTCTAAACATCTTCAGCTGGGGCCGAAATATCTGGTGGCCGGCCTGCTTATACTGCTTGTTTTTGCTACAGCTTTTACAGCCCCCCGCCGACACTTAGGAAAAGGCACGCCTCATATCACTTTCGCTATCTTACTTATAGGAGTCATAACACTTGCGAACGCCGCTGAATTAATACTCCTAATCAATGCCTTGGTTCATAATACCGATATACCGGGGAAAAGCCTGCTTAGCGGGGCTCTGGCCGTCTTTCTTACCAATGTCATAGTCTTCGGTCTTTTATACTGGGAGCTTGACAGCCCCGGCCTCAGCGGCCGGCGTAAACGTTCTACCGATGATTTCCAGTTCCCCCAGGAACAAGGCAGTCCACAGTGGAAACCAGCCTTTTTTGACTATCTTTATCTGTCAATAACTAACAGCACGGCTTTCAGCCCGACAGACACGATGCCTTTGACTCATACCGCCAAGGCACTGATGAGCGCCCAGTCTCTGATAGCTCTTATTACTGTGGTCTTAGTTACAGCCAGAGCTGTCAACATCTTAGGCTAGATGAATAGCATAATTAAAATCGCTCGGAAAACCGGGGTTACGGTATTGGGATTTTTATTAATTTTTATCGGGATTGCCCTACTAGTGCTGCCGGGCCCGGGATTGATAGTGATAATTATCGGCCTCATCGTTTTGTCTTGGGAATATGAGTGGGCCAAGCACCACTTACACCGTGCTAGAAATGCCCATAAGAAAGCTCTGGCTAAAATAAAGTCTAGAAGAAAAGCCTAGAAATAAATTCTATTTCTTAGCGACCATGCCGTAATAGTCACCGACTTTACCCCAGTCTACTACGTTCCACCAGGCGTCCACATAGTCTGGACGTTTATTTTGATATTTAAGATAGTAGGCGTGTTCCCAAACATCTAAACCTAATAGCGGAGCATGGTTTTGGTCTTCCATTACTGTACTATCTTGGTTTGGAGTACTACAAATATGAAGCTTGTTTTTATAGTAGCAAAACCAGACCCAGCCGCTACCAAAACGGCCCAGAGCCGCTTCTTTGAAATTTGTTTTAAAGTTATCGAAAGAGCCGAACTCCTTATTTACGGCTGCCCCTAATTCTCCAGCCGGCATGCCGCCACCTTGGGGTGATAGAATTGTCCAGAAGAAGTAGTGGTTAGCATGTCCACCCCCGTTATTTCGGACCGTGGTCCGAATATTTTCAGGGACTTTATCGAGGTTTGTGATCAGATCGACGACATCCATTTTGAGCAAATCTTCATGTCCTTTGAGAGCATCGTTTAGCTTATCGACATAAGCCGCATGATGCTTATCATGATGGATTTCCATTGTTTTGGCATCGATATGAGGCTCTAGCTCGTCAAAACCATAGCCTAAATCTGGCAATGTAAACATAAATTACCCCTTTATTAAATTAGCGGCGTCGCCACTTGAACAGTTCTGCCGCGTAGAGGATCCAGAACAAGAGCAGGGATATTTCTATGATTGTCCACCAGCCCGGTGACTGGGTAAGGTATTTGCCAAAGAAACCACTGTTGGGGAGCTGACCACCAGAGCCGGTGGCAAAATACAGGTTTTCCACAAACCAAAAACCAGCGGCTAAGAGGCCTAGCGTCAAACCGACAAAGCGAGCCAATGGGTGCATCGGGATACGCAGTAAGCTTAAAGCGCCCAAAAGTTCGGCTACAATCAGGGCCACAGCTACTACCGCCGGCCAGCCGATACGGACTGATTCCAGAAAGTCTTTAAATTTACTAAAGCTGATTATCTGTAAGATTGCCATGATAGCCAACGCGGCTGCTGGAATTGCTAGTAGATTCCATTGCATGGACGATAGTGCCGGAGTCCGTTCTCCAACAGACCAGTTTGAACTGTAATCAGTGAATGATCTCATTGCTTCCCTCACTTTTATTTATGGTTTTATAATACACCAAAAATACCCACTGCGGTCTATTTTTGGTTATCCTTGCGCCAGTTTATTATCTCGGCGTGGTTTCCACTTAGAAGGACATCCGGAACTTTTAATCCACGATACTCTTCAGGTCGCGTATAGTGGGGGTGTTCCCTTTCGCTGGCGTGGCTGAAGCTTTCCAGCTGTGCACTGGTCTCACCGCCTAATACTCCGGGTATGAGCCTGGTGACAGCATCTGTTAAGGCCATAGCTGGCAATTCGCCTCCAGTGAGCACGTATTCTCCGATAGAGATTTGCATATCTACCAGGGTTGTCACCCGCTCGTCATAGCCCTCGTACCGCCCGCAGACTAAAATCAGGCCGGATTGGGAGGCTGCTAATTCCAAGGCCAACTTTTGATTAAAAAGTTCACCTCTTGGTGTCATCAGTATTACCCGGGCATCGGGATAATTTTTTTTAGAATGTTCGATAGCCTCAAATAATGGTTCTGGTTTTAGGATCATCCCGTCGCCGCCTCCATAAGGTATGTCATCGACTGTTTTACGGGGACCGATTCCAAAGTTTCTTAGGTTTATCAACTCATATTCAACTAAACCCTCTTTTTGGGCCTTCCATAGCATACTGCTATTAAGTACACCTTCGAACATCTCTGGAAACAAGGATATAATCTGGATTTTCATTTGCAAAAGACCTCTTTTTAAATCTCTGTTAGATATCATACTAAGGTGATGGTAATATTGTACATCTGATTATTTTTAGTTCTTGTACAGTTATGTCTAGCTCGGGGGAATTATGGACTCTTAGTTAAGATGTTCATTATACGAGTGTTAAGTAAACAAGAAAGGTTCAGATGTACCAAGCTTTAACACACGACAAAGGTATCTTCTTTTTAAGATCAGAGGATGAGAAGCGGCAGCAAGCCGTTTACAGCCGAGAAGATTTAGCTGAAGAGATTTACAATACCGGCGGTTCATTTAAGCGCTGGTTAAAGAAATACAACCAGAAACGGCCTACCTTAGCCACTTAGCCTATTTTAGACGTCTAAATCGTCCAGGTCGGCCAGTTCGGCGCGTGTGCGGGAAACTACATCTGACGGCTCTTCAGAGGTAACTTCTTCCACCCGTGTCTCTTCTTCAATTTCCTCTACATCGTTTTCAGTAGATTCCTGCTTTTTTGGCTCAGTTTCGTCTTGATTATCAGTCTGATCGTCAGTCCGATCGTCAGTCCGATCGTCAGTCCGATCATCTGTTGGTCCCCGGCGCGCTCCGGGGCCGCCGACATCAACTATTTTCAGGTTATAGCGGGCATCGTTCTTTGTCCCTAAGGCCCTTAAAAGAGTGCGCAGGCTCTGGGCGGTAGCACCTCGTTTACCAATCACCCGGCCCAGGTCTTCCGGGTCGACAGTCAGTTCTAAAAGCACACCTTTTTCATCAATCCGGCGCTCGATTTTAACAGCATCGGGATTATTAACTAGCGATTTTACGATGTATTCAATGAATTGCTGGTCGATACTTGCGGCCATAGGTCTCTCCTTATCTAGATATATAACTCGACACTCAAATTATAACAGCTCGATTTAATAGCGCCGTAAGAAAGTTAGCTTTCTTTAGGTGTATCTTCCGGTTCGGTTTCTGCCAGCTGTCCTGCCTGCGCATCGGCTGTTTCGGACTCTTTAGTCTCTTCCGCTGCATCAGTGGAAACTGGTGTCTCTGCCTCAACCGGCTCAGCTTGAGGCTGCTCGTCGCTAGGTTGCTCTGGGGCATCGGGAGTTGGTTCGGCCGGTGCTTCGGGGGCAGTGCTGCGCCGTTTTTCCGGATTACGAATGCCCCGCTTTTTAGGCTGGCTGACATTGACCCAGCCTGGAAGTTTAATGCCTTCTTTTTGGAATAATTTTGCTACAGTATCTGAAGGCTGGGCCCCGTTATCCATAAATTTAGCTGCTTTTTCACCGTCAATGGTCGCCGTCTTGGTGTGAGGGTCGTAGTTACCCAAATAACTTACTACCTTTCCTCTTTTGGGACTGAAGCGGCTATCTTGAACAATCACTCTAAATTGAGAATGGCCGCTACGGCCAGTGCGCTGCAGTCTGATGGCTAACATTGGCTTTTAATTAAACTCCTTGAACTTCTCAGTTATTTTACAGATAGCTACCTCTGTTGTCAACCTAAGCATAGTGAACTATAGCCTCGGCGGCCGCTGCTACCTGGGCCGCCTGCTTGCTAGGACCACTGCCTTGTCCCATCAGGTTGTTATTAACGAATACACCGATAACGAACATTTTGTCATGGTCTGGACCCTCTTCGCTTAGTACTCTGTAAACGGGAGTAAAGCCTTCTTTATTCTGGACTAACTCTTGGAGCCTGGATTTAGGATCCAACCAGGCACCGGATTTTAATATCTGATCAAATGTCGGCAGCAAGGTTTTTGTAATATAGTCTTTGGTGGCATCGTAGCCTTTTTTTAGATATAAGGCTCCGATGACTGACTCGTAAGCGTTTGCCAGAATCTGCTGGCGGGCTCTTTCAGAGCCGCGCTTTTCACCTCGGCTAAGCCTAAGTAAGGGTTCAAAACCTTCACGGGCAGCCGCGGCACTGATGCTTTCTGTCCGGACTAGTGCACTGCGCCAATTGGTCAGAATGCCTTCCGGTTCGCTGTAGTTTGTATACAGATACTCTGTTACCACTAGCTCAAGCACCGCATCACCTAGGAATTCCAGGCGCTCGTTATGTTCCAGCGCGGTCTTTTTGTGCTCGTTCAAATAAGAGCGGTGGGTGAAGGCGGTAACCAACAGGTTAATGTCATCAAAGTCGCCGAAATGTGTTTTGGCAAAATCCTGGTATTTGGTGATGTCCATCTGTTCTAGCGTTTCCCTTTCTGGCCATTGTCACGGATTTTCTTTAAGCCCAGAAGGATTAATTTACCGATATCTTCATATTCAATTTTATCCAGTGCTTCGTTAGCGGGCAACCAGCCGATACTTTTCATCCAGTCTTCTGCCTTTATGTTATTGGTTTTGCCTTCTGCTTTAATCAGGAATATTTCCTGGGTTATTAGCACCAAGCTGTCACCTCGCCGGTACCGAAAATTAATTTTGCCCAGCCAATCCTGGACAGTTACATCCTTAAGCCCTGTTTCTTCGCCAATTTCTCTTTCGGCGGTCTGCCTTGGTGTCTCACCCTCTTCGATATGGCCTTTAGGTATCGTCCAGCGGCCCTTGGAATCTTGGATCAACAAAAGCTCTACATTCCCTGAAGAATTTTTCCGATAAACAATGCCACCGGCTGTGGGTTCTCGGAGAATCTCCTTAATCGCCGGGCGGTGTGTCTTAACAAACTGTCGTAAGCCAGAAATCGGCTTTGGTCTTTTCATAAATAGCTTAAATTATTCCTTCTTTTTAGCCGGTGCTGCTTTCTTGGGTTTTTTAGTGGATTTTTCTTCTTGGTTTCTTAGCACGGTGCCAAGTACGCCGTTGATGAATTTTGAGGAGTTATCGCCGCCAAAAGCTTTAGCCAGTTCGACGGCTTCGTTTATAGCCACCTTCGGCGGTACGCCTTTTTCGAACAAAAGTTCATATACGCCGATGCGTAATATCACCCTGTCCATTCGGGCTATCTGCTCAATCGGCCACTCTGGAGCCACCGGGCGGATAACATCGTCCAGCTCGGCTTGGCGGGCAGCAATCCCGTGCACCAACTCTTCGATAAAGGTTTTATCCTCTATCGTCTCATCATAACGCCCAATGTTACGCTCCAAAATCTCATTAAGGCTTACGCTAGGGTCATTTACCTCTTTGCGAAAGTCCTCTTCATAGAGAGTTTGGAGAGCCACAATGCGGCCAAGATGGCGGTTAGCGCTCATATATTGTTAATCTTTCTGCTGTTTGCCTTTAAGAGCCACTGCTTTTAGTATACCTCAGCAGTTGGCCTTAGCTACGGGTTGGCCTGCTCAGTTTTGGTCTTAGAAACCCCGACCTTTACCGGGCTTTTGGCATTCACTCGGCGGGCCAATTTGTTGACCAAGTGGCTACGGCGCATGCCGGTCCGCCTGGAACTTGTTCGTTTCTTGGGTTTACCCACTTAAAACATTACTCCTTTTAGAGCTTTAGATTTAACCTGTAGCTTGGGGAAAATTATATATTCTATCCCCTTAAATTACAAGGCTGAGCGGCTACGCTATCGCTTCGCCTTATAAGGAACCCCTTCGCGGTTCCTTCTCGCGCCGGGTGCGGAATGAATCCGACACTCGGGCTATCTTCCGGATAGAATTAACTAATTACAAGACTGACCAGCCGGCCGGGCACATATATTGCTTTCTTTATGGTCTTATCCTTAATCAGAACTGTAATCTTTTCGTCACTTTTTGCAAGGCTTACCGCTTCTTCTTCTGAGGTGTCCGCTGATATGGCAATTTCGGAACGGACTCTGCCGTTAACCTGGACTGCTATGGAAATTACTTCCTCCGCAACTAGCTTCTCATCCCATTTTGGCCATGAACTAATGTGGACAGATGACTCGTGACCCAGATTCTCCCAGACCTCTTCGGTAATATGGGGGGCAAGTGGCGCCAGAAGCTGAGTCAAAGTCTCCAGTGCGTATCGCCAGCCGGTGGATTGGCTTACATTATGAGCGGCTTTGATCTTATACAGTTCGTTAACTAGTTGCATCATCGCCGATATCGCAGTGTTAAAATCTAATTTCTCCAGATCCTTGGTAACTTTCTTTGTTGTCTTATGCACGGCCGCTGTAATTTCCAGGTCTTGGGTGGTGTTGACTCCATTAGTTTCAAAAAATTCTTCTACTAGTACCCAGTAGCGGTCTAAGAATCGGCGGGTACCTGTAATGCCGCTCATATCATAAGGCCCACCTTGGTCATAGGGTCCCATGAACATTAAGTACATACGCAAGCTGTCGGCGCCATAACTTTTAACTTGTTCATCAGGGTTTACCACATTTCCCCGGCTTTTGCTCATCTTGTGGCCATCAGGACCAGAGATAATACCCTGGTTGGTTAATTTCTTGAATGGTTCGGCTACCGACAGCCCATGGTACTCGTGGAGAAATTTGGTTATAAAGCGTGCGTACAACAGATGAAGGATGGCGTGCTCGATACCGCCGATGTAGTGGTCTACCGGCAGCCATTTATTTACAAGCTCGGTATCAAAGGCGGTCTTATCGTTCTTATTGTCAACATAACGCAAGTAATACCAGCTGGAATCGACAAAAGTATCCATGGTATCGGTTTCCCGCTTGGCATTACCACCGCAATTGGGGCATTTGGTATTCACAAAATCTTCGCGTTCCGTGAGCGGGGACCGGCCGGTAAGTTCAAATTCGACATCTTCCGGCAATATTACCGGTAAATCTTTTTTCGGTACTGGCTGGATACCACACTTATCACAGTAAATAATCGGGATCGGCGTCCCCCAATAGCGCTGGCGGCTGATCAGCCAATCACGCAATCGATAGTTTACCTGTTCTTTAGCGAACTTTTTTTCGGCTAGATCAACAATGATTTTTTCCCGGGCTTCTGATGAGTTCATATCATTGTACTTACCCGAATCAGTCAGAATTCCCTCTCCTGCATATGGCAACTGGACATAGTCTTTGCTATCTATATAACTTTTAACGGCCTGCTCTGCCCGGTCACACATTTCTAACCAGTGATCCACTCCGCCGGCACCTTTTGTTGGCCTTAGTCTTTCAATTCCCTCTCTGATTTCCGTAATACCCATCCATTTCGGTTGGAAAGTTTCATGAGCCTCCGGTGTGGGTTTTATAGACTCCAGATTGTCGGTGATTGCTAAAAATCCCTGCCCGAAAGCTCTTTTATTAACTTCTTTAAGATTATTGAAATAATGAGAGTAAATTGGTGCTCCCAACTTGATCATCTGTTTGATGTTTTGTATGCCAGTTTCCTCAACGAGCTCTCTAAAAGCGCAATCTTCAAAGGATTCATCATTATTAATCCCGCCACTAACTATGCCAACTCCGTTTGCCCATTTATCTAGCCCTAGATATAAATCTGTTCCCGGATTATAGACCATCACATTTACGCCTTTAGCGTACTCTTCATCAGGTAATGGTTCACCGAAATCTTGCAATATAACTGTTTTGGCAGGAAGCTTGTGTTTTTTGGCAAACTTGTAATCGCGTTCGTCATGGGCCGGCACGGCCATGATGGCTCCGGTGCCGTAGCTTGCCAAAACATAATCTGCAATCCAGATAGGGATTTTCTCTTTATTAGCCGGATTGATTGCATACGCACCTGTAAATGAGCCGGTCTTATCCTTTTCTGCCTCTTTTCGTTCCAGTTCAGTTTTGCGGCCGGTCTCTTTCACATATTGCTGTACGTTATTCTTATACTTATCGGTGGTAATCTCCTCAACCAACGGGTGCTCGGGAGCCAAGACTATATAAGTTGCGCCGAAGATGGTGTCCGGCCGGGTGGTAAATACTTCTATGTCCTTATCTAATCCATCAACGCTGAACTTAATAAGAGCGCCTTGGCTTTTGCCAATCCAGTTCTGCTGCATCACTTTGACTTTTTGCGGCCAATCGACAGAATCCAAATCTTCCAATAGGCGTTCGGCGTAATCGGTTATTTTAAAGAACCACTGCTCTAGTAATTTCTGCTCAACGGGCGCACCACTTCGTTCACCCTTACCATCAACAACTTGCTCGTTTGCTAAAACAGTCTTATCAACCGGGTCCCAGTTCACCAAAGCCTTAGCCCGGTATGCCAATCCTTTTTCGTATAATTTTAAAAATAGCCATTGGTTCCAATGATAAAAACTTGGGTCGCAAGTAGCCAGGCTATGGTCCCAATCGTAACTGGCACCTATCTGGTCAATCTGTATTTTCATGGTTTCAATGTTGCTGTGGGTCCAAACGGCTGGCTGGATACCCCGCTTTATAGCAGCGTTCTCAGCCGGCAGACCAAAAGCATCAAATCCGATAGTCGACAAGACATTCCGCCCCTGCATCCGATAAAATCTGGCAACCGCATCGGTCGGCCCGAAATTATACCAATGGCCAATATGAAGATCCCCGGATGGATAAGGCAGCATCGGGATAACATAAGTCTTATCCTCAGTCCGGTTCATATCGGCTTTATAAATACCGGTTTCGGCCCAGACAGCCTGCCACTTGGGTTCTATCTCTTTGGGGTTATAACGCCTCATAATAACCCCCTAATTCTAACAGAGGCACTAGAGATTGTAATCGCGCTTTACCATATCGATGAACTTATTAACCAGCTGCGGCATGCTCATTCCGTTAACAGCCGCTGACTTCGGGAAAAGGCTCTGCTCTGTCATTCCCGGCATAGTATTGGCTTCAAGAATATATAATTTATTGTTTTTGTTTACCATGAAATCTATTCTTGATAAGTGTCGGCAACCCATGGTCTTGTGGACTTTTTCCGCCATCAGGCGTGCATTTATCTGAACTTCCTCTGGTATCGATTTAGGCGGGACTATCTCTTGCGTCCTACCGTTATATTTATTCTCGTAATTAAAGCCGCCCTCATCAGGCGGAATTATCTCAATTACCGGTAGTGCATAACCGTCCAAAATAGGTACGGTGATTTCTTTTCCGTCAATCATCGTTTCGACTATCGCCTCTTCTTCTAATTTAAAGATGTCGTCGACGAATTTGTTTTTTAAAGGCGGCGGGTCCGGGAATGGAATCGGTAATGTGCCGATACTGGAACCGCCATGGACTATCTTTAGAACGTGCGGCTCCCTGACCAGTGGCTCATCTAGATACGTAGCATTAGTTACCAGTGCCGCCCGCGGCATAGTCAGGCCGGCAGCTGCTAATTTCTGGTGGGTCAGCCATTTATCAAAGCAGGTTTCTGATGATTTACTGTCGCTACCTAAAAATGGCAGCTGCCTCTTTTCCAATTCCCGCTGTATTGCGCCGTCTTCACCATTGATACCGTGCAGTATCGGCAGGACGATTGTCGCTTTTGATATCTTATCGAGCTTTTGGAGATCATACTTCGGATCGGCCTCTTCTACTTCGTACCCAGCCATTCTTGCAGCTTCAGCTACGGCTTTTGCCGAGCGCAGCGATACTTCCCGCTCCGGCGAATCTCCGCCGCCGAGTACTAATATTTTCATGTTTTGAAAGCCTTAGATTTTATTTTCATCCATTCTGGAGTCTGCCTGACAAGTTTTTCTTCGTCTTTAGGATTTTTCAGTAATGCTTTGATTGTCTCTTCGGCGAATACTTTATTTTGCGAACCTTTTATCAAAATAACCGATCCGTCTTTGACTAGTTGTTTCAGAAAATCACCGGCTTTGTAAGGATTATCGAAACGCTCCACCTTGCAGCCTTTTGCTTCGGCCGCCTTAGCCAAGAATTTGTTGGCGTCCGGGCCAATAGTTATTAATAAATCTAGTTGTTTTGGGTCACATAGCTCTCCAATTTCCTTGTGGGCTGCCTCAGAATAATCGCCGAGTTCGTTCATATTGCCCAAAACCGCAATTTTTTGCGAAGCCTGTAGATTATAAAGCATATCCAGTGCCAGCTTTACGGCCTCGGGGCTAGAGTTATAAGAATCATCGATTATCGTCGAGTTATTGATGCCCTCTAAGCGGTTTAGCCGCCCGATAACCGGCTTGATATTCTTAACACCTCTCTTAATCTCATCTGGCAACAGGCCGAGTTTGTAGGCTACTGCCGCGGCGGCCAATAGACTATACTGCTCGGCTTGGCTTATGCTGGAATTCTCAATTTCGGCGATAACTTCACTGCCCGCCTTAACCAATAAATTATCGCCCTTTTTATCTACCGTATAGTCGGTTTTTTGCTTTGAGCCGTAAGTTAACAGCTCCGGCACATCGAATAAATACTTCTTGTCGCACAAATCTGCGTTGGCCAAGACCAGGCTGCTGAATTCTTTAACTGATAATTCTTCCTTAGCAACCTCATCTAGTGACTGGAAAAACTCCATATGTTCAGGGGTTAAAGAACTAACTCCCGCAATTTCTACTTTCAGATAGCTTTTGAATTCCTGAATATAGCCTGGTCCATCGGTCCCAAGTTCTACGACTACGACATCATAGGGGTATCTGTG
>DATIIZ010000033.1:0-12721 GCA_035479215.1 Candidatus Babeliales bacterium | reverse complement strand
CTGACCTGATAGCCTCACTATCCTCTCTAGCTAGAGTTGCAGCTTTGTTATTTTCGTCCGTTTCTACACTCTCCCTGACTTCTTGTCCGCCTAGTTCATAAGGTACACCTGTTGTCAGTTCCGGTTCTTCATCGGCTTGAGATGGAGGCCGAGTTTCATGTATCATATATGCCCTTTTATTTTAATTAACTAAATAAGATTATAGCACAAGCGTGATGGAAATGCAAGTAGCTTCTACTTCTTAGCTAACGCAGCTTTGATGAGGCCGTTGAATAAAGGATGTGGTTTATCGGGACGAGAGCGGAATTCGGGGTGGGCTTGGGTCGATATAAAGAAAGGATGGTCCATGGCCTCAACTATCTCTACCAAATGCCCGTCTGGGCTGAGTCCACTTGCTTTGATACCCCAGCTTTCGTATCGGTCACGGTAAGCATTGGCACATTCCAGGCGGTGCCGGTGGCGTTCTATCACCTCCCCTTGCCCGTAGAGCCGCCGGGCCAGGCTGCCGCGCTCCAGGGTGCTGTTATAGTTACCCAGACGCATCGTTCCACCGGTATTCTTCTTAACATCCTGGTCGGCCATATAATCGATTACCCGGTTTTTGGCTTTTGGGTGCATTTCCACAGTAGTAGCATCGGCTACTCCGGCATTACGCGCAGCAGCAATGACGGCCATTTGCAGGCCCAGGCACAGGCCCAGATAAGGCTTTTTAGTATCAAGGCTATACCTGGCGGCTCTAATCTTACCTTCCAGGCCGCGTTCACCAAAACCACCGGGGACGATGATGGCATCGACTTCATCTAATTTGGCGGCGGTTTTCTTATCTTTTTCAAGATTCTCGGCGTTTATCCAGACGATTTCAGCGTTAACCTCATTGGCCCAAGCCGCCGCTCGAACGGCTTCAAAAACACACATATATGTATCCTGGTTATCGACATATTTGGCTATTAGTCCGACACGCACGGTTTTACGGTAGTTTTTAAGGGCACTCTTAACTACACTTTTCCAGCTATTCAAGTCGGGCTTGGAATATTTTAACCCTAGTTGCCGAGTAATAACGTTGCCGATACCCGAAGCTTCTAATGTCAGGGGTACCTGGTAGATTGTTTCGGCATTGGGTAGTAGTACGATGGAGTTCTGTTCGACTCCGGTGAATAAACTAAGTTTTGGCACCACTGACTTTGTTGGTTTGGATTCACTGCGGGCCACCAGTATGTCCGGCACGATGCCCAAACCCCGTAGCTCACGGACGGAGTTTTGGGCTGGTTTGGTCTTGAACTCCTGGCTGGCGCCTAAATATGGGATATATACCACGTGCACGAACAGACAGTTTTCGGTGCCTAACTTTATAGATAGTTCACGGATAGCCTCGATAAAGCTCAGTGATTCGATGTCGCCGACCGTGCCGCCGATTTCAGCGATATGGATGTCAAATCCCTTGCCGGCCTTAGTGATAAATTCACCGATAGCAGCCGTCAGATGTGGAATAATCTGAACGTCTTCGCCCTGATATTTGCCAGCCCGCTCGTCGGCAATTACCTTCTGTAGTACCCGGCCGCTCATCAAAGAGCTGGACTGGGTCAGTTCTTCGTCTAAGAAACGTTCATAATGGCCTAGGTCCAGGTCGGTTTCGGCTCCATCTTTGGTAACGAATACCTCGCCGTGCTCCCTGGGGTTGAGTAAACCAGCATCGACATTTAAATAAGGGTCGCACTTTTGTATGTTAACAGTTAGGCCGCGGGCTTTAAGGATAGTAGCAATAGAAGCGGCAGTGATACCCTTACCGACGCCCGATAACACACCGCCGGTTACAAAAACATATTTTGTATCAGCTTTGGCTCTGGCCACGCTTTTTGCTCGCCCTCCGGTTAAACTTAACTTCTAATAGGTTACCTTAAGCCAATCGGTTTAGACAACCCTTAGTGTATCTGGCTGGCAACAGCTGCCAGAGCCTTGTCTTTTTGGGGGTCTTTGCCGGCAGCTATATCCTGGTCAGATATGGCCACAATCGTATCAGGTGTTATGCCCTGCTTATCTATGTTCTTATCTTTTGGCGTGTACCAGCGAGCAATCGTAACCTTTAATTCTGCGCCTTTGCAGTTCTCACTTGAATTGAGGTTGAGGCCGGAAGTGCTCTGGTCGAGGCAAATTACCTGCTGGACGCTACCCTTGCCATAGCTTTTTTGACCCATCAATGTTGCTGCACCGTTATCCTTTAGGGCTCCGGCGGTGATTTCGCTGGCGCTGGCGCTGCCGCCATCAATCAGGACGACTGTTGGTAGTCCTTTTAACGGATTGTTGCCGTTGGCGTGTTCAACTGATACTACTTGGCCGCCGCGCTTTTCTTGGACCACTGTCTGCCCGTCGTTCAGCCACAGGCTGGATACTTCGACTGCTGAGTTAAGATAACCGCCGGGGTCGCCGCGTAAATCTAAGACTACTCCTTTGACGTTCTTGCTTTTAAATTCCTGGGCGGCTTGCTGGGCTAGTTTGGTCGTATCGGCTGTAAATTGGCTGATTTTGAGATAGCCAATATTCCCGACTTCTTCGTATTTGACACTAGGGACAGTGATTTTCTCACGAGTAATGGTGGTATCAAATGGCTTGGCCGAGCCCCGAACTATGGTTAGGGTAATCTTTGTACCCTCTTTGCCGCGGATCTTATTGACTGCCGCGCCAACACTCATTCCCTGGGTCGATTGCCCGTCTATGGCGGCTATGATGTCCTTGGGCTTTAAGCCAGCCTTCTCTGCCGGATAGCCGGCGATTGGCGAGATTATAACGATGTTGTTCTGCTCATTGCCGCCTAGCTCAGCACCGATGCCGATTATGCTGCCGGTGAGTTCATTATTCAGGGCTTTTGCTTCTGTTGCGTTGAAATATTCTGTATATGGATCACCGGTGGAATTTACCAGTCCGGATTTTAATCCGTCGAGAAGTTTTTGCTGGTTAAGGTTACCGTCGAAATTACTTTTGAGGACTTTATACACCTGGTTGACTGAGGAATAATCCAGCTGGTTAGAAAGGCTGGAGTTGACCGGAATGGCCTTTGAGCCCCATAAGTGCAGGTTTCCTCGGCCTACAGCAATACCGGCAGTGAAGATTACCAGCACCAATGCAAACAGGCCGAATATTTTCTTCACCGGCCAGCCGTGGCGGCCCACTTCGACATAATGCTCCTGCGGCTCCTTAGGAGTTTCTTTGGTTTCGCTAAACACTAGCAGTAATTATACCGTATAGACTGAAGGGTAGCTGAGAAAATTATTGTCCGAAGTAGATATAGGTTAGGCCGGCACCGTTAATGCTCATCTCGGAGTAGTGGCCCTGCAGGTCGTAGTTATATTGGCTGACGTAAATCGTACTACCGTTGACGGCTTCTACCCACATAGCGTGGCCGAACGCACCGACGTTCCAGATTGCCACAGAGTGGGCTTTAGGTACCGAACCGGTTGGGATTCCGGCGGCTGCAGCATCTCCCGGCCACTGGTTGGCATTACCCGAACCGCCCCAGTAAGGCATATAGCCGAAGGTCTGGTAGACTTTCCAAGCTGTATAGCTGACGCATTCCCGGTTATACATACCCCAGCTGTCCAGCATAGTATCCTGCCCAGCGTTGGCCCACTGCGACGGGTAGCCACCGTGGCCCGGGTCACCAGAGTTGGGAACACCACCTAGCTTTCGGTTAAGAGCCGCCTGCTGGGCGCGAAGCGATGCTATTTGCGAATTATTGGAACTTATCTGGGTATCATAGGAGGCTTTCTGGGATTCGGTATAGCTTAGAAGCTGGGCCTGTTGGTTCTGTTGGGCTTGGTACTGGCTCTGTTGTTTCTGCTGGTCGGCCAATAAACTTTGGAGTTCGTTCTGCTGCTTAGTTAGCTGGGCCTTGAGCGCATTTATCTTATCGACTGAGTCTTTTACCTTATTTGATACAGTGTTGCGGTATTCCTGCTTATTGACAAAGTCGCTGAGGTCCCGGCTGCTGGCCAGTATTTCCAGCGTGGTAATATCGCCTTCCAGATACATTGTCTTAATATTCACTCCCAGGACTTCTTTTTCATGCTCTAAGTCGGCTTGGGCCTGGTCTATCTGTTTTTGCAAATCATCTATCTGGCTTTGGGTATTGACGATATTCTGCTGCAGACTACTGATCTGTGCTGCCAGTGCATCGACAGCTTGCTGATAGCTGGCGGCCGTGGCTGCCAGGCTGTCGGCCTGGGCCTGGCTAGAGGCGTTTTGGTTCTGCAGTTGCCTTATCTGTTCATCGAATTGGTCAGCCTTGACGCTGGCGCCCACAAAAGTGGCTCCAGCCATTACTGAACCGATTAACAGAGTTACTATTAGAAAACGCAGTCGTACCATTTTTGATTTAACTTTTTGTTTTTGATTTAACACTTTAATGATAACATACCCCACTATGTGCAAATAGACTTATCCACAGACTTTAAAAATACCCTAATAAAACCCGGACCCGCAATTTACGCTTTTAATTGATATCTTTAAGAGATTTGATTTTTTATTGTCATATCCACTGAGAGCTCACCGCTTAACGATTGACCCTCAGATACCGCCTAGTCGCTATCCCTGATGAAGCAGCACCGATGAGTATACCAACTAGTAATTGGATAGTCAAAATCAGAAACAAATGGTCGGAAAAGTAGTTGCTCGAGTAACTGATATCCAATAGTCCAAGGCTGCTGGCTTGCAAGGTTGAGCTCGCGACTTTGAATAGTGACCAGACCACAACTAAGGAAATAGCTGCTGCCACTGCCCCATAAAGCATGGTTTCTACAATAAAAGGACCCCTGATGTAGGCTGGTGTCGCACCCAGCAAGCGCATAATTATCAGCTCATCTCGGCGGTTGAATATAGCCATCCGTATGGTATTGAAAATTATCATGGCCGAGACAAAGATAAAAATGATAATTCCGATAGCACCGGCCTGCTGGAAAAAGTGAGTTGAACGAGTGATGCCGTTAATGGCATCTCGTCTTGCCCCTGAAAAGCTGGTGGGGTCTGATTGCAGTGCTTTTTGAGCCGGTTTATCTAAAAAATTTTGAATCTCTTGAAGCCGGTTGGGGTCAATCGGTTTAATTGTAATCGAAGCCGGCAGTGGATTATCGGTTTGCGATATTGCCGCCAAAAGTGTCGGATTATTGGCATTTTGTTTCTCATAAGCTTTGAGGGCTTCATTTTTAGAGGTGTATCCCACTGATTTAACATTCGGCAGATGTTCGAGTTGCTGGGTTTGTTTATCGCGCTGGGCCGGCGTAACCTCATCTTTAAGGTACTCTACGACATCTATGTGGCTGGTCAAACCGACAATTGTATGGTTAAAAGTGATATTAGATAAGATAGCAAATAACAGAATTGTCAGGGTTATGCTCATCATGGCGATGGCTGCAATGGCCAGCCAGACATTACGCCCAAAATTAATAAAACCATTTTTGACAATCCGCTCAATAGTTATATACTTATGGTCCTTCATTGAGCCTAGCTGTTCTTATACTTTCCCACTGCTCTGTCTGATACGATATGCCCGTCACGGATGGTGACTACCCGTCGCTTAAGAGCGTTTACTATTTCTTGGTTGTGGGTCGTTAGCAGAACTGTAGTACCGAATTTATTTATTTTTTCCAACACGTTTATGACATCCCAGGCGTGCTTAGGGTCCAAGTTACCGGTCGGTTCATCGGCAATCAAAATCTTTGGCTGGCGGATGATCGCCCGAGCAATCGCTACGCGCTGGCGTTCACCGCCGGAAAGTTCCAATGGGTAGTTGTCTTCCTTGCCTTTAAGACCGACGACATCCAGAACTTTGGGCACGGTGTGTTTGATCTCTGAAGAAGAGATCCCGGCGATTTCTAGCGCAAATGCCACATTTTCATAAACCGTCTTATTGTTTAAGAGTTTGAAGTCCTGGAACACGACGCCGATTTTACGGCGTAGGAGTGGGATATCCCTGTCCTTAAGGTGTTCGTAGTCAATACCGCCGACGATTATCTTGCCGCTGGTCGGTTTTTCTTCGCGCGTCAGCAGCTTAAAAAGAGTGGATTTTCCAGCACCTGATGGCCCGACAATAATGACGAACTCCTTGGGCTCGACATGAAGCGACACTCTTTCAAGCGCCGCCCCTCTTCGGCTATAACTTTTACTTACTCTGTCGAGTAAAATCATCGACAATATTATATCAGATAGAGGTTATGATTATCTCTTTTCGAGCCAAGCTTCAATTAATGGCTTTAGATAGCCATCCAGCACCTTTTGCACATCGCTGGATTCGTATCCACTGCGCAAATCTTTGATTTGTTTATAAGGATGAAGTACGTAGCTGCGGATTTGGTTACCCCATTCAGCTGATTGGTTCGGGCCCTTAAGCTCGATTAAGCTATTGGTGTGCTGTTCCGTTTGCAATTGGGCTAAACGGGAGCGGAGGATTGTCAGGGCGGTTTCCTTATTCTGCAGCTGCGAGCGTTCGTTTTGAATGGCAACGGTTATTCCTGTCGGTAAATGCGTAACTCTAACTGCCGAATCGGTAGTGTTCACAGATTGGCCGCCGCGGCCGCCGGCCCGAAAAACATCAATCTTTAAATCTTTTTCATCTAGTTCCACCTCGTTGGGCTTATCAATAAATGGCAGGACCTCGACTTTGGCGAAACTGGTTTGGCGTAAGTTATCGGCGTTAAATGGGCTTAGTCTGACTAGCCTATGTACTCCATGCTCCCCGGATAGCTTGCCGTACAAAAAACTGCCTCCGCTTAATTCTATAGTCGCGCTTTTTATACCGGCTTCTTCACCGGGTGATTGGTCGATAGTTTTAATCTTTAATCTCGCGTTTTCGGCCCAGCGGACGTACATTCGGAGCAGCATCTGGGCCCAATCCTGGGCATCTGTACCGCCAGCGCCTGAATGGATACTTAAAATAACATCGTGGTCATCGTACGGACCAGAAAATCGCAGTTCTTTTTTTATTTTTTCTAAGTCTTGCTCCAAAATATCTAGTTGCGAAGAGATTTCCTTTTCTATAGAAGCATCGTCAAGGTCAACAAGCTCTTTAAGCTCAAGTGCTGACTGTTGTAACGCATCCCATGGGCTGATGCGCTCTAGCAAACTTGCTTGCCTCTTAGACACTTCTTGGGCGTGCTTGTTAACCTGCCAAAAATCAGGTTTTTCCATTTCTGAACGCAAATCCTGAGCATCTTCTTTTAATTTAGATAGCCCGATACGCTCAGTGGCTTGAGCAATTTCCTTATTCAGAATTTCAATGCGATTGGCTAATTGTTCCATAGGGGCTGGACCTGCTCGCAAAGCTCATGAGCCAACTCTCGGCTGCGAGCTCCACCACCTAGAACACCTAGGCCTCCGATATTGTCGCTGAACATCCGCTCAGATGCCTCTTGGATGCGATTGGCGGTTACAGCTTTGATGCGCTCTGGAATCGCCTCATAATCATTTACTATTTCGTCGAAATAATAGCGACCAGTATACCCAGCCATAGTGCCGGCGACTGTCTGAGCACTGCGCTGGTGACGGCCCAACCAGTATTGCTTAGCGGATTCCAGATCCTCACGGCTAATATCACCCTGCTTCACCCTTTGGACTTCGCGCAGAATAATTTCAAACAGTGTCGGCGCGTTTTTGTTAATAACCTGGGCCGAGAACCACCAGCCCGTGACACTTTTCATGATATCGATACCCGAACCCATGCTGTATACCAAGCCCCGTTCTCTGGCTTCGCCTAAAATTCTGGAATATAAAGTTGCTGTAAGCATCCCGTTCACTAGCTCCAGAGCATCCATGTCTTCATCTTCAAATCTTTGCAGTGCAAATGTTTCAAGTTCAAAGTACACGTTTTTAACAGATGGCCTGGATACGAAAATCGGTTTATCCAGGTTAAGAGGTTTTTCGGACGGCAGGTCCAAAAAACTGCGGCCTTTGGACAAACTGAAACTTTCCAACATCTTTTTAATTGGCGCAGTCCGCCCCGCCAAATTGCCGGCGATAACGAACCGCAGGTTCTTCAAAATATGAGTCTTTTCATAATGCTCGACTAGGTCTTTCCGTTTTACATTCTTTATCTGCTTCAGGCGCTCCCGGTCGGTCATCGCCAGCAAGCCGTGGGCTTCGCGTAAGGTTAAACTTAGGGTCCGGAAGTGATTATTGCTCCGAGCGGTCAGTTCGTCTTTGACATTGCCGTATTCGGCTTTGAATTCATCCGCCAAAAACAGCGGTTCGCTGATGGCAGTGATCATCAGTTCCAGTATTCTTTGCCATTCAAAATCTGCGCATTCAGCCTCATAGGTGATGTGGTATAAGCCGGTACTGGCATTGTTGCCAGCGCCGTTCTTTTCGAACTCTGCCTGGAAGAGCCGGGCTTTTGGAATGAACTTATTGGCGCCCAATAAGACGTGCTCCATCAAGTGCGGAACTTCCCACTTATCTCTGTCCACTAGATATTCCCCGGCCCGGAAGTTAAATTCAAAATCCATGACTGTCGCGCCGGGCACATTAACTAACAAGCCCTTTGCACCATTGTTAAGTTCAATTTCTGTTACCGTATGTTTCATTGAAATAAGACACCCCTTCGGGGTTTCTTATCGCGCCGGGTGCGGAATGAATCCGCAACTCGGGCTATCTTCCCGATGTAATTATTTTTTTCCATAAATCTAAATATCATCAGCTTATTTCCTTTTTTTCTTCTTATTTGAGGATTTCTTTTTTTTGCGCTGGCGCTCAGCCTTCCGGGCTTTTTTACGCTTGGAGTGTTCGCGGGCTTCTTCTTCTACTTCTTTTTTTTCTGATTTAAAATCGCCGGCATCATATTGCTCGGCCTGGGTGATCTGGCTAGCGTTGCTGATTGAACCCTGGGCGGCCCTGGTAAGTTCAGTTTCGACAGTTTGCGTAAGAGATGTGTCGACTGGCTGGGCGTGGGACACTGCCCGGACAATCTCATGCCTTAAGTTCTCCTGCATAGCATCGAAGATCATCCCGCCCTGGCGTCGGTACTCCACCAATGGGTCTCTTTGGCCGACACTGATCCAGTGGATACCCTCGCGCAGATGGTCCATGTTTTCCAGGTGCTGCATCCAGAGATTATCCAAGACCTGGAGAAATACATCTCTCTCGACTTTTCGCATCACTTCGGAGGTGAAAAGTTCTTCCTGATCTTTGTAATGTTTCAGGGCAGCTTTTTCTAGTTCGTCCTGGAACTTATCTGCCGGGCTGTCGAACAGCTTATCCAGTGTCTGGCCGTCGAACAGGAAGCTTTCCAATAGGACCGATTCATACATTTCACTGGTTGAGTCTGGGTGTTTGACTAGCATCTCAGCTTCTTCGGAAATCATTTTCTTAACCCGGGCGCTGATATCTTCGGCGCGCAGAATTTCGCGGCGCATAGAGTAAATTGCCCGTCGATGGCGGTTCATCACATCGTCATACTGGACGACATTTTTACGTTGGTCGAAGTTAAAGCCTTCTACTTTTTTCTGGGCACCTTCTAAGCTTTTGGTTATCATTTTGCTTTCTATCGGGGCATCTTCTTCGACTTTCAGCCTGTCCATTATGCTGGCAATCCGTTCACCGCCGTAGACTCGCATCAGGTCGTCTTCGGTCGAGACATAAAACTGGCTCTTCCCCGGGTCGCCCTGACGGCCGGAACGGCCGCGCAGTTGGTTATCTATACGCCGGGATTCGTGGCGCTCACTGCCTAGGACAAATAAGCCTCCTAGATCTTTCACACCCTCACCTAGGACAATGTCTGTGCCGCGGCCGGCAATATTAGTGGCCAAAGTCACAGCGCCTTTTTCACCAGCCTTAGCGACAATCCTGGCTTCTCGCTCATTATTTTTAGCATTTAAAACTTCGTGAGGTACTTTTGCGGCTTTGAGCATACCCGATAGTTTCTCATTCTTTTCGATGCTGACGGTACCTATCAGCATCGGCTGGCCTCTTTTTTGATGCTCTTTAACTTCCCGGACTATTGCTTTCATCTTGCCATTCTCGCTTCGGTAGATGCGGTCTGAAAGGTCGTCCCTGATGAGTTTCTTGTTCGACGGGACTTCTACGACATCCAGCTTATAAATCTGATGGAATTCTTCACTCTCGGTCATGGCCGTTCCGGTCATGCCGGCCAGTTTTTTATATAGGCGGAAGTAGTTTTGGAATGATATGGTGGCCAAGGTCATTGATTCTTCCTGGACTTCCACCCCCTCCTTGGCTTCGATGGCTTGGTGCAGACCCTCGTTATATCGTCGGCCCTTGAGTAGCCGGCCGGTAAAGTCATCAACGATCACTATCTCACCCTCTTTGGTGACTACGTAATCTTTATCACGATGGAAAAGTGTTTGGGCTTTTAAAGCTTGTTCAAGATGGTAAATGGTACGCAAATTCTCCGTAGCATAGAGATTATCGATACCTAAGATTTTCTCAACTAATTCTACGCCGGTATCAGTTAACACGACGCTACGCCGTTTTTCATCCTTTTCGTAATGCTCGGTTTCTTTTAAGTTCCGGACAATTTTAGAGAACTGAGCATATGCTGCGCCGCTGGCGGTGGCCGGTGCGGAGATAATCAGCGGGGTTCTGGCTTCATCGATTAAAATCGAGTCTACTTCGTCAACGATGGCGTAATGAAGATCCCGCTGGCGCAGCTGGTCCATTTCGCGGACCATATTGTCTCTAAGGTAATCGAATCCGAATTCGTTATTTGTGCCATAAGTTATATCTGACGCATAGGCTTCTTGGCGGGTGGCCGGTTTTAAGTGCCAAAGCCGCTGGTCGAAGTGTTCCTTGTTTTCGTACTGCTCATCGTATACATATGATTCGTCAGGAATGATGACGCCTACGCTCAGGCCCAAGAAGTTATAGACCTGCCCCATCCAGCCGGCATCGCGCTGGGCCAGATAGTCGTTGACGGTAACTAGATGGGCTCCTTTGCCTTCCAGGGCATTAAGGTAAAGCGGCAATGTGGCTACTAGGGTTTTCCCTTCGCCGGTCTTCATTTCGGAGACATTGCCTTCGTGCAGGACCATGCCACCGATCAGCTGAACATCGAAATGCCGCTGTTTAAGGGTTCGCGTCGCAGCTTCGCGTACCACCGCAAAAGCATCGGATAGGATATCATCGACTTTTTCTTTTTCTAGGCGTTTTTTAAGTACATTAGTCTGTTCCTGTAGCTGCTTGTCGCTCATTTTTTTGTATTTATCGGCCAAATCATTAACCTTGGCCACACGCTTTCTAAGCCGCTTGACTGTTGCGGCTTGCGGGTCACCTAGTACACGTTTAAAAACTTTAGTCGTTATAACTGCAGACAAATAGAATCCTCCAAAAAGTTTTGAAACTTCTTATATATTTTAGCGCAACCCTTGATTAAACTCTACAGGGATGTTTGACCATGCATATAAGTGCGTAGGATTTCCGGAATTTCTACGCTGCCGTCTGGTTTTTGGTAATTTTCGATAATAGCAACTATTGCTCGCCCAGGAGCTAAAGCCGTAGCATCGTTCGTGTGTACGAAATTAGTTGGAAAACTTTTAGTGTCGTGTTCTTGACCACCAGTATTAAGAACTTTATTTCTTATTCCTAGGCGCCTTGCCTGATAGTCTGTCATAAAATCAGCTGTATGAGTTTCCAAATAGTTACCTGCTCCCGGTAGCCACGCCTCCAAATCTATACCTCTTGCATTTGGTTTTCCGATGTCAGCAGTGCATTTTTGTAAGACTCTATATGGAATCTTAAGTTGTTGCATTATGTATTCTTGTATTGCTACAAAAAATAAATGCTCCAGCATGCCGCCCTCAGAATTGACAAAGCTTTCCATCTCTAACTTATCGAACTGGTGCATCCGAATTATACCTTCGGTATCTTTGCCGTAAGTACCGGCCTCGCGTCTAAAACTAGACGCATAACCAATCAGACGAATTGGCAGCTCATCAATATCGATAATTTCACCCATATACATAGGTCCTAAGGTGTGTTCGGCACTTCCCTGTAGCCATAAATTATCCTCCTCGGAACCGACTTTGTACCTCTCTTCTCTCGGTTCCAATCTGTCCATAGCATCGAATACTTCAGTTCGAATCATCAAAGGAGGTAAAACTGGAGTAAACGGCTTCGGAGAAATATTTTGAAGTCCAGTCTTATCAATAATTCCCTTGAGAGTTTCTTCACTAGTTAGTGTGTCAAACACAAACTGGACTAGCGCGAACTGGAGTTTTACCAGATCGCCCTTTATATAAGCAAAACGGCTGCCTGCAACTTTTGCAGCTCTAACCTTATCAATCAAGCCCCGGCCCTCAGCGATTTCCCAATGGGTTTTGGGCTTAAAATCAAAGTTGGGCTTATCTCCCTGTTCCTTCGTCACTTTATTTTCAGCTTCGCTTATACCGACAGGCACATCGTCTGATGGCATATTCGGAACAGCCTTAAGTAGTTTTAAAAATTCATCATTAACAGAAGTGAGTTGGTCTTCTAGATTAGCCAGTTCACTTTTTAATTTTTTTCCTTCTTCAATTTTGTGGCTTGACGGTTGTTCACCAACTACAATCGTTGACAACCGATTGCGATCAGCTCGTACCTGCTCAATCTCAGTCAGTAATTCTCTGCGGTTATTATCGAGTTCTAGAAGTTTTTGAATATCAACTTCATAGCCTTTTTGTTTTGATTTTTCAGCGACTAAATCGGCATTTTCCCGGATAAAACGGATGTCTAGCATAACTGTATTATA
>DATIIZ010000032.1:0-5486 GCA_035479215.1 Candidatus Babeliales bacterium | reverse complement strand
TTACGCCTGTGGGTGGTTTTAGGGTAAACTGGGTCACCCGCGGTCCGACATTGGCGCCCTCTACCTCTACATTGATACCAAAGTTAGAAAAAGTATCTTTAATAATCTGGGCATTACCTTTGACGTCACCGGCATCGGCCTTATCTTGCTTGGAACTCAGAAGTTCTAGCGATGGGAACTGCCAATCCGGGTCTTTAGCCGTAGTTAAAGCGGCGTGGTCACCCGCTGGTGCTACTTTCTCAGCACTAGCCCGCATACTGGTCATTCGCGCCGGCACTCCATGATGTTCAACTGGAACACCCTCGTGTAATTGGAAGTCCGGTGACATTTTTTTCTTAAGTTCGCCCAGGTCTTCTTCAGAGCCTTCTTCACCAGGCTCGCGCTTGAAGGCCTGCGGCTTCTTTACTAACGAGCGGGGGTTGATAGAAAAAGTAAAGAAAAAAGCAAAGATAGCCAGCAAGAAGAATACTAGCGAGGCCAAGAACTTACCCATGGAATTTACTAATACAGATCCGACGGTTTCGCCGACCTGGCCGCCATGGCCGCCTATCAAAGTGCCGTCAGTCGCGGCATGCAGAAAAGTAGCGTAAAACCAGCCCGCGGAGAAAACCAGCAGCCCGACAGTACCTATCATGTTCGGGAATGGGATGCGTTGCTCTTCGTTTATAAATTTTAAAAGTCCCAGATAAACCAGGGCTAACGGGGCGAAAACAGTAGCGACACCCAGGGCCCACCAAAAACCGTGCCAGACATTATGCGGGACTGGTGCACTGATGAATGCACCGAATAAAAGTACCAGGCCGAAGATAATCAAAGTGACTGCGGCCAGGCTGCGCCAAAAAGCGCCGTTGCTCTTGGCTTTTTGTTCGGTTTTTTTCTTGGGCGGACGGCCCCTTTTTGCTTTTTTAGCCATGCTCAATAATTATACCTTAAGCGCATAAGATAGAGACATCTTAGCGCTGTTGTAATTATAACACGTTTATGCTTGTCTTGTCAATACTAAGCTGCTTTTAATGCCCAATCGCCCAAATTACCGTATCTATGTTCTTCGTATGCGAAAGGATGATAAAACACCTCCATCGGACTATCACCTTCTCTAACCCAGACCTGACGGTAATCCCCAGTCCTATCATCTACGATCTCTACATAAAATCGATCATTTTCCAAACTTTGGTACAAAGTGACCCTCATACCATCCGCATATCGCTCGGCCATATCTTCAAATCTTTGTTTACCTAACTCATCGTCACTGACGCTGCTTAATGCCTCCTCCAGTAATTGATCAAGATCTTCTTCTGGATTCCGCCCGGGCGGTAACGCACCTTGTACTTCGCTCATTTTATTTACCTTTCTTTTTGTACATTTATCTTTACTAAAAAAGCCCCTTTCGGGGCTAACTTTTGTTATTTTTTGGCAATAACTCTATTAGCCCCAGTGAGCGGGAAGCATAATGAAGATGTTGGTTGCCTTTAAATAACTCATGCGCTCAATTACACTCGGGTAAAGCTAACTTGTCAAGCTTTATTGTGAATAAAATTTAGCGTGTTCTTGAGAATCGAGACATAATATCCAAAAACCTTAGGTTTCTCCCCTTTCTACTTAAATTTTTTGAATAACTTCTAAGATCGCGCCTGTGGCTTAATGATGTCAGACCGTCCTCCAATAAGATTCTTACTAGAGTTGACTCGTCTAAGTCGGGGTCATAATAATGTCTATTTTGAACTTCAGGACCGAAAAACATCGTCGCATTCATGGCGCTAAAAGGATTTGCTATGCCATAAGTATTTCTTAGCACCCTTTTTCCCTCAAAGTCTAAGACATACAGGAGTTGGTTACTCATTAAGGTGAAGTCACCATCATCATTCATCCGATTCGTTGATAAATACAAAGCACTGGGGTTTGATAAATCACCCTTTGAATATGTTTCTATCTCGCCAATCCAGATGTCATTGTCGGTTTTCCTATAGACCCCTGAGCGAAAAGGAAACATGTAAGATCTGACTCCGACTGTCTCCTGTTTATCTTTAACATTAAACTCAAACATTGTAGGAGTTTGTATGATAAAAACTACTGGGCTTGGATTATCCCTCTCAAGTATCATCCGGGTCTTAAAGTCTTGGCCCAGCTCTAGGCAAGCCTCTGTCTGAGTTTCAAGTATGTCTAAGTCTTCAGGAGATACCACTCTATTATCAATACCTAGAACAAACTGTATTTGCAAGCATGAGCAGAATACTTAACAAGTTGAGTATTACCTAGTTGGTTCAGCGAAGTACCATTCAAAAAGGAGGGTCAAGCGTAGTGCAACCCGAGCAACCGACTGGATTGCCCGGCGTGAAACGCACTCCTTTTCGAATGGTACGAGCGTCAGTCGACGCGGGCGTCTTGGTTCAGTAGGCGCTGCCGCATCTGGGCAAAGCGCCTCTGTTGCTCTAAAGCAATTTCCTCAGGGGTCTTATCCACCTCTGGTTGACCGTTGCCGTTAGTCTTATGGATATCATTGTTAGCTTTTTCGGAGCGACTGCCGATGACGTTAACTACGGGGATGACTATCGGGCTACGCTGGGTCTGTTCGTACAAGAAATGTGTAACGTAGTCTTTGAGCTCGGCTTTGAAGCGGTCTAAATCAACCCGCTTGAATCGTTGGGTAACCGCCCGCCGCAGTTCGTTGCGGAACTCGTTCATCAGTACTTCGTTCTCTTTCATGTAGATGAAGCCGCGGCTGATGATATCCGGGCTGGTCAACAGTGAACCGTTCTTCTTATCTATTGTCAGAACCACGGCTACTACGCCTTCTTCGGCCAGCAGTACCCGGTCTTTAACTACCACTGTACTGACGATGGCTCCAGTTTGGTCCACCAGCACCGTTCCGTGCGGTACTTCTCCGGAAATCTCGGCTTTAGTTTTGGTCAAAGCGACAATCTGGCCGTTCTCGGCATTGATAGTATTGGCCCGCGGTATGCCCTGCTCTATAGCCACGTCGATGTGACGTTTCTTGGAGCGGTAGGGTCCCCAAATCGGCATGAAGAACTTAGGCTTGACCATATTTATCATATCGGCGGCCTCGTCTAGCCGCCCGTGGCCGGAAACGTGCAGTGGTCCGACGCCGTCGAGCTCGTAGGTTTCATGGCGGAAAACATGTACGCCTTTGCGCATCAAATCATCGACCATATCGCCGACCAAGGCATCGTTACCACTTTCAGGAATCGGCGTGCTTGATAAGATGACCGTATCTTGTTCTTTGAGGGCTACATATTTATGCTCGCCCATGCTCATGCGGACTAAGGCGGAGTTCGGTTCGCCCTGGCCACCAGTACAGACCACTACTACATCTTGGTCTTTTTGGTTTGGCACGCTGGCAATCGGCATAAATGTTCCCTTGGGGATTTTCATGAAACCGTTGCGGACGGCCATTTCCAGGGTGCTGACCATACTGCGGCCATCCAGTGCGACTTTACGGTTATGGTGCACAGCGGCGTTGACGATCATCTGGATGCGGTTGACGTTAGTACTAAAAATAGCTACAAAGATGCGGCCTGGAGCCTTGTCCATAATATCGATGAAGCTTTTCTCGATGGTGCTTTCGCTTGGAGTACGACCCATACGCTCGGCGTTGGTGCTCTCACTCATTAGAAGTAGCACCCCTTCACGGCCCAATTCTTCCAGCCGGGTTACATCAGTTTTTTCGTGGTCCAGCGGGTTGGGGTCGAGACGGAAATCACCAGTGTTAATTAGTCTGCCGACCGGAGTATCAATCACAATCGCCGTGCTGCCGGGAATGGCGTGGGTCACACGCAATAATTCCACAAAGAATTCGCCGATTTTCAGGCGCTCATGGTTATCCTCGTTCATGATTACGGTTTTTAGCTCAAAGCCATCTGGCATTGGAACTCCGAAGTTTTCGAAGATCTCTTCAACCCGGCCGATAGTAAAGCGGCTGCCGTAAACCGGAACATTGTATTTGGGTAAGATGTGAGGCAATGCCCCAATGTGGTCTAGGTGGCCGTGGCTGATGACGAACCCCTTTATTTTGCCTTTTATCTGGTCTAGATAAGTAGTGTCTGCAATACCGTAGTTGATACCTGGCAAATCTACGCCCAGATCGTGCCCGCAGTCGATGATGATGGCATCATTTTGATATTCAACTACCATCATATTTTTACTGCCGGCGCCATCAAGTCCGCCCAGACCGATGATTTTCAGCCGGGGGCTGTTGTCTATGACATTAGCCCGATGCGGCCTATCATTCTGTTGCGCTGATGCGTCCAGATACTGGTTAGCCACCCTGTTGGCATCTTGGACCGCTTGTTTTTGGGCCCGCAGGGCGGCGCCGCGTGACACACTGCGTCCGGTGGCCGTCTGGCCAGTATTGGGTCTGCTCCGTTTGGGAGCGGAATTATTTGGTTTATTATTCATTAATTTATTTACCTTTCTTTTAAGTTCAATAAAATTGTTTTCTGGTTAATTAAATTGCCGCCAGTATCTGTGGGATGCGGACAAAATCATCGATTAGTGTCTGGCGCATCGAACCGTTATAAAGTGCGGCTGCCGGGTGGAACAACGGCAGGTAAACCTGTCCTTTGTAACGCTTTGGCTGGCCGTGGACTTTACTTATTTGCAGGCCCGGCAAGAGGCTATCCATGCTATGCCGCCCTAGTGTCACCACTAATTTGGGCTTAATAATCTCTAGCTGGGAACGCAAAAATGGCAAGAATGCAGCTTTTTCATCTGGGTAAGGGTCTCGGTTCTCTGGCGGGCGGTATTTTACGATATTGGTGATATAGATATCACTGCGCTTCATACTAACCAGGCTGAGCATTTCTTCTAAGAACCTACCAGCCGCGCCCACGAACGGTATGCCTTGCTCGTCTTCTTTCTTACCCGGCGCTTCACCTATGAAAACCACTTCGGCATCTGGATTGCCGTCGCCAAAAACTAACTGCTTAGCACCTTTGGCCAGGTCTGGACAAACTTTATCCTTAATGATTTTCTCCTTTATCTTTTCTAACTTTTCTAATTTCTCTGTCTGCTTAGCCATAAACTAACTGAAGAATGCGAACCGAACAGTGCGGATGCCGTTGCGGACTGCCAGCCAGGTAAAAACAAGGGTGATTACGTACTGCAGTAGGCTCCCGGAATCAATCGCCAGGCTGGCGAACCCATAAGCGAGAGCCAGAAAAACTAATGTCAAAAAAGCCCTTAGCCACCACTTCTCCATTAGTATCTGTTCCTGACTTTTTCTGGTAACCCGTTTTGCCACCTTCTTATCCTTTCTTATCGTTGTCTCTTGCAGCGGCTTTCATGCTTAGCTGCAGCCGTCCTCGGTCGTCGATAGCCACTAATTTAACAGTAACTTTATCACCTTCTTTAACTACATCGCTGGGTTTTTCAACCCTTTCTTCTTTCATTTCACTGACGTGTACCAGCCCTTCTTTACCAGGCATGATCTCCACAAACGCTCCAAAATCGAGAACACTGACTACTCTGCA
>DATIIZ010000031.1:0-9462 GCA_035479215.1 Candidatus Babeliales bacterium | reverse complement strand
CTTCCAGGATTTCTTTAAAACCCCGGATAGTTTCTTTAAGAGGGACATAGGCCCCGGGAAAGTTAGTGAACACTTCGGCTACGAAAAATGGCTGGGTTAGGAACCGCTGGATACGCCGGGCTCGGGCAACTAGCTGCTTATCTTCTTCGGACAATTCTTCCATTCCCAAAATGGCGATAATGTCCTGTAAGTCTTTATAGCGCTGAAGTACACGCTGGACTTCACGGGCGACCTGGTAATGTTCTTGTCCGACAAGCTCGGGATCCAGCAGAGTCGAGGTTGAGTCCAGGGGATCAACTGCTGGGTAAAGTCCGAGCTCTGTCAAAGCCCGGCTTAACACGACTGTTGAGTCTAGGTGGGCAAAAGTGGTTGCCGGTGCCGGGTCGGTCAGGTCGTCAGCCGGCACGAATACCGCCTGGACAGAAGTAACAGATCCTTTTTTAGTGGAAGTAATACGTTCCTGAAGTAGCCCCATTTCGGTGGATAGCGTCGGTTGGTAGCCCACCGCACTCGGTAATCTTCCAAGCAAGGCCGATACTTCAGAGCCGGCCTGGGTAAAGCGGAAAATATTATCGATGAATAAAAGGACATCGTTGCCTTCATCCCGGAAACTCTCAGCAATAGCCAGTCCGGTTAGAGCGACCCTTAAGCGGGCTCCTGGTGGTTCATTCATCTGACCAAAGACCAATGATGTCTTATCCAAAACCTTGGATTCAGCCATCTCATAGTAAAGGTCATTACCTTCCCGGGTCCGTTCTCCGACGCCAGCAAATACACTGCGGCCTTTATGGAATTTGGCGATATTGTTAATTAATTCGGTAATGAAAACCGTTTTACCGACACCGGCGCCACCGAATAGGCCGACTTTGCCGCCCTTGGTTATTGGAGCGATCAGGTCAATTACTTTGATGCCGGTTTCTAAAATCTCGACGTTGGGGTTCTGATCAGTTAAAGAGGGTGGATCACGGTGGATCGGACCGGTCTTAACATTCTTCAGGGCTGGCATACCGTCGATGGGTTCACCAAGGACATTGAACATGCGGCCAAGGGTCGCATCACCGACAGGAACGTTAATAGGGGCGCCCGTGTCGGTTACCATCGTACCTCTGGTCAGGCCGTCGGTAGGACCAAGAGCAATTGCCCGAACTGCCCGCTGGCTTAAGTGCGAAGCTACTTCTAGCACCAGGTTCTGGTCATCAACATCTACAGTCAATGCATTATAAATCGCCGGTAGGCGGCCTTCGAATTCAACATCAACAACGACGCCGACAATCTGGACAACGGTACCTTTCTTAGTCGAAGTTCTTTGGGTTGTGGTTTCAGCCATTAAAAATCCTTTCCTTTAAGTTGCAATCGCCGCAGCGCCGCCGGTTATTTCGGCTATTTCCTGGGTTATAGCAGCCTGGCGGGTAGCGTTAAGCTCGAGCGTTAAGTTATCTATCAGATCCGAGGCGTTCCGATTGGCGTTACCCATCGCCACCATCCGCATAGCATGTTCCGAGGCCGCGGCTTCTACTTTAGCCTGCATCAGCCGTGCCTCGAGATATAATCGTATTCCCTCATCTAAAACTTCAGTGATATCCGGCTCGAATTCAAAAACCCGATTCGGAGTTGTTTCAGCTTCTACCTTGGTTAAATCGACTGGCAGTAATTGCAGCGCTGTCGGTTTCTGGGTCAGGGATGAGATAAATTGGGTATAAACTATCACTACTTTACCTATCTGTCCGGCTGTCATCTCATCAATTATCATATCCATGGCTGGAGCGAAAACATTCATCTGGGGGACATCGGCGATATCTTCATAAGCCCCACGCAGGTCAATATCCCTGATGTGCGAGAAAAACCGGGCTCCTTTACGGCCAAAGACGATAACCTGGGGACGAGTCTTTTCTTCACGGAATGAAGTTGCGGCAGTGTGAAATATGTTGGAGTTGTAGGCACCAGCCTGACCGCGGTCACTGGTAATTACAAGATATAGTGTTGGTTTATCCGTTGTATCTGCAAAATAAGGTAAGTTGTGGGCTTCTGGGTTGGCGGCAATCTTCGCCATAACTGAAGCTGCCAATTCACCATAAGTTCGGCTACCTTCTACCAGTTGTACCACCCGTCGCATCCGGCTGGCGGCGACCACTTCTAAAGCTTTGGTTATCTGCTTGGCATTTTTTACGGAGCGGATACGCCGCGTCAATGTTCTGGTCTGGGCCATCTTAAGCTTTCTTTTCCTGGTGGTATTGTTTGGCGATCGAACTGGCTAGATCGGTAATTTGCTTCTGGAGCTTTTCATCTGGCTTAGCCTGGTGCAGTTTGTCAATTATGTCCTTATGTTTTTGTTCGATGACTGCTAAGAGCGCTTCCTGGGCTGGTTTTACACTGCTTACCGGCACTTGGTCAAATGCCCCCGATGTACCGGCCATAATGGTCACCACTTCTTGCCAGACGGCTAAGGGCGAATACTGCGGCTGTTTTAATAGCTCAGTAAGCAAAAAACCACGTGCCAGCCGGGCTTGGGTATCAGCGTCCAGGTCACTGGAGAATTGAGAGAAGGCCGCCAGTTCACGATACTGGGCCAAATCTAGCCGCAGGCTTCCGGCGACTGAGCGGATTGCGGCCGGCTGGGCGGCGCCACCAACACGGCTGACAGATAGTCCGACGGAGATGGCTGGTCGGATTCCCTGGTAGAACAGATCGGTTTCAAGGTATATCTGGCCGTCGGTAATGGAAATTACATTGGTGGGGATATAAGCACTGACATCACCGGCTTGAGTCTCGATGATTGGTAGGGCAGTTAAGCTGCCACCGCCTTTGGCGTCAGATAACTTGGCCGCCCGTTCCAAAAGCCGGGAGTGAAGGTAAAAGACATCTCCAGGATAGGCTTCACGGCCTGGCGGACGCCGTAGCAGCAATGACATCTGACGATAAGCCACAGCGTGCTTGGAAAGATCGTCGTAAATAATCAAGGCATGCTGTTTGTTGTCACGGAACCACTCCCCGATAGCGGCGCCGGCATAAGGTGCCAGATATTGTAGCGGGGCAGGGTCGGAGGCACTGGTAGCTACGATAATGGTCTGTTCCATGACGCCTTCACGGCGCAAGCGTTCGACTAAACGGGCAATCCGGGAATTCTTTTGGCCGATGGCAACATAGATATTGACAACCCCAGTTTTTTGCTTGGCTTGATTAATCATCGTATCGATGGCGATAGCAGTCTTACCGGTCTGGCGGTCACCGATAATCAGTTCCCGCTGACCGCGGCCGATTGGCACCATAGCGTCGATGGCACTGATTCCGGTAAGCAGGGGTTCATGGACGCTTTTGCGGTCAATCACGCCTGGTGCATGGGCTTCGACTGCGCCTCTTGATTTAGTCTTAGGTTCGGCTTTGCCGTCTAACGGCCGGCCTAGCGGGTCGACGACCCGGCCAACTAACTCTGGCCCGACGGGTACTGACAGTACTTGGCCGGTTAGTTGGACTTTGGCACCAGCTTCGACTTGCTCATCTTGGCCGAGTAAAACTGCACCGATCTCGTCTTCTAGCAGGTTAAGGGCGAAAGCGGTAATTTTGCCGTGAAGACCTTCTATCTCTAACATCTCGGCGTAACCGCAATCACGCAAACCATAAATCCAGGCCACCCCGTCACCTACGCGAGTGACTATGCCGGCAGATTTTTCTTGTCCGCTGGCAGATAGGTTGGCGATTGCCTTGCGGACTTCCTCAGCTAAGGATTTAACTTCATTCTCAACTTTGGCCATTAAAATACCTCCTTAAGTTCAGATAATTTCTTGGAGACAGTCTCGTCCCAAACCCGGTTGGATGTTTCTACCCTTACGCCACCTATCACGGACTTATCTACGCTCTTTTTTAAGACTACGCTGCGGGCTTTGGTGGCCTGTTTGATTTGGGAAGCGATGGCCGATTCCAGTTCTTTTGATAAGGGGTTGGCACTGGTAACTTTACCAATTGCTAACTCGCCTCTATCTTCAAGCTCCCAAGCAATATCATTTACTAAAAACTCAACTTGCGTGGCCATATTATTCTCGTCCAACACTGCAGCTAGGTGCTTAGCCACGTTAGCAGAGGACTCACCTTTGACTAACTGGTCGGCAGCCCAAGCAGCGAGCGAACGTCGGCTGACTTTATTCATCCCGTTATCCCCTTGATGGCTCGTTCGATAAGTGTCATGTCACGTTTTTGGTCGAGCTTTTCATGAATAATTTTCTCAGTAGCATCCGATACTAAATCGGCTAGCTCAGCCCTAAGTTCAGTACGGAGCTTATCGCGCTCTTCACTTAAGCGTGACTCCGCCTCTTTGATTATTAACTCAGCACGTTGGGCGGCAGAAGCCTCAGCTTTGGCAACTGCAGTTGCTCCGGCATCTTTGGCCTCGGCTAAAGCTTCATCGGCTTGAGACCGGGCCCGGTTTAAAATTTCCTCGGCTTTAACCTCAGCCTTGGCCAGAGCTTCTTCGGTAGCCCGGGCATTTTCCAAACTTTGCTCTAAAGTCTCGCGGCGCTTATCGATAGTCTCAACAAGCTTAGGTACTACCCACTTACGTAAAACCAAAAGCACCAGTACGAAAGTTATCAGCTGGAATATGAAGCTTTTAAGATTGAGGTTGAAAGCACCCAGTCCGCTGTTGGAACTGCCGGTCTCGGCTGCGAATTGTGTCGGTAGGTTTATCAAAGTTGCCTTCTAGTCCTTTATTATGTGGTGAACAGGATTAATAGTACGAAGGCTAATACGGCATCTACCAGGCCGATCATGATGAAGGCGGTTGATAGAATGCGGCCCTGGATTTCAGGGTTGCGGCCGACGGCTCCAACCACAGCAGCGCCAATCAGGCCCATTCCTATAGCCGGTCCGATTGCACCAAGTCCGATGGTAAGACCTTTGATTAATGACGGGTCGACATGTTCCATATATTCTCCTTTAAATTACTTAATTTATTCATGCTTTAGCTCCCGCAGCTACCGGCTGCACCGATCCGCCAGTCTCCTTCTCGTGCTGAGACGTAGACATTACCAGATAAGTCGTCGATAGCATCATAAACAAATAAGCCTGAACAAGCGAGAAGAAAATCTCTAACAGGACAATCGGTACCATGGATGCCCAGCCGAAGTTGCCAGCCAAGGTCCCGATGGCAGCTAACAGGGCTTCACCCCCGTAAATAACCCCGAACAACCTAAGGGTCAGGGTCACCAGCCTTAATATCTCACCGAAAACTTCGTTAATCCCGATAAAAAGATTCATCGGCTTCCATGGTTCGTGGGTAAAGTAGTGCTGAAAATAACCCTTGCCGCCGATTGTCCGTACAGCATGCACCTGCACGATTACCATAGCCAGGACAGCCATAGCCGCCGTTGAGTTCAGATCAGTAGTCCAGGCCCGGAAGAGCGATTCATGGTTATAGGTAATCGTGCCGATTCCCGGCAGCAGGCCGCTTAAATTACAGGCCAAAATAAAAACAAATAGGCTTAAAAGTAGAGGGAAGTGCTTTAGGGCTTTTTTACGGTCGCCGAAGCTTTCGGTGACTAGATCTAATAACAGTTCTACGAAGGATTCTGTCCAGAAGGCCAGTTTACTTTTAGGCCAAAGCTGGCTAGCTTTAGCCCCGGCCAAAAATACAGCCAGTAGGATAGCCCCGATGACTACGCCACTGAGCATCGTGTTGGTAATCGGCAAGGGACCGATATTGAAAAGCTGCGGCGCGCCCAACGGCTCGATTTCAAAGCCAAAAAAAGGCATTAGCATATAAGCCCTCCGTCCATAGCTACCCTAACGGCTGGCGTCATACTAACGCTGGTCGTACTGTTTATCCCACGACTCATTCGTAGGATATTTTAGCAGTTTTACAGATACTATTCAATCTGTATAAGTATTTATTGTAAATCCGGCCGCTTAAGACTAAACTTCAAAAAATGGATATTGACGAGGAAGCGCTCAAGCTTCACAAAAAGATTAAAGGCAAGCTCTCTATCAGCCTGAATGACCAACTGGACAGCCAGCGAAAACTCAGTCTTTATTACACACCTGGTGTGGCGGCTGTCTCTCGCCATACCCACCTGCATCCAGAATCAACCCGTGATTATACTTGGACGAACAATACTGTCGCCATAGTCAGTGATGGTTCAGCCGTACTGGGGCTGGGCGACATAGGCCCTTATGGCGCACTGCCGGTGATGGAAGGTAAATCGATGTTGTTCAAGCATTTTGCCGGAATTAACGGCGTACCGATTGTACTTAATGTACATTCCGTCAAGGAAATCGTAGAAACAGTCAAGGCGATAGCGCCCGGTTTCGGCGGCATAAATTTAGAGGATATTGCTGCACCTAAATGTTTTGAGATTGAAAAACAACTGATTGAAAACCTGGATATCCCCGTAATGCACGATGACCAACATGGGACAGCAGTCGTAGTATTGGCCGGGTTGATAAACGCCCTTAAAATAACCAGTCGGGAATTGAGCAAATGTAAAATCGTCTGCGCTGGCGCTGGCGCAGCCGGCAGTGCCATAACCAAACTTATATATAAGTATGCCAAGCCTGAAATACTAGTCGTCGACTCCGAGGGCATGGTTAGCTCCAATAGACTACATCTTTCTAAGGAAAAGAGTCACTTTTTAAGTTATACCAATTCCAAAGACCAGACCGGCTCATTGGAGGATGCAGTCAAAGAAGCGGATATTTTTATAGGAGTATCAAAGGCTAATACGCTGACCCCCGAGATGGTGGAGTCTATGAACAAGGATGCTATCGTGTTTGCCATGGCCAATCCTAATCCGGAAATCATGCCTGAGGATGCCAAAAAAGCCGGGGCAAGAATCGTAGCTACCGGCCGCAGCGATTTCCCCAATCAGATAAATAATGCATTGGCATTTCCGGGGATTTTCCGTGGGGCGCTGGATAACAATGTCACTAAAATTACGGATGAACATAAGGTTGCTGCCGCAGAAGCACTAGCCTCCTTAGTGAAACGACCTTCAGCAGACCACATTATCCCCTCAGTTTTTGATAAACAGATTGTGCCCGCTATAGCAGCAGTAATCCGCTGACTAATTTTGGTATTATAGAGTAATGCCTAAAAATGTTATCGAGGCCCGGGATGTTGTGAAGACGTTCGGAGACATTAAAGCCGTGGACGGCATCAGTTTCGAAGTGAAAGCTGGTGAGATCTTTGCGTTTTTAGGACCTAACGGGGCCGGCAAAAGTACGACCATCAGCATGTTAACCACCATGTTACGGCCGACTAGCGGTACTCTGATTATGAATAACCACGATGTTACAAAAGAACAAGATAAGGCCAGAAAATCTTTTGGGATTGTATTCCAGGACCCAGCTTTAGAAGAAGAATTGACAGCTTACGAAAACATGGAAATCCATGGAATATTGTATGGCGTAACGCGAAAAGAGCTGGCCCCCAGGATTGAAGAATTGCTTAGGTTAGTTGATTTATGGGAAAGAAAAGACAGCTTTGTCAAAACTTACTCTGGAGGAATGCGCCGGCGTTTAGAAATTGCCCGGGGCCTACTCCATCATCCCAAAATTCTTTTCTTAGACGAACCAACACTAGGGCTCGATACCCAGACCCGCAACCTGCTTTGGGATTATGTTAAAAAACTTAGTGATTCAGAAGGAATGACGATATTCTTCACTACTCATTACCTGGACGAAGCCGAAGAAGTAGCCGGCCGTATCGCTATAATCGACCGTGGTAAGATTGTAGCCACCGGTACCGCTAAACAACTAGCTAAGCAGACCGGAACAAAAACCCTTGAGCAAGCTTATTTGGAACTGACTGGAAAAGGAGTCCGTGATGAAACCAGTCTGTCTAATAACGGCTTGAATGTCCGCACGGCCCTGCGTAACCAGAACTTGAGATAAATTAGATGCAGTTAGATGTAATTCACATACTTTGGTTAAGGCAAATGAAGCGCTATCTTCGCAGCCGCTCGCGATTACTCGGCGCTATCGGCCAGCCACTGCTTTTTTTACTTGCCCTAGGATACGGCATCGGTTCGGTATATAAAAAAGCCGGGCAGGGGGACTATCTGCAATTCTTAGTACCCGGAATCATTGTCCAGACCTTACTATTTTCGGGTGTGTTTTGGGGAATACAAATACTGTTTGATAAGCGCTTTGGATTCTTAAAAGAGATGCTGGTAGCGCCGGTATCGCGCACCAGAATTTTGTTAGGGAACGCTTTAGGCGGTTCGACTATCTCTTTGATTCAAGCACTGCTAGTCTTCGTCATATCTATTCTCATCGGTTTCCGGCCCTACAATTGGGCGCTTGTACCAGTCGCTTTCGTATTGATGCTGATACTAAGCATCGCGCTAACCAGTTTCGGGGCCGGGATCGCCAGTATGGTAGAAGATTTTCAAGGCTTTCAAGGGATTAATAACTTCTTAATCTTTCCGCTATTCTTTTTGTCGAGTGCGCTTTATCCACTTACTAATGCGCCAGATTGGTTAAGAATCCTGGCCTCCATAAATCCCTTAAGTTATGCTGTGGACGCCCTAAGGTACTGTTTGATTAATCAGACGCATTTTGGCATAACCAAAGACATAATCGTTCTAAGCGCTACTTTGATTTTCTGTGTGGCCTTCGCGGTCAACAGGTTCAACCGCATCCAGGTTTAGAATTTTTTAAACTTCGGTTTTTGCTTCGGATTTTGCTCTTGAGCAGGGCCTAAGCTAGCTGGCCCGACTGATAATAGTTTGGTCACCTTCTCTACGACTTGGGAGGGGGTATAGTCAGCCTTAATTATGAAGTCCGTGGCGCCCTCTTTCATTGCATTATGAAGTTCTGGTGAATCAGAGTAGTTAGTCAGCATTATAATTGGAATATCTTTAGTCGTTGGTTGGGACTTGGCTTTTTCGAGGGTCTCCAGCCCGCTGATGCCGGGCATGATTATATCCATCAGCACTACGTTGGGGTGGCCGTACATCATCTTGTCAAAACCTTCAGTGCCTTCATGGGCAATATCTACGTCATAGCCCGAGGCACGGAAGTTGGCGGCATACATATCCGCCAGCGAGGCTTCATCTTCGACTATTAGAATAAGTACTTTAGCCATAGGCTAAGCCCATATTACTCCAAAGAAACAATACCTAACAGTTTTATTATTGCTTGGGTTGCGTTTGAGTGGTAGTGGTGTTGCCGCTACCGATGTTGACTGGAGCGATGTTGATGATTTTACCGGTTGAGGGGCGGTAAAGATAGGCTTTCTTGGCTTTGGTATAGATAAGAACTTTATCCCCGTTCTGGGCATTGGCAAAGAAAGGCTGGTCCTTCAGCTTGGTGATGTCAGTGACAGTCGCGACAGTCGGGGTTTCACCGGCTGGCAGAACAGTAAGCGTACTGACTTTGGCCACCAACTGCTGTTGTTCTTGCTGGGCAACGGCCGTGGGGTTTGATAATCGTTTGACTTCTTTCTGGGACTTGTTGTATTTATCAATATAAAAT
>DATIIZ010000030.1:0-46213 GCA_035479215.1 Candidatus Babeliales bacterium | reverse complement strand
GTAGGCTGTAACACTTGACGAACCACTACTAAGTGCTCCGTTTAACCCATTGAAGCTTAAGAAAAAGCCGGCTATGTGGCTATCTTCACCTGCGACTCCGCTCGATTTGATTATTTTCTTAACCTTAGCTCCACCGAATATTGGGTATGTCTCTGTAAGGTCTGCTGTGCCTGAGTACGGCGGTTTGCCAACCGCAGCTACAGGGTTGGCTTCATCAAGACTAGCAACAGGCCTTTCTTCTTGTCCACTGGGAGTATAGGTTCGTATTCCAAATACCGTATAAGCATAAACTAAAGAGTCCTGTCCGGTATTAGTAGTGTTGCTATCCGTAAATTGGATAACCTTGCCCAGAAAAATACAGTTCGGTTTATCATTCCCGCCGCCGTTATCAAAAATCCTGGGTTCGGCATTATTTCCACTGCCATGCAACTGACAGTTTAAGCTTGAAGCATCGGTTTGGCCCCCAGCAAAACCGGTTGGGACGTCGTTAATCCAGTCTTGTATCTTCGATTGCATGTCTCGCATGCTTTGAGAGAACCGATTATGCCCTTCGTTGCCGTTTAAAAAACCTATTGTGGCGGTTAGAAGAAACATTGTGATTCCTAAAAAGATAATTACCTCTATTATGGTGTATCCGTCCGACACACGCCGCATAGCCCTCAGTATAGCATAAGCTTTATAGAGATAGTTAACTAGTCTAACCCTTTAGAGAATTAGGCCTTTATACCAATTGAGTAAGGAGTCACCAAAAATGACCATAATAGCCGTTGCAATGATTAGGAATGGCCCGAAGGGCAAACGGCTGGTCAGGTTTTTATCTCTTTTAATCAGGCCAGGGATAATTATTATTGTTCCGATGAGAGAAGCTATGAAAATCATCGCTACGGCTTTCTGGGGATCGGCCAGGAGTGTTCCGGTGATTAAGCCCAGGCGTACATCGCCAAAACCTATCCACTTACCATTCGATATAACATAAAGCGCATAAAAAACTCCGCTAGATATTAGGATTGATAATATCCATAAAAAAACAGCGTGACCAGGATTCGATTCGAAGAATAATAAGTATATTAGCCTGCCTGAAAAGGCTGCTAACAGGGTCGGATAGATAATTTTATTGGGTAGAAGCATCCATTTTAAGTCATAGACAGCTAATGCAAGTAGTCCAACCGAGCATATCAGCCAGGTGGCCAGCAATATCCACTGGCCGTTGGCATTAACTGTTTCTGGCCAAAAAAAATAGCTTCCAGCAAAGACGACTCCGCTAATTATCTCAACTATCGGGTATTGCTTTGAGATTGATTTCTGGCAGTAGCGACACTTGCCACTTAGTGTCAACCAGCTGATAACTGGGACAAGATGGTACCAAGCTAGTTTATGCTTGCAATTGGGGCAGATGGAGCGTCCGTTCAGAATCGAAAGCCCTGTTTTGCCCTTTTTCTGCTCGTGTAGGCGCCAAACTAGTGCATTTACAAAGCTGCCGAGAGCCAGACCAATGATAAACAGAGTTATAGCAATAAGCATTGGCATTATCGTAGCATAAAAAAAGACGGCTTGTTTAAGCCGTCTTTTTTAGTCTTAGTGCTTCTATTTTAAGACTGTACGCATTGCAGATTACCGTCACCGGTACTTGACTCTGCGACGTATAGAATTGCGACCGAGCGACTACTTGCTGAACCAATTCCTGTATTGGTTGAATTACAGGTGTAGCCTAAGTTGATTATGAGACTGTTAGTACTGATATTGCTATTGGACTCACTACCTGGAGCTGATGGACCTAATGCACCAAGTGCTGCATTATTAAAGAATACCTTGGTATCTGCTGGCTTATAGTAACCCAATTTTGCAGAATCAAAATTTTTGTTGCTAGTTAAGCAGCCGAATTTGTTTGGCGCGCCTAAGTCAGTACCTGCTTGATATGACCCGGTAACTGCAGGGGTAGCACCTGTACAGTGTAGTAGCATGGTAACTTGATCTTGGTCAGAATAGCCGTAAGCTGTAGGTAAAGCGCCGCTATTATTTCCTTCGAAATTAGATATTGCCGAACCAATGTTTGCAGCATCACTCTTACGTTGAGTGTTCCGCGCGTTTCGCTGTAAGGCTGGGACAGCTAAGAAAACTATTAAAAGGATAAGCGCAGCGATAGCCAGTACTATCAAGACTTCGATAATTGTGAAGCCGGCTTCCCTTTTTTGTTTATATGCGTTTTTCATGGTCTAAGCAAATGCCCCCTTTGCAAATGTTATTATGGTTATGCTTATACGCCGATGATAGACTTATAATGAGAAAAAAGCAATAGCGATTAGCGGACATTTATCTTGCCTGCCAAACCGTAAATCGGCAATAATACGGCCGCCACAATTATTAAAGCGAAGATGCCCAGCATTATCATTAAAACCGGTTCGATAATAGTCGATACGGCCTTTATTTCATTATCGACTTCCTTTTCATAATAGTCGGCTGTCTTGCCAAGCATATTCTCTAGCGAGCCTGATTGTTCACCGACCTTGATCATATTAGGCAGCAATTCTAAGAAGTTAGGGTCGCCTTCCAGGGCTTCGGAAAGGGCTTTACCGCCCTTAACTTTTTCTGCCGCAGCGGCCAAAGACCGGCTGATGTGAACATTATTCACAGCCTCAGCAATTATGTTCATTACTTGCAATAGTGGTACTCCGCTGGCTACTAGGGTCTCGCCAGTACGGGCGATTCTGGCCATATAAACCTTCATAAAAAGTCTATCAATCGGCCAGGCCCTCATCTTTAACTTATCCACAACCTCTTTACCAGGTCCCGATCTTGCCCAGCGAGTTGTCAAGAAAACTCCAACAATTAATAAGATGATGAGCAGCCACCAAAAATGACTGATAATATGGGATATGAACAGCAGGAAGACAGTAATGAGGGGAAGTTTGGCGCCCGGAATTCCTGTGTAAACTTCTTGAACGTGCGGCAAAACTGAGACAACCATAAAAGTTACCACAGCTATCATGACCAGTATGACTATAAGTGGGTATATCAATGCGCCACGGACTTTGGATATGATTTCGGCATCTTTTTCCTGCTGATTAGCCAGGCGCTCCAGCGCTTTGTCCAGCGTGCCTGAGGCTTCGCCAGCTTCCACTAAGCTAGTAAATACACGGTTAAACACCTTGGGGTAGGCTGCCAAAGCAACGTTGAAAGCCGAACCGGCCTCTACATCCGCAATCACTTTTTGAATCACAATCTTGAACGATTGGTTATTAATTTGTCCTTCAACTATACGAAGGGCCTGTACTAGAGGTAAGCCGGCATTTATAAGGGTGGAAAGTTGGCGTGAGAATATTACCTTGTCTTTTGTCTTAATGTGTTTTAGCAGATTTCCGAACCTGCCTTCACCTCCGGCTAATGTAATCTCAAGCGGTGCATAACCTTGTTCTTTAATCGCTTTGGCGGCTGCTTTTTCGTTTTCAGCTTGGACTTGCGAAGTAATCCTCTGGCCGGATGCCGGGTCGCGGGCGATAAATTGATATGTCAACATCTGTACTAGCTCCTCATCAGACGGTCAAGCTCTTCCATATCGACTGCGTAATTTCTGGCTTCGTCGTAGCTGATAATACCGGTGTGAATCAGGTTTACAAGAGTCCGATCCATGCTTTGCATGCCGTATTCAGCCCCCGTCTGGATGACAGCCTCCAGCTGGTAGCTTTTTCCTTCACGGATGATATTACGTACAGCCGGGGTTGCGACGAGTATCTCGGCGGCTGCTACCCTGCCGCCACCAAGTTTTGGTATTAAACGTTGCGAGGCAATGGCCATTAGCATGTTCCCAAGCTGTGCCCTAACCTGCGGCTGCTGGTGAGGCGGGAAAACATCTATCATACGGTCGACACTTTGGCTAGCACTGTTGGTGTGCAAGGTAGCTAGGACGAGGTGGCCGGTTTCGGCTATGGTAATAGCTGCGGCAATGGTTTCCAGGTCGCGCATTTCTCCGATTAGGACGACGTCCGGGTCTTCGCGCAAGGCCGAGCGCAGTGCGGCGGAGAAGCTGAAGGTGTCATAGTGCACTTCACGTTGTACGACTAAGGATCTTTTAGATTTATGTGTGTATTCAATCGGGTCTTCTACAGTAATAATATGCCTGGCTTGCTCCCGGTTGATCTTATCTACCATTGCAGCAAGCGATGTAGATTTACCCGAACCAGTCGGCCCGGTAACTAATACTAATCCTCTGGGATACTCAGTAAACTTATTAACCACTGGCGGTAGGCCAAGGTCTTCAACTGTCCGTATCTGGTTAGGGATTAAACGCAGGGCAGCTGCCAAGTTTCCACGTTCATGGAAAGCATTAACCCGGAAACGGCCTAAATCGCCAAAAGCAAAACTGAAGTCAAATTCCTTATCACGCAGTAATACTTGCTTCTGGTCTTGGTCTAGCAAGCTAAATACAAGTTCTTCAAGAGCTTTCTCATCTAAAGGTGTCTGGCCGTGGGCAATCAAACCGCCATCTATCCTAAGCATGGGCGGCATGCCGACTTGCAGATGAAGGTCCGAAGCGTCTTTCTTCACGACTTCTTCGAGCAGAAGTTCGATTTTAGGAGTTTGCGAGCTTTGAGTTTTATTTTGTGATGGTTGCATTTTTTACCCTTATTGGTGCCCTTATTTTAAGCATCCGAGGATGCTACTCTATCAACTTCTAGCAAAGTAGTTAACCCAGCTAGCGATTTTAAATATCCATCCTGGCGCATGGTTACCATACCCTGTTCCTGAGCTTTCTTCTGTATAACAGAGCTGGTTGCATGTTTGATGACCAACTCCTGAATAGCTTCAGTTACTTCAAAAACTTCGTACAAACCCATTCGACCAGAGTAACCTGATGGATTGTCGGGTGTAACTTTACCCTTAAGCAAAGTATAAGCGTTTTGGGTAGCCAGAGGCAAGGTCTTATAGCCTAGGTCGTTTGCTACTTTGGTTGTTTCTGGCGCGTTCTTGGGCAATAACCCGCCAACTATACTGTGGATTGCTTCGGTTTCAACCTTATTTGAGCGGTAGGATTCACCTTCTGGGACTAGCCTGCGGACTAATCTTTGGCCGATAACAGTATGGACAGTGGAAGCAATCAAGAAGGGTTCGATTTCCATATCTAGCAGCCGCGGCAAAATTCCGGCGGCACTATTTGTATGTAGGGTGGAAAATACCAAGTGGCCGGTAAGTGCAGCCTGAACCGCCAAATTAGCAGTTTCCTTATCTCGGATTTCTCCTATCATGATTACATTTGGGTCTTGGCGGAGAATAGACCTTAAACCTGTGGCGAAAGTCAGGCCGACATCCGGATTGACTTGGATTTGGTTCACGCCATCAATCTTATATTCAACCGGGTCTTCAAGAGTAACGATATTAATAGAATCACTTATTATCTCCTGGATCATGGCGTACATACTGGTAGACTTGCCTGACCCAGTCGGGCCAGAAGTTAAAATCATTCCGTAGGGCTGTTTTAACCCCTGTCGGATAGTCCTCAGAGCCCGGCCGGTATAGCCCATGGCTTCCAGCTGTAGGCTGGTCCCAGTCTTATCCAAAAGCCTAATAATTACCTGCTCACCCCATACAGTCGGACTGATGGCAATACGTAGGTCGATTATCATATCTTCCACTTTGATACTGAATTGACCGTCCTGTGGAGTCCGATGCTCATCAATCTTCAGATTGGATAGAATCTTGACACGACTGATGATCGCCGGTTCGGTGCTTTTGGGCAGTTTCATTATTTCTCGCAAAACACCATCAATTCTAACGCGAATTCTGAGTTCTTTTTCTAATGGTTCGATATGGATATCGCTGGCTCTGTTTTTGGCCGCATATTCCATAATTGCCGAAAGCGCTTTACTGATTGGCGAGTCTTCTACTATGACTTGAACTTTTTTATCGCCAGGTTTCACCTCGCCTTTTGGTTTATCTTGGCCTTTTTCTTTATCCTTCTCTTTTTCAAGTTCATCTACACCGGATAGCATCGAGCTGATCCCCTTTTGGATATTGCGATCATACTGTTTGAGCATCCGCCTAATTCCCGATTCACTGGCGGCATAAACTTTAAGCCGTTTTCCGATTTTTTCGCTCAAGAAATCGACCGCTTGGACATTGGCTGCATCAAGCATAGCTACCACGAGCATGTCCCCCATGGTACCAAGGGGGATAGCCATGTAATAATTGGCTGTTTCCTTACTTAATAAATCCAATATATTTTGTGAAATTGGTGGAGCCTGGGTCAGATTTACATAAGGGATCTTATTTATAAGAGCACTCGCCCTAGTAAATTCCTCGTCAGTTATCGCTCCCTCTTTAATAAGTATGCTAAAAAGCGGCAGGCTAGCTTTTTTTGCTTGGGCCTTAAATAACTCTAACTCTTCTTCAGTAATCAGCTTCTCTTTAAGAAGCTCTTCCTCAATCTGGTGCTGTGTATTTTCCGAGAGTAGAACACTCATTTAACCTTCGTTTACCGCTCCGTCTGGAAAGGCTCGGTATTGTTACTGTTCCCAATTTGAATAAGCTGGGTTGGATCAAAAGCCTTACTATTAAAGAACTTCTGGTAGTTCTCATCAGTCTGCGGCAATGGAAAATCCGCACTGATTTTTTGAACGACCGGAACCTTTATGGGGTTCTTTTTGGGCGAGCCAAAAAGTGCACCGGATATTAATATCGATATTAATGCGCTTATTCCGCCAACGGCAATTATCACTAGCCATTCTTTTCGCTTCATCGTTACTTAACCTCCTTAGTCGCGCTCAAGTCGAGGTTTTTAGCAGGCTGGAAATAAGTATTGGCTTGGGCAGTTAAGGTCATTGCGTTATCCGACCCCGAGATTTGAATATTATAAATATCAAATGGTCGTATTGACTGCTCGAACTTCTGTAACAACTGCACGGCTCCATTTAAGTTTGTACCGGCGGCAAAAGAAAAGGCTATTACCTTTGGTTGCGGACTAGCTTGTGCTTGATCGGAATTACCAGCGGGATCATCAGTTATATTTAGCGAGCTGATGGTGACATTCTGCATAGTCATTATTTTCTCTAGGCTGGTCGCCAAAGCTGGAGCGTCATATTTACTCGGAAGTGAGTCAAGGACGATTCGTGAGTTGTTGCCATCATTGTTAGCGCTACCTGATTTGGAACCACCCAAGACATTCGGGTCTGCATCAGCGAATACTTTATATTGATTAAACAGTTTTTTCGCTGATTCGTAGTTCGATTTAAGCTGGTCCACGGCCTCCCGCCGGGCATGCAGCGCTCGACGCTGGTAGAGTCCCTTTGAAATCAGTGCTTTTGTTCCAAATAGGCAGAAGATTGTTACAGCTGTCGCCAAAGCTATCACTATCAGTATCGAGGTCTGACTCTTATCTATTTGAATATGCTTAATAGATGTTTTTTTCTGGGCCATTATTGCCCTCCTTGTTGGTTTGACGACTTATCTGTCTCCCCATTGAATAAAAGGTTATTGATGTCAGGCGTATTAATAACTGAGCGAGTTGTAACTTGGTTTGGTACCACGAGAGTTACACTCTGTGAGCCATCAAATAAGGCGGGGTCAAAGTTTGCACTTATCGTATAGTTCGCACCCTTATCACTACGAGCAACGCTGGTTAAAACGACATTTGAAAAAGCCGGCTTTTGGCTATCCCTTGTGTCTGTGTCCGGTTGCGAACTACCGATAGCATAATTAGTGAATTTCAAAGTATCGACGAAAGCATTAACGGTTTTAACACTATCCGCCTGGCCATTTAAAGTTATCGTATTGGCATTCATATCTAATGTAATTTGGCCAATGTGGGCCTGGACCGGTGTGATTTGAGGTAAATAGCCATATATTCTCGAAGTAATATGTTTCTGGCTATGCAGTGCAGGTAAAGAGGTTAGTTGGTTTTGGATTGTTAATACTTTATCGAGGTCTGGAACAGATTTTAATTGTTTGCTGTACTTATTAATGTCACTATTGGCATCATTTAATAGTTTTTTCTGCAGTATCCCCACAGTAAAGAAACTTATAATTAAAACTGCTAAGGCTATTCCAGTTACCAGAGCAGACAGTGTGTATACTACTTTTTTAGCGTGCTCGGCCCGGTTGAATTCCAGCTTAACATCGGGTAATAAATTGAACTGCACAAAACTCATGCTTGCCTCTCCGCTAAACCGCAGGCTACTGAGAAGTGATTCGAAATGCTCATAAGTTCATTCTGGCGGCTGGCCGGGAATGATACATTCCGCCAGGCGTTGCCTATTTCGACATTGACGCCGAATCTGTTCGCAACATAGAGCGGGAATTCCGGTAATGTAGAGGCTCCGCCAGTCACTATGATTCGTTCTAGTTTAAGTGTCGGATAGCGGGATTGAAAGAACTTGATAGACTTTTCGACTTCAGAAATGAGATTATCTACCACGCCGATAATTGCTCCATGAACCCGGCCTTCTAATTTATCTTTGCTTAGACCGAATTTATAGACAAACTGGGTGGCTTGGGCGGCATCGACCCCCAGACCGGCAATGGCCGAGCGGATGATTGCTTCGGAGCCGACCGGTATTGAGCGTGTTAGTCTTGGCGCACCGTTTAGAGCAATTACCAGGTCAGTAGAACGCGCTCCAACATCCAATACCATCTGGGGTACTGTTGCGTCTGGAGCGATTATTGATCTCATAACCGCAAAAGTATCGGGTTCGAAGGCTATGACATTGAACCCTATGCTCTCCATCATATCCAGTTTTCCTTCGACGTAAGAATTACTCACACTAGATAACAGTACCTCTGACTTGGAGGAATCTTTTGGCGAGTCACCCAAAAGAGCCCAGTCAATCTTGGATTCCGCTAGGGGAGTTGGGATGAAAGAGTCCGCCTGGTAGCGTATTGTCTTTGCAAGTTCTGATTGGGACAACTTTTCCATATCAACAACAGTGGTAAAGACTTTGTTCGATGGCACCCCAACTGCCACATTCCTGGTTGTTATTCCGACTTGTTTAACAAGCTGGGCTACAGCTTGGGCTACTTTAGTTTGATCGGCCTTTGAGTCACTAACTGAAATATTGCCATCTACGGGCATAGAGCCATAGCGATCAAGCGCTTTGATCGGCCCACCGCCTCTAAGCTGCACTACTCTAATAGAGGTTGTGCCGATGTCTAGACCGAAAAATTCTGATACCCCACTCAGTATATCCATGTTTATTTCATTCTTTTCTTAATATCCAATTGCCTTGATTATAGCATAAGAACTATCTGGTAAACCCATTTTAAAATACTGGCGGTAGGCTAAAGAATCCCTGGTTAGGATTATTTATTGGAGCAAAGTTAGGGTTACTAACCACCATAGAAGGTACAAAGTTGAATATTTCTGCGGCTTGATGGCCAGGAGGTGGGTTAAATGCAGGATTGGCGAGTGGATAGACAGTTCCAGAAGACCGTAGAGGCAAGATTCTCCTGGCCACTACAGCGCCGTTCATGACTAATTGGCTGCTACAGAACTGGTTGCCATCATTAGTAGCGCAAGTATTTAATTCCCCATCGTTCCCGTTGGTAGGCTGTGCAACATACAGCCCGTCCACCCTGGTGACGTTCTTGGAAATATTAATATTACCTTTAACCACTAAAGTGAATGAGGGCGCAGTGTCAGGATCGTCAACATTCCAGCTGCTGTCATAAATAATATTATTATTTATAGTTACATTTCCCGTAACATAGAGTGTTACCTTGGTACCGGTTGGTACTATGATTTGACCGGTGCCGGCAAAATTAGGTACGTCCTGGGTAACCTCATATTGGCCGGTAATTGACCCGACTAGGTCCGAGAGGCTCGTTGGCGGAGCTATCGCCAAAGGTGCAGGATTCTTCTTGTATTGATCATAGAAGTCAGGTGCGCAGTAGTCCTGTGTAGCGTTAAGCTGACCATAGTATGGGCTGGAGACATTTGCAAAGGTCGGTTGAGCCCCAAAATTTATCCTCGGGGGGTCATTACTGGCATTCAGGGGCTTCTTAGCGATCAGCCCCAGGGCCACGGCGCCAAAATCAGTCAACGAACCATAAGTTCCATTACCCGCCCCATAGGTCTTAATGCCTCCGAAGTTAGCCGGTATATTCTTACCGGCGGAAGCCGCCGACGGCGGGCTGACATAATCCGGATATGTACCTGGGCAATAATATGAACCATCGACTGCATCTTGTTTAAAGAACCCTCCTCCGGTGTTTATATCACCGCCCCAAACCTGTAAGTAGGGACGGGTTGCCGGCGTAATATTCGGCGAAGTACAGGTCGGTCCTGATCCATTTGAACTTATGTCTAGGGGTTTACCCTGGAAATACAGAGTTACGGAATACTTTCCCCTGTAATCTACCCTGCCATTAAAACTAGCGCTTACCGTAGGGTCACCGGGTAAGATCTTACTGTTTGGGGGATCCGTCAGAGCAGGATCAACCGAATTACCGAAAATACCAGGTTGGATATCAATATGGAAATAATAGCCACCTGTAGAGTTGGTATCATATGATGTTTCAGTTTGGTTATGGAAAATTACTCCGGCATTAAGTTTGGTTGTCTCGCCTGGTTCTACATCCGGTACCGTTGTCGTACCACAATCTGTATGTAAGCAATCACCAACATCCGAAGTATCCGTTTCATTCGGATTAAAGAATGTTACGCCTCCGCCATCAGTCCAGGAATTGTTATTGAACTGGGTACCATATGAGTTGGATGTGAAGCTATTAGGATCTGTATATTGGACGAACAAATGTAATCTATAGGTACCATGCGGCCACATGCCGCCCCACATTCCAAATGTATTATTAATTTTCAGATACCCATTACCGCCGACATCAGCAGAAGCATTAGGGACCCCGCCTTGGACAATAAAGTCATTTGTAGTTCCGGCCCCGGGCCCGGTTAGTACTTCTATCACTATTTTAACGGGAACGTCTGGTATTGTTCTGATCGAACCTGTCTTAATATCTAAATATTTTGCCGATGATTTAACTCCTGTAATCTCAGTGCTCCCACATGCGGCGGCAATTGAGCCACTTACACACGTACCACTACAGGCCCCTTGAGCAACTTTTAATGTCAGTTTACAAGGTGTCCCAAAACTGGCACCCGTGTCCGTTCGCCGCATAGTATATGTAATTACCTTGGTTCCAGGGACAGCCGAGGGGGCCGTGTGTGTCCTGCTAAATGAAAGTGTGTCATTAGGCGCTAGGCTTGAGACCCCACCGTTGGTAGATATAGTCCCTACCTGAGTTTGGGCGGGGTCCGGTACGCCGTTGTTAGTAACTGTTTTGACAATCTCGACATTAGAAGTATCCCAAGTGAGATTCGTGCCGTTGTTTGTGACCTTGTATGATGCATTCACGTTTTGGTTGGGCGATAGATTGCCAACTGTTACCTGCGACGAGTATGCTTGGCCGCTTGCAGAGACTTTACATAATGCTCCATATGTAGGCGCCTTGCCACCACCACCGTTATTCTGAGAAGCACAATCGATTAATGATGTACCGTCGATTTGGTCAAAGGGTAACCTTACCTGAATCGTATTAATGTAATTGATGTCCTGAAAGAATAACCTGTACCGGTTGGTCCCGACCGAGTTGAACGCCAGGTCATCCCGACGGTGGCTTCCAGAATTAAAGTTGATGGGGTTATGGTCATAACCCCTGGCCGGACCGAACGTACTGTCATTAGGGCTAGGCACATAACCACTGCCTGAGGTTACGCTTTCATCAAACGGCGAAGGTGCATTCTGACGGACGACATTACCATTAGTTGTGTAGTTAGCCGCTTGCCAGTTAAAGGTATTGTCATCCCTGGCATCTTTTTGGATAAATGCCCTCAAGACCGGCTGATTGTATTTCTGCCAATCAATGTCATATATAAATACGTATCTATTTGTAACTTGTGGATCTTCCAAGCATGTTGGTCCATACTGCACACTCCAGTTCCAGTTAGATGCCCCTCCATAGGCAGAAGGTAGGTCGTGTTGATAAATCCCAAACCAAGGTGATGTTCCTAAGTCCTCCACTGGTTTTGATACACCAACATAACTGCCGCTATCCACTCTTAGCCTGAAGTTTTTTTCATTTGCACCCGGCATAGGAGTAATTGTCGCTTTAAAATAAAAGACGCAAAAGTCACTATGTGCAAATACTGTTGAAGTATCTTTCGCGTTACACTTTAATAGGCTGTTATTACCAGAGTTAAAGACCATATCAGTTCCGCACGACCTATCAGTATTACTCGGTTGGAAAGGAAGTGGTGGTTGAGATCCACCCATCCCCTCATCAGGACCTAAAAGATATAACCGATAGTTAACTTTCGGACTCCCAAGATCTACCGCACAAACTCCATAACCTTGATGAACGGTTAGGGTGGTACTTTGGCCCGAAGGCACATATATCTTGGCATAGGAAAATTTTCCGTCGTATCCACCTGTGCCTACAGCAAACCAGGGGTGAGTAGACGTACCACAGTTACTACCTGTTACACAGCCCGAACCATCAACTGGAGCAACATTGCTAATCTGAGGAACAGCCGCAAAAGCTTTTTTTGGCAAGCCGAATATAGATATAGTCAATAAGCTTAATAACGCTATGGCAAAAATTACCAGAAAATGATGGATATTAATAATTCTGTGTAAGGAATTTTGCATTATTGTATACCCTTCAGCTCATCCTGATACAATGCTGCGGTTTTTTTATCTCCTTCGGCGTTCAATTTATCTATAGCAAGTTTAAGGTACTTCTTATACTCAGATGTATTGCCTTTATTTTTTTCTACTTCTATCATAACCATATAACTTTCGGAGTTCATTTTATTTGTTGGAGTATTTTTAAATACATCATTCATTACTCTTTCGGCGCTGGTGTAGTCTTTATTGGCCATATACTCAATTGCCAAGTCTTGCTGAGTCCTTTGGTAGTTAATGTAGTTCTTGTCTTTAAGATAGCTGCTTGTATTATTCTGCTGTTGCTTCTCAAACTGTGCAACCGTTGGAGGTGCTGCAGACTCAGCAACAAAATGCCTATGATCGCTTCGTATGTATTTCCATAAAATAATTGCTCCTATTACCAATGAACATATGAGGAAGAGACTCAAGATAGTTCGCGTTGATTCTTTTAGCCAAGAAGTTTTTGCCTTAACTACACCAATAATTCTTTTGGCGTCCGCCATATAGTAGGCATTATAGTTATATAAACATAAGCGTGCAATGTGATTTGGTATTTCTCGGCCCCCGTGTCTCCACGGGGGCCGCGTTACTGCTGCGCGTGCGGCGAGCTAGCCGCCTTGGACTTGCCGGTAGGTGACGAATCTCATCAGCCCGGCCTTGTAGTAGGGCCCATAGGCCCCGACATGCACGAAGAGGCTCGAGCCGTACGTGTTCTCCGGTGGGAACTGGAATCCCAATCTCTTGGTGATTCCAGTACCAGCACGGAAGTGCTTGACGGTCCAGGTGACCGCCTGAATCTTGTACGACTGGTCGTATGTGGTGTGACCTTGGGCGCTGGCGGGCGTCACGACGTAGTCGCTCGGGCCGATGTTGATGACGATCTTGCTGATCGGCTTGCCACGAGGGTAGCTCACCCTCACCGAAAACGGCGTTGTGGTGGTCGGATCGACGATTGTCGGACCGCAAATCGTGATTCGGATCTGGGTCCTAGTCGACTCGCACTTGATCTTTGCCGACGCAGGAGCAGCATTCGAGCCACTCGCGGTCGTCGCCAAAGCCATAACGGCGAGCGCTGCAATCAACAGCGCTCCATGCTTACGAGACATGGGTCTCCCCTCACGAGCGAACTCGTAGTCGGAATGTGCGGCCCAAGACGGGCCCAAACGGGTAGTGCCTTGATGCTGTCTAATTCATACCACTAACAGGGGTAAAAAGCAATTGCTTATGCTTAGATTCTATTTCCTAGTTAATCTATAACTTTCGTTCATTATAAAAATACTTAACAAGTTAAGCATTCCTTACCAAAAAAAGCGGGAGTACTAATCCCACAGCTCTCCCGCCTTCAAAGCCTATTTCTCTTCGGTCAGCTCTTCTTTTGCCGTCAAAGATGCTTCAAACTCTTTCTGGCCTTCTTCCAGATTCCAGCCTGCCGAGCCGGCTAACTCAGCCTCGACATGGTGTTTGATAGTCGCCCACTGGGCCGGGCTGAAAATCCGCAGTTTTTGGCTATATGTTTCATTTTCGGTATTGGGCTTCGGCCCAAACTTAGAAAACTCAATATAGTCCCTGCCCTCGCTGGTCCGGCCATGCCGGGCATAAAATTTATTGGCCGATTTTTTATTTAGTGCAATCTCCAGATAAATCTCTTCGCCCCAAGGCAGAACTTTAACTGCGTTAACTTTTGGTGCATCCTTGATTAAACTCATACTTAACTCCTTGGCACTTTTGTGCCTAAATTCAATTGATATTTACAAAAACAAAAAAACCAACCGTCCTGGTTGGCCTAAAATTCTGGTTGCGTCATTGGTCCTCCTTGCCGCGGCTTATCACGAGGTGTCAGTCATACCGCGAATTAAATACAAGTGCATTTTATGCCCGCCAAAAACCCAATGCAAGTCCTCTAAAATCCTTAAGTTTAACCAACTACTGAAAAATATTGTCAATTTTACTTACATATGCGTGGTGGAAGGGGTGGGATAGCGGCCTTCGGCCTTTTCCGCTCAGATATGCTCGAAGCAAGCTTCTGCGCGTCTCTTCGCTTCACCGAACCCAATTTGGCGGAGGAGGCGAGATTCGAACTCGCGATACGGTTTCCCATATACTGCTTTTCGAGAGCAGCGCCTTCAACCGCTCGGCCACTCCTCCATAACAGAGGTAATTATATCCTACTTTTACCTAGGCTCTGATATCATAAGCCTATGAGTGCATTCTGGGTTAGCCTGCTGTTCGCGTTGGGGATTGGGACCTGGATCTTTACGAAGTTCCAGCGTTACAGTGGTAATAATACTAAGCAATCGGTGATAGGCACGGCAGTCTCTGCCCTGATTATATTCTTTGTGTCGTATACAATTTTACGGACACTTTTCAAAAATGGCTGACAGTATCTTCACTAAAATCATCAAAGGCGAAATTCCATCGTACAAAATTCATGAAGATGATGACACTCTGACTTTTCTGGACATCCACCCCATACAGCCGGGGCAAGTCTTGATTGTCCCCAAAAAACAGGTTGGCTTCGTGTGGGATATGAATAGCGACGATTATCACAAGCTTATGGACACCGTCCAAAAAGTTGGGCGGCGGATGCGTGAAGTCTTTCCAGACAAGAAGCGTGTGGGAGTAATGATTGAAGGCTTGGATGTCGGCGACCACGCTCATATAAAAGTTTTTCCATTTAGCACCGCCAGCGAGTACCGGTCTGTCCCTGAGCATTCAGATGAACTAAATCATCAAGAACTGGCCGACATAGCCAAAAAACTGGCTTTCTAGCCATTTAATACCAATTTTCTTGATGAAAAGTTCGTTTACTTGATACTATATGGCTATATGAGGCAGAGTTGTGGGCATTGCTATGGATGAAAAAGCTCTTGGCAATCGTTTACAGTTAGCGCGCAAACGCGCCGGCATGACCCAGCAGGAGCTGTGCCAAAAAGCCGGACTAAGTTATTCGACTTTGGCAAAGATAGAACGTGGTGCTATCCGCTCACCATCTGTTTTTACTGTCGCTAATATCGCTTCGGTAACGGGTGCCAAGCTTGAAGATTTATTAGAGCTACAAAGCCGCGGCATCGAGTCTACCGCTCCGATAAACACTAAGAAACGTTCCAAAACCGGCGTACGATTTGTATTCTTTGATGTTAACGGTACGCTGGTGCACTTTTTCCACCGGGCTTTTACGATGGTCGCGCAAGATGTTAATAAACCTGTCGATATGGGCGAAGCCCTTTTTTGGCGCCGCAATGATACGGGTGCGACCGGTAATATGAGTGGCGAAGAGTTCAATAAACTGATGGGCCAAGAGCTGGACGTGCCCGGGTTCGACTGGCACAAATATTACATGGCTAGTGTGGAGCCCATCCCGGGCATTGTGCCTCTGTTGGACTGGGTAGCAGAAAATTACGAGATCGGTCTGCTTTCCAACAGCATGCCCGGTTTCGTTGACGAGCTGCTGCAAAAGAAACTTATCCCAGATTTAAACTACAAAGTAGCCGTCGATTCATCTAAAGCCGGCGCCGTTAAACCGGACCCCAAGATTTATCAGACCGCCCAGGAACTGGCCGCCATGGAGCCCAACGAAATCTTGCTAGTAGATAATGAGCGCCCTTACCTGACAGCCGCCGACAAACAAGGTTGGCAGGTGGTCTGGTTCGACGAACTCAACCCCGAAGACAGCATCGCCCGCGTCAAAACCGCACTAGAGTTCTAATTTTCCAAGTTCGCACTAAGCTGTCTTTTTTTAATATCAGCGAGCATTTGCGTAAGATCTTCAGCTCGCTTTTTCTCCGCTTCAAGTTTTATCTCTTCCTGGCGCAGTAGGAATTCACGTAGCTGGTCAACGGTCGTGCCACCGTTATTTAAAAGTTTCAGCAATTCGGAGTTAGGTTCAAACTCTTCCTCATCTTCTTCAGAAAAACTATTCGGAAATAGGTGCTGGAGCAACCCTCCCGGCACATATTTACCGTCTTGGAGGACCTCTCTGTACCTCGGCATATCACTAAGATGGCCTTCATAATATGCCCTAGCCTGATTTACTATGCATTCCAGCCGCCATTGGTCTTCAATGTTAAGTTCAGGGTGAATTTTTTTGTAATGTTCGACAGCAGGATTGTCAAATATTAGTTCGGCCCACGATTCTTTTTCTTCGGCTAAGCTTTCTAATTCTTGAGCCCGATCCTCATATCTGGTATGCGACCCGAGAAAACTCGCAATCTGCCTATCTCGCCGTGCATTAATGTCATCTTGCGAAGAATTGTTCCCTAAATTCCGGCTTCTAAATGATCCTGGTCGCCTCCCAACTATATCTGGCCGACTCCAAAAATCATTTACACCCACCTCTGTAAAAGCACCATTTAATATTTTCTTGCGAGTGTCTTGATCGGTCGTGTCTTCATAGGCTAATTTAGCTAACTGGATTGCGGCAGCTTTCTGGCGTTTTTGAACAGCCTCAGTTCTAAATCCATCACCGGCCAAAGCCATTGCATGAGCCTTCTCAGGATCTTGAATTTGATTATCTAAAGTTTCGTTCATATATTCCTTGATTAATTAACGTTTCGGCCTTCTTTGCCCGCCTCTTGGCGGGTTGGCCTCATCAGGGCAGATACACATCTGCCTACGTTTTAAGGGGGTGGAGCTCAAGGACAAATGTCCCGAGCTCACACCCCCAAAGGAGCGACCGCCCTGGAAGGTACCTGGTTTTTCAAGCCAGACATCAGAGGAGGCTGCGTCGCTATTAAGCCAAGTGAGTTACCTCTGACTGCTACTTCTCCCTCGTTGCGGAGAGAAGTTTTCCTGCCTTTCGACAGGTTGCAGATCCTTAGGATGAGCACCGAAGCGCTCCACCCTGCTCCACTCTTGCCCGCCCTCGTCGTGGGGAGGGTTCTCTTGGCTCCGAACTCCTACTCCTTTGGTGGAAGGTTGAAGATCAGGTCGTCAAGACCGCTAACGTCCCTTGACCTAATCAACGAGGCTGGAGACAAAAAGGGCTCGTTGCCCTGCCTCCCAAACATCCCGTCGGTTGTCAGAACTCGCTGAATCTCAGACCCATAGCCCTTCTTACAGAAGACTTTGCAGGCTCGCTTGAAGTAGCGGGCATACTCTACGTAGGCATGTGGTGCACGAAGATCGAAATCCAGCATCTCCACGAGCTCCGTGGGACTAAACCCAGATAGCTCTGATATCCCGACAAGCTGAAGAGCCAAAGTAATTCGTTGGCGCCTCCTGCCGGCTATCAGAACTCGAACCTCTTCGTCGGAGACCGGGCTACCCACGCCGTAAAGCTGACATACGAGTTCATTAGCTTTCTGATAGGCAGTTTCCTCATCCATGGCTTCTCCTTGTAATGTGCGTCAACTTGCTTATGCAAACTGACGGCGATATTATGACTTAATTACATTATAATGTCAATTATAAGCTTAATTTTATATCTGTTTAAAGTGTTATTTTTGTCAATTTATAACTTTACAAAGTATGAAACTATTGATAATATCGGATAGTGAATGCTGAAACACTCAAGCAATTCGGTTTGACCAACTCCCAGGCCAAAAGCTACATTGCACTCATAAAAGCTGGTAGTCTAACCCCGCCGCAATTGGCGGGTCGTATAAAGGAATCACGGACGGCGGCTTACATGTCCCTGGCCAAATTAGAAGAAATCGGCCTGGCAACAAAAGAAGGTGATGCCAAGAAAGCGACTTACTCCCCAGCCAACCCTTCCGCATTGGAAAAATTCATCGCCCAAAAGCGAAAAGAAGTTTCGTCAGCCGAAGATCTTTACCGCAGTTCCCTGCCTCAGTTACTGACTTATTATTACAGCAACAGGGGCGAACCCGGCGTTAGGTTCTATCAAGGCAAGGAAGGTTTAACCAAAATCTACGAAGATCATTTAAGAACTGGCAAAGATGTTTACTTTATCCGCACCCCAGCAGACGAGGAATACTTCGGCGACGTTCTATACAAATATATGCAGAAGCGGTCTAAAGCAGGTATTAATGCCCACGGGTTAGCACCGGCCTTTCCTTCAGCTATCGATTGGGCTAAACAAAATGATACGGAGTTAAAAAGAGATATGGCCTGGTATCCGCCTAAATCTTATACCGCTCCTGTTGAGATATCAATTTACGGAGATAAGGTATCCTTAATATCTTTCGGCGAGGAAGCCATCGGCACTATCATAGAAAGCCCACAGATCGCCCAAGCCCTAAGACAAGTTTTCGAGATGGCTAAAGTCGGAGCCAAGCAATTAATAGCTCAGAAGGCCTAGTCTTCTAAAGACTTCAACTGTTTTTCCACCACACTTGCCAGCGCACTGGTTTCAACTAGTTCTTTTTCAGTTTGAGCAACAATTTCTTGTGGAGCTTTATCTTTATAGCCCGGACTATCTAATCGCCGTTTGAGTAACTTTTCACTTTGCCGATAATTAGCCAGCAGTTTTTCTAGGTTCGGTTTTGCTGCATCGCGGTCAATTCTTAGCCAAAAGTCGCCGTCAACAGATGTCAGCGGGATAGTGCCAGACGGTTTCGCTTCTGAATGGCTGATATTCTCTAAGCGAGCCAATTTTTCCAATATGTCTCGCTGCTCATCTACCCAGTTCGTACTCCCATAGTAGAAGTCCTGGGCTTTAGTAGAAGTTGTGGCATTCCACATTCGGATTTCCGCTATTAGTTCTTTAATTCCTTTGAATTTACCGGCTTCGGATTTATCTGATTCGGAAATTTTGGGCAATAGCTGAGTTGCTAAAAGTTCTTTGTGCCCTAAATTCTGCCAAATTACCTCTGTAATGAATGGGGCGAAAGGATGGGCGACAATTAAGGTTGATTCCAGGACGTATTTTAGAAGGCCTGGATTAAGTTCGGTTTTAGAAGCCTCGATGTACCAATCGGCCAGATCATCCCATACGAAGTGATAAAGTTTTAGATAAGCATCACCAAAACGATATTTACTCAAATCTGCGTCTAACCCTTCTGTTAAATTACTTAACTTGTTAAGTATCCAGTGGTCCGCTGGGCTGTTTGGCTTAGGGCTAGAACTATCTCCCTGTCCTGCTGCTCCTTCAATATATCTGGAAATATTCCAAAGCTTATTGCAGAAGTTTCGCCCGGCCTTGGCTTTAGTCTCATCGAATGGTCGATTAATTGCTGGCGCGCGGCCATCGATGATCCCTAGTCTTAAGGCATCGGCGCCATATTTTATACGCAGACCATCGGGATCGATAATATTGCCCAAGCTTTTGCTCATCTTGGCCCCGTCAGCTGCCAGTACATAGCCGTGAATATAAACATCTTCGAAAGGAACCTCGTCGGTCATGTACAGCCCGAGCATAATCATCCGCGACACCCACGGATATAGGATTTCTCCCCCAGTTTCCATAAGACTTGTAGGATAGAATTGTTCAAGATCTTGGCTATCCAGACCTAAGGCGGCAAACGGCCACTGCCCTGAAGAAAACCAAGTGTCAAATACATCAGGATCACGGACATAAGTTTTACCGTCTACCGATATTTCTTCTTCCCCTACCCTTTCGTCGTAGATCCAGTCTTGGTCATCATTAACATTACGAAAGGCCGGTATCGGTATCCCCCAGGCGATCTGGCGACTTATATTCCAATCTTTAAGCCCGTCTAGGTATCTGATAAGTTGGGTACGTTTGCTGTCGGGGTAAAACTTTATCTTCTTTTCTTTTAGAGAATCAATGGCTCGAGCTGCTAGCGGTTTCATATCGACAAACCATTGCTCCAGCAAGAGCGGCTGGATTACATTCCCGCATTTATAACAGTGCCCGACGCTGTGGCTATATTCTTCTATCTTCTTGATAAGGCCGGCTTTTTCTAGATCGTCTACCACTTTTTTCCGGGCTTCTTCAGCCGCAAGTCCTCGGTAGGGTTCCGGGGCATGATGAGTCATATTCCCCTCATGGTCTATAACGGATATCATGGGCAGGTCGTGCCTCTGTCCTGCTTCAAAGTCTACCGGGTCGTGGGCCGGAGTAAGCTTTACTGCACCTGTCCCGAAATTGGAATCGACAAATTCATCAGCGATTATCGGAATTTCCCTGTTGGTCAGAGGTAATTTAACTGTTTTACCGATATATTTCTTATATCTGTCATCTGATGGATTGACTGCCACGGCCACATCGCCCAGCATTGTTTCCGGCCTGGTCGTAGCCACCACCACTTCCCCGCTAGCATCTGTTAAGGGATAGGCTATGTGCCAAAGATGGCTGTCCACATCTTTATATTCGACCTCGATATCAGCGAAACTAGTGCCATGATAGGTACAATAATTGACTATTCTCTCACCCCTGTAAACAAGCCCATCATCCCACATCTTTTTAAAAGTCTTATAGACTTGATTTACGATTTTTTCATCAAGCGAGAAAGTAAAGCGAGTCCAGTCTACACTGGCGCCGAGTTCTCTAAATTGCTGCTCAAATACCTTCCGATTGCTGGCTACAAAGTCCCAAACTTGCTTGTATAGCTCTTCCCGGCTGTAGTCAAACCGAGATCTGCCTTCTTTATTTAACTTCTTTTCATAAACCACCCAAGTTTCGAAACCGGCATGGTCGGCACCCGGCAGCCAAAGAACCTGCTTCCCTTTCATGCGCTGGTACCGGGATACAATATCTTGAAGCGTAACAAACAAAACACTGCCGATATGAAGCCGGCCATTGGCGTTCGGCAACGGCATCATTATCGAATAGCTTTCCTCGGAATTAGTTCTTTTTGGAGTGAATACCTTGCTCTCTTCCCAGAGCTTATAGATATCCTCCTCATACTTCCCCGGCTCGTAAACGCTCGGTAGGTTCATAGTTCAAATTCTAGCATAACAGAGGTGTTAATAAGTTATAACAGAGGCGTAGAAAGTATTTTCACATGAAATCAGGCATTATCACTCAATGCTTTTACGAACAACGGCGACGTAAAAGCGAGTCAATAATGCCTGATTGGTTGAGTTTAGCACCTGTTTGTTTTCGGGTTTAGCATAACAAGTAAGGTTGTACGCGGCAAGGCTTTTTGATGCTAAAGGCTGGGGATAACTGATAGTTTATAGGGGTTATCCGCCGGTTGGTGCTGGTAATATGCGGTCGATGCAATCATCGCGGCATTGTCCGTACACAGCTTGATATCCGGGCAGAATAGGGGTGTTTTTACCCTCTTTTGCAGCTCGTGGCGAAGTTGTTGGTTAGCGGCTACCCCGCCAGCTAAAAGTACAGACTTTGGGCGAAACTCATCTTCGGCTGCCAGTACAGCATCGGCCAGTGTATCGACGGCTGTAGCTTGGAAACTGGCGGCTAAATCGGCCTTTTGAGCCTCGTTTAAGGAGTTAGGCAGCTCGGTAGAAGGGAAGGTGAAGTCTTTGGCGGCCAGTTGTTGGGCAGCCCGCAAAACAGCCGTTTTTAGTCCTGAAAAGCTGAAGTCATAGGGGCTTTCCAGTCGGGCTTTTGGCAGCTTGACTGCGGTACCGTCCCCTTTTTTTGCTTCCTTATCTATAGAGGGACCACCGGGGTAGGGGAGCCCTAGGATTTTGGCCACCTTATCAAACGCTTCCCCTACGGCATCATCCCTGGTCTGGCCCAAGATTTTATAATCCTCATGAGATTTATAAAGCATTAACTGGGTATGGCCACCAGATACGATAAGTCCTAGGGCAGGGAAGTCAGGAGCCTCCGTATTAAGCTGATAGCCCTTCACGCTCGTATCTGTAATGAAATTTGCATAAGTGTGGGCCAGAACGTGGTTTACCCCATAGAGCGGTTTGTTTTTAGTGATAGCCAGGGTGCGGGCGGTTAGAACACCTATCAAAAGGCTACCGATTAGCCCTGGCCGGTTAGTTACAGCGATAGCATCAATATCATCCCAATCTGTTCCGGCATCTGATAAGGCCTGGTCAATGACGGGAATGATGACCTCCACATGGCTGCGGGCGGCTATCTCAGGGACTATTCCGCCGAAGGCCTTGGTCAGATCAATACTCGTCGCAACGGAGTTAGAAAGCATCTTATAGCCATCTTCTACTACGCCAGCTACTGTCTCGTCGGCACTACTTTCAATCCCTAAAATTTTCATCAGTTATAAGTATACTTCTACTTCTCAAGGTTCGCACTTGGATGTAGCGCAAGGCGCGGATGAGGAACGTACTGAGCTGTATTTAAATACAGTGAAGGAGTACCGCAGCCCGCAACGTAGCGATTCGCCAAGAACACAGTCGGAGTGTCCCGCAATGCTGGACAGCAGGCCTGTGTGGTGCGAAACTTGAGGGGTGAATTTTCGAAAAATCGTCAAAGCTTTTATCCCCAGGAGTTTATTCCGTAAAATCGAACCTGTCGGACACCTTGGAGAATCAATACTCTTTAACTCCCTGAATTCTTTCCCGGGGCGCAAATTCAAAGTTATCGGTGTAACAGGTACAAATGGCAAAACTACGACGGCATTTTTGATCCATAAAATGCTGCATGAGGCCGGCTACAAGGTTGGGTTAATGACAACTGTCGCTTATGGGGCAGGTGACAAGCTCAAGATTCCGCCAGACCACTACACCAACGTTCCAGCCCCTTTAATGATGAGACGGCTTAAAGAAATTAAGGACGGCGGGGCTGAGTGGCTAGTTATGGAGGTTACGAGTATGGCACTAGCCCAAAATAGAGTTTGGGGAGTGCCGTTTCAGATTGCGGTTATGACAAATATCAGCCAAGACCACTTGGATTATCACAAGACGATGGAAAACTATATCAATGCCAAGGTGAAGTTGTTCCGATTGACAAACAAGAATGCCAAGGGGACTAAGACAGGGGTGATTAACGCTGATGACAAAACTGCTAATAAATTCATTTCAGCCATAAAAAATTCTAAAACTTACGGCATCAGGTCCGGCGATTTACAAGCTAAAAATATTGAGCTATCTGCCGCCGGGGTGGCGTATAAAGCAACGACAGATGAGGAGACTTATGACATCAGATGCCGGATACCCGGGCGCTTTAATGTTTATAACTCCTTGGCGGCAATACAGGTTGGCAGGGTGATGGGATTGAACAAGCACCAGATTGAGCAGGGAATAGCTTCACTTGAGGCTGTAGCGGGCCGTATGACTAGCCTGTCGAGTAAAAGCGGGTTCAGTGTGATTGTGGACTTTGCCGTCACACCTGATGCGCTTGAAAACGTTTTGACCGCTTCGCGCGAACTGACGAAAGGCAAAATAATCCTGGTGTTTGGCGCCACCGGCGATAGGGATAAACTGAAGCGGCCGATTATGGGTGGGGTGGCTGTAAAAAATGCCGACCAGATTTTCCTGACCGACGACGAAACCTATACTGAAGACCCGGCCGCCATCATTAAGGCGGTCTATAAAGGAATAGAGGCCGCTGGCGGCCAGAATAAAACGACGATAGTAGAAGATCGTTTAGATGCCATAAAGACAGCCTTAGAAACCGCGAAAAAGGGCGATACGGTGATTTTAACAGGTATGGGTCATCTGACTACCCGCAATATGGGGGGCAAAGAGCAGGCTTGGGACGAAATCGAAATCGTTAAGAAACTTATAAAATAATCAGGTCTGAAAACGCCGCGGGTTCCTGATTGTGGAGATTCAGAAACACGCGGCTAATATGTAAAAGGATGCTTGGTAGCATATAGAGCTCTAGCTCTAATCCTTTACAATAATCCGCTACTTCCCCGAGCGAGGGTCCGGGACGAACGTCCCGGACCCTGAAACTTGCGAGTGGTGTGACCTAGGCGGCCAGCACGATCGCAGCGAGAGCTGTGTCCTCGCGCCGCACGCCGCCATGGGCGAAGTGCTTCGCGAAGCGTTCAGCACGTTCCTCAAGCGGACCGTCCGTCTTGTTCTTCACGTTCTCCGTGAGGAGGACAGCCCTATCTCCCAGGATCGGGTTGTCGAAACAGACGCACAGACCCAGAGGGCGCGCATAGCTCTTCATACGACGGCGAATCCCTCGACAGATTCTGAAGTCGGGATTCTCGAAGTGCAGGCGGAGACCCAGGATTTCTCCACGGGCGTGCCTGTCCCAAGCCTGCTCGAGCTTGTACGACGAGTGGATAACACCCACCGTATCGGACATGCCAGCTCCTTTCATCGGGGGAAAGTGCGAGAATGTGAGTATTATAGACCCCTTATACATATCAGTCAATAGTTTTTATGCTTTTGCAACTAATCAATCTAAAGAACGAAGCCGCGCGCCCGGGGAAGGGCAGCGCGGCGAAAATGGGGCTAAAAGTGTTTGGATTTTGCCCCTTGGGGCTCGGGATGAGTTTGGAGTTTCGCCCATCCCGAGCCCCGGATTCCAGTCCTTACCAGCCGAAGACTGGTGCCTGCGCTCCACGGCGCCTTCTACGCTTCACCGCCTTCGGCGGCATGCGCTTGACCACACCAGGCTTTGCCCCGCGGCGGGAAACCTTGGCGGCTAGCCGTCCCAGGAACTTGTTCGCCGTCTCGCGGATCTCTTCGTAGAGCCCTTCGATGCTCTCATTCACGCGCAGGAACACATTCCTGTCCTGCAAACGGACCTTTGTGTGCTTGACACCTTCGATGCCTAGCAACGCGCGCGCGAGGCCGCCCATCTCATTCGGCCGAAGCGGCCGATCGACGATGGGTGTCACCCACCAGCGACCTTTAGAGCCTTTCTCAACTTTCGCTCTCACAAGCGTCCTTTCCTCGACGGGACTGGATAACCGGAGTATAAAGCTTATGCCCGACACCAGTCAATCGTTTTGTATTTTTTGCAACTTTAACTAAATGCCCTTGACTTACTTTTTAGCACTCGGGTATTATGAGTGCTAGCGTCCGGTGTAAATCGGACAATCTTAAGAGGTTAAATATAAGGGAGGTTTATTACTTATGGCTGGATTGAATCCATTGGCAGATTGGGTGGTTGCCGAGCAAGAAGAAGCCGTTACTAAAACAGCCAGCGGCCTGTACTTGCCCGACAAAGCGGCCGAAAAGCCCAAAATCGCAAAAGTAACTAAAGTAGGGAAGAGCGTTAAAGAGATCAAAGCCGGTGACCGGATAGTCTACAAAAGCTACAGCACTACCGAAGTAAAAGTTAACAATAAAGAATATATCCTCGTTAAAGAAGAGGATATATTAGCGACAGTTAAGTAGGAGGACTAGATGGCCAAGAAAGTATTTTATGATGACGATGCCCGCCGCCGGGTATTAGGTGGGGCACAGATTTTGTACGATGCCGTAAAAACCACTATGGGCCCCAAGGGCCGCAACGTGGTGATAAGCAAAAGTTACGGTAACCCCACGGTTACTCACGACGGCGTAACTGTTGCTAAGGGCGTAGAGATTGATGATGTCGACGATGAGACTTTGGGCTACAAAGTCGGCGCTGAGCTTATCAAGCAAGCCGCCAGCAAGATGAACGATGTGGCCGGCGATGGTACAACCACTGTAACTGTTTTGACTTATCACATCTTGAACGAAGCCAACAAGCTGATAGCTGCCGGACACAACCCGATGCTGCTACGCAAAGGCTTAGAAGCTGCCGCTCATGATGTCATTAAGCAACTTGGCTCCCACAGTGAAGATATTCAAGGAAAGAAAAACCGGGTGGCAGAAGTGGCCACCATCAGCGCTGGCGATTCAGAAATCGGTAATTTGATTGCCGATGTCATGGATAAAGTTGGTAAGGACGGTGTGGTAACTGTAGAGGAAGGCCAAGGGCTTACCATGGAAAGTGAAGTCGTAGAGGGCTTTACCATGGACCGCGGCTACGTCAGTCCCTACATGGTGACCGATACTGCCCGTATGGAGGCAGTCTACGAAAAGCCGGCTATTTTGATTACCGACCAAAAAATCAGTTCAATCCAAGAATTCTTGCCGATGCTAGAAAAACTAGCCCAAGCCGGTAAGAAAGACTTGGTGTTAGTTGCCGAGGATGTCGAAGGCGAAGCTTTGGGAACGCTGATACTCAACCGACTAAAGGGTGTATTCAATACGGTTGCCGTTAAGGCTCCGGCGTTTGGCGACCGACGTAAGGAGATCCTTGAGGACATCGCCATCTTAACCGGCGGAGAAGTAATCAGTGAAGAATTGGGAGTCACATTTGAAAATGCTGATATATCAGTTGTAGGCACGGCCCGTAAAGTGATTGTCACCAAAGACGAAACCACCATTATCGAAGGGGCTGGTTCAGCAGCCGCTGTCCGGGCCCGGATTGACCAGATCAATAAGCAAGTAGAGTCAGCAAGCACCGAATACGATAAAGAGAACCTGGAAAAACGACGGGCGGCTTTGTCTGGCAAGGTTGCCGTAATCAAAGTAGGCGGTGCTACCGAAACCGAGATAGAAGAGAAGAAATTCCGTGTCGATGATGCTGTTAACGCTGTCAAAGCCGCCATGGACGAAGGAATCGTCCCCGGTGGCGGTGTAACGCTGGTTAATCTAAGCGCTGAACTTAATAAGAGGCATGAGGAAAAAGTCCAAAAGCTGGGTGGTAAGAACCAATCGCAGGCCGCCGGTGTAAATCTGCTGATTGGTGCGTTAGAGCAACCATTTAGGATTCTTCTGACGACCTCTGGCCTAAATGCCGATGAATGGCTGCCACAAGTTAAAAAAGGCAAGGGCGGCATGGGCGTGGATGTCAACAACCCAGAAAAGCTGGTAGACCTAAAGGCCGCTGGCATCGTTGACCCGACCCGAGTCACAAAAGAAGCGATTCAAAACGCCGTATCTATTGCCGGTACCAGTATGACCATGGGTGCCCTGGTGGTTGAAGTACCGGAAAAGACACCAGTCGCGCCGATGCCCGACATGGGCGGCGGCATGGGTATGATGTAAAAAGATAAGACACCCCTTCGGGGTTTCTTACTCACCCCACAAAAATAGCAGACTGGTTCGTAAAAATCCCACTAATAAGTGGGATTTTTATTAGCCCATATAGCAATTTTATGATATAAGTTTTGATGACGAAGGGAGGTACTTTTGGACAAGCTGATTGAATCAGATGAGGTTGAGACTGACACTGTTCCTGTACGAGAGGTAAGTATCAGTAACAGGCCGTCATTGCTACGCATGATTTTATTTTTCTTACTGGCAGTGGTGATCGTAATTTTATTCGTCTTGTTAGCCCGTTGGATTTACCACTCTGTCCAAGATAGCGGAAAAAACCCGACGACTACATCTAGTGGCCAAACGACGCTATCGCCTAATGTTTCCAAAGAGCAATCGACTCAGAGTCAGCAAAATACTCAATCGAGCGGAAATGTTAATGCTCCTACTAGCCCCAACAATCCGACAACCGGATCTTCTGGCACGAAAACCAACAATACCTTACCCAATAACGGCCCCGGTGATGTCGCCGCAGTTTTTGTTGGCGCCAGTCTAGCGGCCGGTGGCCTGCACTACCTGATTAAAGTCAGGAGATTCAGTAAGGCTTAAAAGCCTAGGATTTAGCTTCGGTATCGCCGTTATTCTTGTGCGTGAAATAATTTATTTCGTTTACTACGTCCAGCAATGCCTGGGCGCGGGCTTTCTCATCCGGGATGGCATTGGCCGCTTCGTAAGCTTGTCCGACCAGTGAAGAATCATCAGATGCTTGGATAAGCATCATGGTAGTTTTGAACTTCTCTTCCGGCGTCTGGTCCAGATGGCTGACCAGCGGCTGAAGATTTTTTAAAGCTTGTTCTTTTAAATCCAATAGCGAATCGTCAGCTGATGGAGAAGTGGGTGCCGGGGTGAAAGTCGCTGATGGGCTTGGCACAGGAGCCGGAACTGGTGCACTCGGCTGGAGTGTTGGAGGTGGTGGGGGTGGAACCATATCTGGACTGTCTCCGAACGGATTCTGAGGCGTTTCACTGGGTGCACTGACCGGTTTTGGGTCGTTCGCATTGTCAGCTTGTGTATTGTTATCGTTGATACCGAACATGCCACCCTCTTTTTTAGGTTTTATTGAGTCCATTTACTGTAAATCATTTACAATTATAGACATGCAGGGAAAGGTAATCAAATAAGCTAATGCTTGATGATCTGAAATATATCCATCAGCGTGACGGGCAAGATGCCCTAGGAATTGCCGAGCGCCAAGCCCGGCAGTTAGAACACGAATTTGAAACCCCGAAAATTGAGGGCCAGTTTGAAAATATCGTCTTTGCGGCTATGGGCGGCTCAGCTCTACCGGCGATTTTAAGCCGGACTTGGCCGGGTTATAATCTTCCGTTTGAAGTTTGTCGTCAGTACCATGTACCAGCGTACGTGGGGCCTAAGACACTATTTGTGGCTTCGAGCTATTCAGGTAACACGGAAGAAACGCTGTCAGCGTTGTCTGAAGCCGAAGACAAAGGTGCAGTGATTGCTATAATAGCCGGCGGCGGTAAACTTGAAGAAATCGCTACCGAAAAAAACTATCACTTTCTGAAGATTCCTAAAGCCGAACAGCCGCGCTACGCAGTTTTTTACATGTTGGGAGCCCATATGGCGATTTTGGAAGAAGCCGGATTACTTAACGAGCAAGACACGCCCAGGCAGTTAACCCAAACAAGTGATTTTTTAAAGGAGTCCGTTAAGGGTTGGGTTGCAACTGTTCCAACCGAAAAAAGCCCTGCCAAAAAATTGGCAATGGAAATGGCTGGCAGCTCGCCGGTTATTTATGCTGGGCCGCTGTTGGCCCCAGCTGCCTACAAATGGAAAATAAATTTTAATGAAAATGCTAAAAATGTAGCCTGGTGGAATGAGTACCCAGAATTCAACCATAATGAGTTCATCGGTTGGAGCAGCCACCCCATCCAAAAGCCATACAAAGTAGTCGATCTTCGCTCCAATTTAGAGCATCCCAGGATACAACAACGTTTTGAGCTGTCCGATAAACTTTTATCCGGTAAGCGGCCCGCCGCCCATGTGGTCCAAGCCCAAGGTAAAAACATCCTGGAGCAGCTATTATGGACCGTAGCCTTTGGCGATTTCGTCACAATATATTTAGGTTTGCTGAATGGTGTCAACCCGGCACCCGTCGAGTTAGTTGAAAAATTCAAAAAAGAACTCGGATAACTTTCTTAAAACGCTAGTGCTATAATCCAGGCATGGAATATTGGCTGCGCCACTTGCATCCGGCGTGGAAAGGTTTGATTGTTTTTGCCGCTTTTTGTCTGGTTGCCTGGCTATTACCTATCCGACAGGCGGGACCGGATGTATCAAACGTCCTGGGAGCTACAGCAATCTTCTATTCCATATTGATAGGCTTTTATATATCTAGTGCGATGAGTAATTTATCAAGGTTAAAAACACTGGTGGCAACTGAAACAGGCGCTTTGATAGCCATTTACCATATAGTTAAACTTTCTATCCCAGCGAAATTGGATGAGACTCGTGAACGGATTGATAAGTACATTATTAAACGCTTTGATTATGAGGTTAAGGATTACCCCGAACCGACTACCAAAGAGTTTTTTGAGATTTTCGATGTCCTAAAAGGCGCGAAGGGTAAGTCCGACGGAGAAAGTGCGGCCATCAATTATATCGCGGAGGCAATGTACTACATCGCCCAAGCCCGCAGGGAAACGACCATAGTCGGAGCAAGTATCGTGAATCATATCTCGTCAGCTTTGTTGTACACACTGTCTACGATTATCGTAGCTTCACTTTTTGTGCTAAGAGGCCCAGGGTTGGAATCATCTTTAGTGGCCGTCTTACTTTCAAGTGCGGCGGTTTTATCGCTGTTGATTCTGCACGATGTAGACGGCAATCGTTTCGGCGAAGAACACTTTGCTATCGATACTTACCAGGATGTACTGAATGCCATAGGAAAAGAACCGTATTATTCCCAGCACTACCTAAAAGGCTTTCGCTATAAACCAAAAGAAAAGACTTACCGTACGAATAAAGCCATCTAACCTACTCGCCGCGGAGGGCGGCGATTGGATCTTTGCGGGCAGCTTTGAGGGCTGGTGCCAGGCTAAATAAGACTCCGGTTAGCACGGAAACGGCGAGTGCCAACAGTAACACCGGTACGGAAATTACCGGCTTCCAGTCGCTATATAGCCTTAGCAGCAAATTAATCAGATAGGACAATGCTAGGCCGATTGCTCCGCCGCCTAAGCTGAGCACTAGCCCTTCCACTAAGAACTGGTTTAGAATCTGCCGGTTGGTGGCGCCCACAGCTTTGCGTATACCGATTTCGCGGGTTCGCTCAGTTACGCTCACCAGCATGATGTTCATAATCCCGATACCGCCGACAATCAAAGAAATGGCGGCGATAGCCGAAATAAAGCTGGTGGCCGTGCTGACAACCTCGCTGGAGACGGCTTGCAGCTGATTTTGTTTCAATACCGTAAAGTCATCGGCTCCCCCATGGTTCTTTAAAATAGTTTGGTGTATACCGTTTGTGGCCTTATCGACATCACTACCTGGCTTCAGCTTAACTAAGATCTGCAAGATATTAGTGTGTCCGGAACCTAGATCTTCTGCGGCGCCAGTTGGTATAAATATAGCGGTATTTAAATCAGCCTGATAAACCGACAGCATACTGCTTTCGTTGGGAGCCATCACGCCGTGGACTATGAAGTCCTGGCCGTTAATATTCAATGTCTCTCCGACTGGATTTATCAGATTGAATAGCTTGGACGCTATGCCGCTGCCGATCACTGCGACCTTATTGGTGGTGTCATCATCAGAAAAAAAGTCTCCATAATCTATTTTTTGGTGGAGTATCTTCCCTAGCTTCGGGCTGCTGCCAGCTACAAAAACATTATTAAGTTCTGCGTTATCTGCCCTCACAGAACTAGTTACAAACTCGATTGGAGCAGTATCTTCAATAGACTGATTGGCGGAAATCGAATTAACGTCCTTCATAGTCAAGGTACTCGGAGCCAGGAATGAATACAGACTTATCCCGCTTTTGGTGCTCAGCTTTCCCGGTCTGACTGTTATTACATTACCGCCAAGCTGGTTAATCTGTCCGGATATTTGGTGCTTTAAACCTTCTCCTAGGCTGACGATAGTTACTACCGAACTGATGCCGATGATTATGCCCATCATAGTGAAAGTTGTGCGCCAGCGGCTCTGACGTAAACTGGAAAACGCTGTTTTGAGGTTGCCATTTAGCATTACTGGCGGCCTCTTCTGACTCTTTTGGCCAGGTTTTTCTTTTTACCGGTTGCTTTTCTTTTCTGCCCTCTATCCGTCACCTCCCGGCCGGGTACGTCTTTGAGCAAGGCTGACACTCCGGCAGCGATATCGTTTTCGGTCGTCCGGGGTTTTCTGAAAAAGATCCGTTTGGCGTGTTTGGCCATGTGCCCGATGGCCGTTTTCTCATCACCGACAATCGTTCCGTCATACATATAAATCACTCGGCTGGCATAACGAGTCAGTTCAGGGTTGTGGGTCACTAACAGGATGGTGTTGCCTTGGCGATGGATTTCGGCTAAAAGCTCCATCACCACCCGGCTGTCGTGGCTATCTAGGTTGCCGGTCGGTTCGTCGGCAATTATGATACTAGGTTTGTTAATCAGGGCCCGAGCAATGGCAGCCCTTTGAGCTTGTCCGCCGGATAGCTGGCCGGGGTAAAAATATTCACGGTCCCGCATTCCGACCAATTCCAGAATATCGCTAGCCCGTTTAGCCCGCCTGACTGGAGTCATGCCTTTATAGGCCAAGGGGAGGGAAACGTTATCCAATACATTCAACCTTGGCAGGAGGTTATAAAATTGGAACACAAAGCCGATATAATCCCGCCTAAGTTTGGCCTGTTGGTTGGCACTTAAACGCGATGCGAGTCGTTTATCAAGATGGTAGTTACCATGAGTCGGCTTATCCAATAGTCCGATAACATTCATCAGAGTAGTCTTTCCACTGCCGGAGGGGCCCATCACCGCCACGAATTCACCTTTTTCTACAGATAGGGCTACTTCATCAAGCGCCAAAGTTGTGGCATCGCCAAAGCCGTAGAGTTTTGATACTTCATCAAGTTCGATTAGTGCCACTTATTTTCCTCTTGTTTAATTTTATAAAGCGCCGCGGGTCACCTAAACTAACCCACACCCTTCTCGTGAGAAACATCCCAAAAAACCCCACAGTCTCTATTCCTTTAGTCTACGCTTCTGATATGTTGCAGAGCAAAGAAAAAAGGTTGTAAAAAAATCAGAGGTACTAATCTGTTAAAATAACCTTGCACGGAGGGGTCGCCTAGTTGGTCTATGGCGCCGCCTTGGAAAGGCGGTTTACCCGCAAGGGTATCCAGGGTTCGAATCCCTGTCCCTCCGCCATTGAAAAGAGGCTTTGTGCAAAAGTATCTACTGAGAGGAGTAGAATATGAGGGTGATGGAACAGCAATACATATGCATAGTTGGGGGGTCTGGTGGGATAGGTGCTGCTATTGTAAACCAGTATGCAAAATTACCAAACACCAGTGTCGTTGTTATCGATCAAAAACCGTTAGCTAATGAATCTCTAGCAGAAAATGTCGAGCTAATACAAATAGATGTTACTAAAGTTAGTGAAATAATCTCAGCCGCAGAAGGTTTCCAATCAAGAGATGTTCATTTCAGCCATCTTATTAGTCTTGCGGGAGGGGCGCTCCACAACGAATGGTCAAAACTCGAACTAATACCTGATCAAACAATCGAAGATTCTATTAAGCTAAACCTGGTGAGTCACATCCTATTGACAAAATATTTAATGCGGCCGGAAGATATAACAACGGACAGGAGTATAGTTTTTGTTTCTTCAATCAACGCACTAAAAAGCTATCATCTTACCGTCTATAGCGCCGCCAAAGCAGGACTACTAGGCCTAACTCGTGAACTCGCGGGAAGCCTATCTCCTGGGATACGAGTTAACGCGATATTGCCGGGGACAATTGAAACGCCTCGAACAAAAAAAGAGCCAAAGGATTTTGATTCTCTTAAAAGAGAAACTCTCTTGGAGCGCTTTGCAAAGCCAGAGGATGTGGCGGCAGCATGCCACTTTCTTACGCACTTGACTGACGCAATCACTGGGGCGGAAATTGTTGTCGATGCCGGCCAAAGTATCTCAACAAAATAAGCCTTTTGGCTTGGTGCTTTTAGCTGGGTGTATAATTAATAGAGCGGCAGGAAAAAACATAAACAGTAAAAAATCTTACCGCCAAAGTCCAAGTTCTTAGCTATTTTTCAGGTAGGCTTGCGACAATAATTTTGCGCCAATACCAAAACTAAATAAGGAGTTCCACTATGAGCGAAGTCACCAACGACAAAGAACTGATTAAAGAGATTGTTGCTAGTGTTTCCCAGCTTCAGGATTTAAAACAGTGGGAACGACTAGAGGATTATTTTGTAAAAAAACCCTTTGTTGATAATAAAGCATTGAGTGGCGAGATGCCCTCAGTTATTCCTAAAAAGCGGCTTATTGATGGTTGGAGACGCGAAATTGGCAGTTATTTTTACGCCACCAGGCACTTCATCAAAAGGGTGGCTGTCCGCATGGTAAGTTCACGCCGGGCCAAGGTAAGCACTTCTGTAGAGCACCTGCATTATGTCGCTGATCGCGGCGACCGTTATGTTTGGACAGTCCGTGGCACTATAGACTACATCTTAGTCAAAACCAGTACTGGCACCTGGAAGATTAGCCAGATGATTTTTCGCCTACAGGACCAAGCCGTTCGACCAATCGGCGTTTAAAGACGAAGCACAACTTGAGTATAGCTCTAGCTTTAAGCTACAATTAGCCTAAGCATTAGGGGGCTGGGTGAATATACTTATTGTTTACGCGCATCATGAGCCGAGTAGTTTTACTACGGCCATGAAGAACGTGGCCCTACAGACTCTGGAAGCCGCGAACCATTCAGTGGTTGTCAGTGACTTATACGCCCAAGGCTTCAGCGCTGTGGCCCAGAAATGGGATTTCGTAACTATCAGTGGCGGGCATTTTAACTATATGACTGAGCAAAAACATGCCGCCAACCTGGAGATGTCCTTTTCCCCGGATATCCTCGGTGAAATTCAGAAAGTAAAAGCCGCGGATTTGGTCCTCTTTTTCACGCCTTTATGGTGGATGAGCGTTCCGGCCATATTGAAAGGCTGGTTCGATAGAGTCTTGGCTATGGGTGTGGCCTGGGATAACGAAAATATCTATGAAAATGGATTATTAAGGGGTAAGCAGGCCATGCTGTTCGCTGCCGCCGGCCAGCCGGAGAGTTATTTCCAGCAGCAGGGGCGACACCGGGCAACCGCTAACCAGTTACTTTACCCGATAAATCACACGACGCTGGCTTTTTGCGGTTTTAACGTCCACGAGCCACTGGTAGCTTTAAATGTGGTCGGTACTAGCGCTGAAGACCGCGAGAAAATACTAAAGGATGTCCAGTTTAGGGTCCAGAATATAATTTCCAGCCCGCAATGGCTGGTTTTCTACTCCTAAGATCTAATCAGGCTTAAGAACTGATATTATTAACATATGCTGCTTAAGGAGTTAAAAAAAGCCGTTAAAGAAGCCGGCCAGAAGATTTTTGATACCGATACTGAGCCGGTAATTTCCCGCCCAGATGAGAAATTCGGCGATTATGCCACCAATGCGGCTTTGCAGCTAGCAAAGAATGCTGCCGCTAGTCCCAGTCAGATAGCCCAGCAGTTAGCCGCGGAGTTAAAAAGTCTGCCGGGTATAAAGGATGTGTCCGTCGCCGGTCCTGGTTTTATTAACTTCAGGCTGACAGACGAAGCCTTGGCTGAAGGCGCCTTCTCGGAGATAAATCTGGAAAAGCCTTTGAGCGGGCAGGAAATCCTAGTCGAATTTGGTGATCCAAATCCCTTCAAGCAGATGCACATCGGCCACCTTTATAGCTACATTGTCGGCGCTGCGATTTCGAGGCTATTTGAGGTTAGTGGCGCTACCGTAAGGCGGCTGAGCTACCACGGTGACGTAGGCTTGCACGTGGCAAGAGCCATTTATGGCCAGCTAGAACTCGGAGAGGGAGCAACTTTAGGGTTAGCTTATGCTCTAGGCGCTGAAAAGTACGCTAGCATTCCGGCCGCTAAAGAGAGAATTGATGCTATTAACCTAGCGGTTTACGATGGAAATGATCCGGAAATAAATGAGCTTCATCGAGTTGGGGTTAAAGAGTCCTTCGATTATTTTGATAAAATACTTGACTTGTTAAGTATTTCTACAGATAAGCGCTATCTGGAAAGTGAGACTATCGAACCCGGACTTAAGACAGTTAAAGCCAATATTGGCAAAGTTTTCCAGGAAAGCCAGGGAGCAGTTATCTATGATGGCAAGAAGATAGGCTTGCATACTAGAGTCTTTATAACCTCCAAAGGCCTGCCGACCTATGAGACAAAAGATCTCGGACTGGTGCAGCTGAAACATCAAGATTTCCCGCAATCCAGTCGCTCTATCGTTATTACCGCAACTGAGCAGACTGAATATTTCAAAGTGATGTTAGCGGCCTTAGGCGAGATAGACCACGCTTTGGCTAAGAAAACTACTCATCTGGCCCACGGCTTCGTGAACCTATCTTCCGGCAAGATGAGCAGCCGAACCGGTGACGTCTACAGTGCCGAAGATTTGATAAATGAGGTCCACCAGGCGGTCCAACAGCAATTTCCAGAGTCTGGACAGGATAACGATACAGCACTGGCCGCTCTGAAATATGATTTCTTGAAAGCTCGTCTGGGTGGTGACATTACCTTCGATGTTAAAGAATCTGTCAGCCTGGAAGGCAACAGTGGACCCTACCTACAATATGCCCACGCCAGGGCGGCCAGTATTTTATCTAAAGCAGCTGGCACTATGAGCACCGATGCTCAAATCGAATTTGATGAAAACGAACGCAGCTTGGCCCGTAAAATCAGCGAATATCAGGAGGTAGTCGAAAAAGCCGCCGCCGAGCTAATACCGCACCATATCGCCACTTACCTGTATGAGCTAGCCCAAACGTTCAATAGTTTTTACGAAAAAAGCCGGATTATCGGTGATGAGCGAGAAGCCCTGCGACTCAAACTGGTCAAATCCTACAAAGATGTCCTTTCAAACGGCCTGAGTTTGCTAAATATCACAGCCCCAGAAAAGATGTAAGTTTACAATATATAAGGAAAATTACCGAATATAAGGACAATGAATGACGAATAAACCTAGAAAGATTAATCCGAATCTGACAAAAGAGCAAGAAGAAATTCTTTTTAACCAAGGCACTGAAGTTCCGTTCACGGGTAAGTACTTGAACCACGATGAAAAAGGCATCTATGAATGCATTAATTGTGGAACTGTTTTGTTCCAGAGCGATTCTAAAGAAGAGTCTTCTATTCCTACTCTACTAGGCTGGCCTAGCTTCGCAGAAGTAGCTCAAAGCGATGCCGTAGAACTCAAAGACGACTATAGTTTCGGCATGCACAGAGTGGAGATAAACTGTAAAAATTGTGGAGGACATTTAGGACACGTTTTCGATGATGATTCGATATCATCTGGGAAGCACTATTGTGTTAACTCGGCGTGCCTAGCTTTCCAACCAGCTGATAAATCTAAATAAGAACATTTGCTACAATCAATTCGATGACCCACAAAGAGGTTGAAGAATATCTGTTAAGCATGCCAAACGCTAAGTTAGATTATCCGTTTGGCGAAAATACGGCAGTTTATAAGGTAAACGATAAGATGTTCGCTCTGGTTGCCGAAAAATCGGAGCCGGTAAGAATCAGTTTAAAGTGTGACCCGCTATTAGCCGAAACTCTTCGCCAGAAGTACGAGACAGTGATGCCTGGCTACCATCTGAACAAAAAGCACTGGAACACGATTGTCCTGACTGGCCAGCTGAACTGGGGAGAGATCAAGGATTTGATCCGCCTAAGCTACGACTTGGTGGCTAAGATTTGAGCTGTTGGGAGGCTAAAAGGGTGCTGGTGCTATCAAAAGCGTCATGTAGGATAAGCCTGCCATTCGGCCCGTAGTTCTGATAAGCAGTTTGGATATCATTCTTGTACTTAGTCAGAGCATCTTTCAGAAAACTGACGTAGGCAGCGTCAAGATTATTATTCTGGGCAGCAGTCTGCAGAGTGGTATCAGTAGTTTTATCAGTGAATGCAGCCAGCTGGGCTTTGGAGTATTTATAATGATTCTTTTTCATGTAGCTGATAAGTTGGGCCTGCTCGCTTGAAAGCGAGGTGTAGGCTGTTGCGGCCAATGCTTGGGTCTGAGGATCACTCAGCGGCAATTGCTGTTGGGTCAGCTGGGTAATTCTCAAAGTTTCCTGCCCTCGCCCTAATACATCGACAAGAGGTTGTGAGCCACTGCTATTTCGTCCGGAAACCACCGAAAGAATAACGATAAGAATAAAAATTCCAAAAACAGCCGCCAAGATAATCTTAATCGGCTTAGGCAGGTTAGGTAATGGCATGCCCTTTTTTGCTGGCTGCTGGTTTTTGAGCATGAAATCAAAATCGGGGTTCGGGCTCTGCGGCTGCATAAGCATTATGATAGCAGGGAAGCACTATCTTAAGTAACGAGTAAATCTAAGATTATGGCTTTATATTTTCTCATTAGCAGCTTTAATAGCCTCTTTAGCGGCAAACTTAACGTCAGGAAGAATGTTGTATACGGAATCATCTAAATCGTTTACCGAGAACCATCTTGCTTCAGTATGCTCGTCTGACTTCACGTGTTTATCATGCTTAGCCCTGATGAAGTACATTAGTGTGATGTGTTTATGGGGGGCGTTAGCATCGTGAACATTAACATAATCAGGTGTATACAGAAATTTTTGGGATTTAGAGACCTGGTTTGGTTTCCGACTCAAAACTTCAATGTCTTCACTCGTAAAGCCTGTTTCTTCCTTGATTTCTCTAAACAAAGCTTGGTCAGGATCTTCATTAAGCTCGATATGTCCCCCAGGAGCCAGCCAAAATCCATATCTGGGATGGTTAACTAATAAAATCTTTTTTTCAAAAACTATAAAAGTATTTACGGCAAAATCGTATTGTTCATGGATGTGCGGCATGGCTAAATCATAGCAGAAGGGATATTCTAAATTTCCAAATAACTCTTAACTTGCTCGGGAGATTTATATATAAAGGCGGCTATTCCCGACTGTTTGGCGCTATCGATATTGTGCTGGGAATCGTCAAGATAGATTACTTCGGAAGGTTTTAAATCCTTATTGGTAAGGCGTAATTTTGCCAGTGCTAATTTGAAGAATTCAGGCTCAATCTTATTGTGTTTGAGCTCCGAAGAAATGAATGCGCCGTCAATCAAATCGTTAAACATATTTTCTTTCAGGTATTTAGCTCGGTATTTGTCTTGGTCACTCGCTAAATAAACCTTTAGTCCAGTTTTGCGAGCTTGTTGGAAGATCTTAATAAGCTTGTTGTTGGGAAAGTTCTCATACTTGAACCATTTATCCAAAAGTTCGTCAGGGCCTTTGTCCCATTCCCAGACATCATTGTGTTCAATAATTAGCTGCCGGTAATCTGTTTTACCTTTCGCGACATCATCTCTATAGGCTGCAAAGAACTTATCAAACCTGTTTTTATCCAAGCCTTTTTCTTCAGCATAGACATGTGAAAAATACTTCGGGACTAACAATAGGACCCCATCCACATCCACAAGAGCAACTCTATATTTACTCATTGCCTAATCTTAGCAAACATAGACAGGTCCGTCCGACTATGCTGGACAGCAGGCCCTGTGCGGTGCGAAACTGTGGCTATGGATGCGGTGAGTGAGGTAAAAAGCCGGCTTAATATTGAGGATGTTATCAGCGAATACGTCCAACTTAAGCGCACTGGGCGAAATTTCAAAGGCTTAAGCCCCTGGACTAATGAAAAAACTGCCAGCTTTATAGTCAGCCCCGAAAAGCAGATCTGGCACGATTTTTCATCCGGCAAGGGCGGCGATATGTTCAGCTTTGTCATGGAGATGGAAGGCCTGGATTTTAAGGGGACACTTGAGCTTTTGGCCCGTAAAGCCGGAGTGGACCTTGACCAGTTTAAATCATCCAAGCCCGGAGTCAGTGCCGAGTTGAAAAATCGGGCTCTGGAGGTGCTGGAACTTAGTACCAAATTTTACCAAAGACAACTGACGGTAAACAAAACCGCCCTGGAGTATTTAGTTAAAGACCGAGGTTTCAGCAGGGAAACACTGCTTGCCTGGCGGCTCGGGTATGCGCCGAACACCGGCTTTGCGCTGACAAATTTCCTAACAAAACAGGGGTTTACCACAGATGAGATGAAACGCGCCGGTGTTTCAATCCAGCGAGCCCGGCATTCATCGGACATGTTTCGGGGGCGCATTATGATTCCGCTGACAGACCAATCCGGCCAAATAGTCGGTTTTACCGCCCGCTTGCTGGCAGATGAGCCGGACGCACCTAAGTACATCAATACGCCACAGACAATTAACTATGATAAGAGCCGCCAGGTCTTTGGCCTGCACTTAGCCAAAGAGACAATCCGTAAGGAAGGTTTTGTGGTGGTGGTAGAAGGCAATATGGATGTCATAGCCAGCCACCAGGCCGGAATCGCCAACGTGGTTGCCAGTGCCGGCACGGCCATGACCGAACAGCATCTAAAAGCCCTAAAAAGATTTACTAGTGATATAAGACTAAGCTTCGATGCCGACAGCGCCGGCATTGCCGCTACCGAACGCGTGATACCCCTGGCCCAAAAAGCCGAAGTCTCACTCAAAATTATCACGATTAACGATGCCAAAGATCCCGATGAGCTCATCAGGAAAGATGTCCATTTTTGGAGCCAGGCAATCCAACAGGCTGAATCCGCGCCTGACTGGCTAATTGAACGCTACAAGAATGAGGTGGATCTAAAAACTGCAGCCGGCAAAAAAGCTTTCACCGATGCGCTTTTAAGCACAATCCGGCGGCTGCGCGACCCGATAGAACAAGAACATTACCTGAAACAAATCGCTAAGCTGACCGAAACCAGTTTTGGGGCGGTTCAATCTAAGTTCAGTAATGCCCCTACGCTACAGACTGTTCTAAAAAGACCTAAGCTAACTAATAGCCCGGTAGATAAGGCCCAGGTGGAATACCAACGGCTCCAGGACCATCTCCTAGCAATGCTGCTGATGCAGCCTAAGTTAAGAGATTTGGTCAAAAGCTGTAAGGCAGAGTTCTTCACCGACGGCCCCCGGCGCCGGCTATTTGAATTTATCAAGGAAAATCCGGACTTCAAGGGTGACCCTAAGATAGCCGCACAATTGCAGCAGGACGGTGATTATGTTAAAATTGTAATGTTACAGTTTGAGGAAATATATCAGGATTTGCCGTTTTCTGATCTAGAAGACCAGGCAAACCAACTCAAACACCGTCTGATAGACAGGTACGTCAAAATACAGAAACACGATTTGGTCGATGCGATGCACCAGGCCAAAGATGAAGATGAAATGCAGCAGCTGATAACTAAGGTCGATAAACTTAACTTATTGATTAAGTAGTTTGGTGAACGGGTTGATTATTAATTTAATGGTCGGGGAGAATTTATAGCCTATGCCTAGAAGAAAGAAGAATGACGATGGTGTTACAGCCGTCAAACGCGCCACAGCCAAGTCTTATGAAAAAGAAATCCAGCAACTTTTAGAGCGTGGCCGCAAAGAAGGCAAGCTCGAACAGCCAGATATTTTTGAACTTATACCTGATTTACCCGGTAACATGGATGTTTTGGATTTGCTCTATGCCGAGATGACCGAAGAAGACATCGATCTTATACCAGCCCCCGAGCCAGTAGCTGCCCAGGTCAGCGATGCTTGGGCAGCTGAAGAGGAGGCAGAAGAAACTCTACCGGCCGATACTGCTTACCTGGACGATATCGCCGACGACAGCGTGCGTTTATACCTGCGTGAAATCGGTAAAATCCCTCTGTTAACAGCCGAGGAAGAATTAGCATTGGCCAAAAAAGTTAAGTCCGGCGATAAGCGGGCCAAAGACCAGATGGCCGAGGCCAATATGCGTTTGGTCGTCAGTATTGCCAAGCGCTACGTGGGGCGCGGACTGGACCTACTGGACCTTATTCAAGAAGGCAATACCGGCCTGCTACGAGCCGTCGAAAAGTTCGACCCCGACCGCGGTTTCAAGTTCAGCACCTATGCCACTTGGTGGATTCGCCAGGCTATCACACGGGCGATTGCCGACCAGGCCCGAACCATCCGAATTCCGGTTCACATGGTAGAAACCATCAATAAACTGCTCCGTACCCAACGCCGCCTGACCCAAGAGCTCAACCGCGAACCGACCAACGAAGAGATTGCCGCCGCCATGGAGATGGACGTCGATAAGGTAGAGCATATCATGAAAATCAAACAGGACATTTCCAGCCTGGATGCCTCCGTGCGTGATGATGAAGAAGACAGCGTACTGGGCGACTTTATCGAAGACGAAGATGCCAAAACACCTACCGAATCAGCCTCAGAGCAATTACTTAAAGAACAGGTCAAACAAATCCTAGGCACACTTACCGAACGCGAACAGAAGATTCTTAAACTAAGATTCGGTCTAGAAGACGGCAAAAGCCATACTCTAGAAGAAGTCGGACAAGAGTTTTCAGTTACCCGCGAGCGTATCCGGCAGATAGAAGCCAAAGCCTTAGCTAAACTCCGCAAACATAAGGACACCCGCCGGCTGCACGAATATCTGCAGTAGACAAATATGAGCGAACTAGCCACTCAATCTGACGACTCGTGGGCGGGTGAAGTATTGGCTGAAGTCAGTGGCCCCAGAGTCCTCGAACTCATTGCAGGCTGGGCTGACGGCGATCCTACTGAGGATTTTGACTATGATGAGCCAGGTGTTGGCATAGAGGTATTCGCCGAACCGATATCTGAGGTTGATAGCGATCCGCCTGAACTTACCGGAACAAAAAAACCGCCAGTCGAGGCCCCCGAAACGGTAAACTTAGACCCCTTAACCCAATTCAGGATGTATGCGGATAGATTTCCTTTATTGGAACACTCAGATGAAATCAGGCTTGGTAGGGCTATACAAGAAGGGGATTCGGTCACCGCAGACCAGGCCAGAGAGACGATGATTAACCATAACTTACGTTTGGTGATTTCTATCGCTAGAAAGTACCAGGGTAGGGAGATAGAACTTATAGATTTAATTCATGAGGGAGTTACTGGCCTTATTACGGCTGTAGATAGATTTGACTACCGCCGTGGAAAGAAATTTAGCACGTACGCGACTTGGTGGATCCGTCAGGCAGTTAGGATAAGCGTTGTAGATAAATCAAAAGCCATACGCGTTCCCAAACACCAGTATGAAAGACTCAGTTTAATTAATGCTAAGCGCAGATCTTTGAAGCTAGAGTTGGACAGAGAACCGACTGACAAAGAGGTTGCTACAGCGGCAGGGCTGACACTTAGGCAATATCTAGACACGGTAGGGGCTTTTGATGATCAGCCAGTCTCCCTAAACAAACCAATGAAAAACGGGCATATGCAAAAAGACGGTGCAGCAGAGCTCGGTGAAATTATAGAAGATCCTTTTACATTAACTACTGATGAAATTGACAGACGTATTATCAGGCGTCAAGCGCTTGGGTTACTGCTTGCTAAACTACCCGATAGGGAGGTACAAATTCTGGTTCAAAGACATGGTCTGGACGGTGAGCTACCCAGGACCCAGAAGGAGGTTGCCGCTAACATTGGCGTCGACAGATCTCTCATTGGACAGATTGAAAATGAATCATTAGAAAAACTAAGAGCTCTCGGTGCCGGACACGGGCTAGAGGACGTTTTGCTAAATATATGAAAATAAAAAGCCACCCGCCGTGTCTGGCAAATCTGATGCGCAATAACCACTTTTTTTTCCTGATGGATAAACTTTATAATCATAGTGAATGACTGAGGCATTAGCATACTGGTCGGATGAAGGTGAAGATCCGGCTGATGAAGAGTTTGACCTCTATCCAGATTCGGCCTGGGAACCTGAGGCCGGATTGGCTATTGAGGGCTTAACTAATGTAATTCCCTTTGGAATGCGTGATGTAGCCGACACAACACCACTAGACCCCATGGAGGCAGCGACGGATGGCAATATTTATTCCACTGTAGAAGATTTGTTAGATAAGATCGAAGATCCGGATTCAACTGATTTAGAAGATGAAGAAATTAGAACTTTAGAAGCACAGGCAATAGGCACTCAAGACCCGTTATATGGTGACGTTCTAGACCATATCAAGGAAGGAGCTGGTAAGGCCAAGCTGCTTTCGGCTGCAGAAGTAGTTATGTTAGCTAAACGGATTGAAAGAGGTGATAGTTCTGCTAAAGACGATATGATAGTTTCAAATCTCCGATTAGTGATTTCTATCGCCAGTAACCACATGGTTTATAGAACAGATTTCCCTGACCTGATCCAAGACGGTACGATTGGATTAATAAGGGCGGTAGAAAAATTTGACTGGCGAAAGGGGTTCAAATTTAGCACCTATGCCACTTGGTGGATCCGCCAAGCTTGCCAGAGGGGCAATGTAAATACCGGCCGCCTGATCCGGCTGCCGCTTGAAGTCGTCGATTGTCAGCGAAAGATAGAAGAAGCTCAAAAAAAGCTTAGAAATGAACTAGATAGGGTGCCAACGCCAGATGAGGTCAGAGAAGAAGCAAATCTTACGACTGGCCAATATAAAGCGGCCATGAGGGCCCCCAAGGTCGTAGCTTCATTAAACAAAGAGATTGGCGATAGTGATGATGGCGCTGAACTCGGACAGTTATTGGCTGATCAAAAAGAAGTCGAAATTGCCGACCAGGCAGTAAAAACTACCATACATGACGCCCTAATTAAAGCTATGCCCCGATTATCTGACCGTGAAAAAGAAGTAATAATCAGGCGGTTTGGATTAGCCGGGCAAGAGCCGGAAACACTAACGCAAGTGTGCAAGAGGTTTGGGCGAGCAAGACAAACAATCTTGAATATAGAAACCGAAGCCTTAAAAAAATTATCTGAATCAGAAGAAGTTAAATGTGCCGTTAGCGGTACCCTGGATACCGTGCCTCGCAGGGAACTGCCCGAGCTGACGATTAATAATGATGGTGCTCAGGTTACCTTCAGCCCTCGTCAACACGAGATATTAACCTATCTATCAAGGGCGTTCACAGTGTCTGAGATTGTTGCATACACCAGATTACCGCATAATCAGGTAAAGACTACCCTCCAGGAAGTTTACAAGTTGTTAGGTGTAAAAAAGAGCAATCAAGCGAAAATAAAAGCCCACGACCTAATGGAAAGTCTTAAGGCAGTTAGCAGGTGAATCTTATTGGCATTAGCGGTACTAATGGGTCGGGGAAGGATAGCCTGGGAAAGTTTCTGGCCGATGATTATGGCTACTTAGATGTCTCGGTCTCAGAGTTTTTACGCCAGGAGGCACAAAAACGTGGCTTGCCCATCGAAAGGGAAGTATTGCGCAATATTAGCGCCGAGTGGCGCCGCGATTACGGAGTCGGTGTTTTGGTAGACAAAGCAGTAGAGCTGTTTAATCAATCAGGCAACAAATACACCGGGCTGGTGGCTATACCAATGCGTAATCCCGGCGAGGCCCAGCACATAAAAGATTTAGGCGGCAAATTAGTGTGGGTCGATGCCGATCCCAAGCTTCGTTACGACAGAATATATTCACGCCAGCGCAGTGCCGAAGATAACAAGACTTTCGAGCAGTTCCAGAGAGAGGAATACGAAGAAATGCACCATCACGGTGGCGATGAAGCCACACTAAATATGGCTGCCGTTAAGGCCATGGCCGATATTTTCATAACTAACGATAATAATAACTTCGAGGATTTCAAAACAGCTGCCAAAAAAGCACTAAACCTCTGAACTAAGCCTTGTAAAAATTAGCAATTTATTGTAGAATATTATGATGGATAGAAAAAATGGTCCTTCGCATTTAGGAGAATCTGTTCAATCTGAGTTAAGGACAGTTGGAGCAAAAAGAGACCGCTCTGCGAGAGCAATTATTGAAGCCGTATACCCAAGCAAAGGTTGGAATTATAGTGAGATATCTTTCAAGGATGATGCATATTCGGGAGAGCCACTTTATAACAGCGGGAAGCCTCCTAGAAAACTACAGTACGGCGGTAAAATAATTCTGGCCCACGAAACAAATAACTTATTCCATAAACTATGGGCCGCCAAGGCATTAAAAGCGCGGAAAATAGAGCTAGCTATAAACCCAGATGCTCCAATTTACGACAGTGAACCCGTATATCAAGTTGATGACGATATCTTAGAGCTCTTTAATGAGGCGGAGAATATGAATACAAGTCTTTTTACTCTTTCCATGGAGATTATTGGTAAAAGCCTAGAGGAAAGAAAACTCGGCAAATTCCCAATTGACTTACTAACAGAAAGGGACATTCAATTATCTAGACTATTTGAGCTACTCTCAAAACTGGCACTAGCTAAAGACCCATCTTTTGATATCCAACGATTTACATCCTAAACTATACGATTTTGCGGTTTCTAAGAGATTGGCTAGACCTGCCGGCGGGCTTTTTGAGGGAGTTTTTTGTATGAGGGATTGGCCCGCAGGTTTTCATCAAAAGCGCTCCACAGCTGTTTAAATGAGTCTGCAATGGCTGCATCCTTAATTCTGATTCCAGTTTGGGGTTCTTCAAAGTTGATTATCACTAGCTCATCA